>PNJK01000014.1 GCA_013821825.1 Rhodobacter sp.
GACACCTCTGACAAGCGGTAGACGAGGTCCTTCAGGATCTGCTTGATCAGGTTGGAAAAGGCCGTGTCGTCGGTGGCATGATCTACCAAGGCGGGCTTCGACCCTTCGACGATCCCGATGATGTCATAGGCAATCGCATGGAAGGTCCGCGCGACGATGGGCACGCCGGATCGGGCTTCGACCCGTTCCGACATTTCCTCGGCCGCATTCTTCGCGAAGGCCAGAAGCAGGATTTCCTCCGGCTGGCGGATGCCCGCCTTGACCAGATAGGCCGCCTTGGCGGTGATGACGCTGGTCTTGCCCGATCCTGCCCCGGCGAGCACCAGCGTCGCATCCTCGTCGACGACAACCGAAAGGCGCTGTTCCGGCGTCAGCGGCTTGCTCTCAATTGTGTCGAAGAAATCCTTCCAGCGGTCCAGTTCCGCCATGACGAAGGCGGTGATGCCATTGGCCCTTACCGTTCGCGGGTCGCCTGCGAAGTTTCGGACCACCGCAATCCGCGCTGTTGCCTCTGGACCGATGGCCTCTGAATGCAACTTCGACAGCAGCGAAACGTCAAGAGAACGGGCGTCATTCAGCACCGGTGAGACCTTGCACGCAGCCGGATAGCTGGTCGGCAATGCCAGCGCCCTCACTGCTGCAAGAATCCTATCGAAGCGCCCCGCTTCCCTTTCAAGCGCCGAGAGGTTGAACTGGACCCATGCATTTTTCAGCCCATCGGAGAACTCCCGGGCAGCGAAATGGTCCGCGCCCCGAAGGATGATGGTTTCATCCGCGCCCCATTTAATGCTCAGTGTTGTTCCGAGAAGTCCCTTCCGAAGGGACGGTGGGGCACCCAGCACCTGCAGCGACAGTGTTGTACTCTTGCCAAGCCGGGTGATCTGCAGGCTATCGCCATCAAGCTCCATGGCCGTGACGGTCTTGCCGAATGGGTTGATCAGCAGCCCCAGCAGTGGGCGTTGTTGCAGTCGAATCAATGAACTGAGCCTTCTCGTCTCCTGGCCCCAACTTGTGCTGCGGCCTTTGCCAACTGCAACCCTGATCGGCTATCAAAGCGAAACGCAGTGGGCGTCGAAGGCCGATAGACCGGCAATGATCTTGAGAAGCGCATCAAATGGCTACGATTGGATAGATGGCTTTGAACCCGGTTGATCTTGTTTCATCGGCTCCGTGGACACGAGTCGTCTTTACAACCTACGCGCTCAGTCTGTCTTTTTTCGAGGCTGTGATCCTCGATGCGTTGCTTCGCGGGCGGGCGCGCGGCGCGCTTATCTTGTCCGACCTGGAGGGGGTTCGGGCAGCGCTGAGTGAAGAGGGCGCGCGAAGAGTCGGTCGGGACTATGAAATCTCTCCCGTCGTTTGCAACCGGCCGGGTGTCTTTCACCCGAAAATCAGTGTTCTCTCGACTGTCGACGACACGCATCTTTTGGTTGGATCAGGAAATCTGACGTTTTCAGGTTGGGGTGGAAACCTCGAGGTCATCGAACATTTGCATCCAAGCTTTGCTGCCGATGCTTTCGATGACGGTGCGGCCTTCTTTGAGGCCATGGCGACGTCGGATGCCGTTCGTGCCACCGATGGAAATGCTTGTCGTGATGTGGCAACGGACCTTCGGAAAGCAGCAGAGCGCGGCCAGCGCAATGGCCAGTTTCGGCTTTTGCATAGCCTTGATGCCCCGATTGCAGAACAAATCGCTCTTTACGCCGATGAGTTGGGCGGTGCGACGCGCATCGCTGTGGCATCGCCTTACTTCGATTTGGACGGAAATGGCATCTCGAAGCTGGCTGCAATGACCAATTGCGACAATGTCGTTCTGCACTCACACCCATCTGGCAGCGTCGGGGCCGGAATTGCCCCCCCTTGGCCATATGCCTCGAAACAGCAATGGGAGCCGGTGGCGCTCTCTCATTTGGCCGATGATCACCGGAGGCTACACGCCAAGACGATGGAGGTTCAGTGCAAGCAAGGGCGGCTCCTGCTCGCGGGCAGTGCCAATGCAACTAACGCCGGTCTGTTCGGGCACAACATCGAAGCCAGCGTCCTCAGGGTCCAGCGAGACGCGAAGGCGTATTGGCAATCATCGGTCGGAACCCCGCCCGCTCGCCAGGCACCAGATGACAACAAGGAGGCGCAGACAGGATCCGATATCGGCGTTTTGCATGCGAAGCTGGAAGGAGACACGGTCGTCGGCCGCATCTTGAAACCTCTTGGCCACGGCAAGATGCTGGCAAGTTTGCGAAGCCCTCTTAGATCGGCAGAGGTCGGAGAGATCGAGACCGATGAGCAGGGTCTCTTCAGCCTGCCTGCCGCAGGATTCGAACTGGACGCTCTCAAGACGGGACGGCTTATCCTGCGGCTGGAAAAGGGTGACCTCGCCTGGGAGGGATTTCTTTCCGTGTCGATCACGTTGGAATTGATCCGGCGGACGGGAGCCATCGCGTCGAAATTGTTCGCCATGCTCAGCGGTACCGAGACCCCCGAGGATGTGGCTGCGATCCTTGCCTGGTTCAAGGAAGATCCTGGACGCCTTCCCGTCATCGCGCCTCTTAGCGGTGCAGGACCGGCTGCGACGAACGGCACCCAAGGCTCGACCTTCGTAACGCTGGGCGATCTGGCCACGGCTCATCTGACATCAGCGACCGTCTCCGGTGTCGGCAGCGGTCAACAATTCGCTTGGCAGCGGGCGATGGCCATGATCCGGGCCAGCTTCATCGAGGTGCGCGGCCCATGGCATGAGGCCGCCTCCGGCGGCGATGACGCTGACGAGGACGACGTTGATGCACTTAGCGCCCGGACATCCGCCAACCTACGGGCGAACGAAAAGTCGCGACGGTATTTTGCAGAGCTTCTGGACGCGATCCTCGCCCCATCGGCAAGGGAAAGCGCCGTGCCAATTGCCTTGTCCTTGGCCCATTTCTTGGCGGATCGCCTGCGACCCGAACGGCATGAAGTCCAATCCTGGGTGCAAAGAATCCTGCACCGGGTGTCGGATCTCTCCGGTCCGGAGGCTGACATGATCATTGCCACCGCGTTGTTATATCACAGCACGCTCCAGCCAGGCTCTGGGCCGATGAGGGCGCGGCGCTTTTTCGTAAAGAGGGGGATCGATCTCGACACGGTAAACCTTGATCCGGACTGCATTTCCGCGTTTGTTGCTGTCCTCAATCCGCAGGTTGACTTGGCCGCAGAGCTCCATAGAGCGCGGTGCGCCGTAACCATGGGCGAGCAAATCCGGGCCTACCTTGCAGCCGCTGATGGGCGAGGCCCTAGCGCGGGCTTCGACGACCTGAAGACGTCCCGCCATTGGCCGAAATTGCTTCGAGGCCTCCAGAATCCAGTCGACTTTGCCAAGATCACGGTCCTGGACGAAGCGACGGACTTTTGCCCGCGTAAGCACATCCTCCTTCCCATGACGTCGAAAGCTGATTTGAAGTCCCAAGGTGTCGCGGTCTGCGACTGCTGCTCCCGCCTGATCCTCAACAAGGATTGCTAACCATGTCGTCACTCGAGGAATTGCTACTCGAAACGAGCCAGCAGCTTGAGGCGCGGCCTGTCGCGGCTGCAAAGATGGGCATGGGCGGCGTCGACCCGCTGGGCCTGCGGCAGATCAACTTCGAACTTATGGACCAAGTGCTGCCCGATCTGAACAATGTGGCTCGGCATATCCGTCCGTACATCGTCATGGCTTGGGCGTGGCGTCGCGTCAGAACGATAGTGAAGACCTCCGGCTTGATAGGGGCGAATGCCGAGCAGATGCGCGACTTTGTCGATCGCATTGAGGCAATTTATGCTTGGTCGCAATTCCTGCACCAGCCCCAGAGTGATCTTCCCGGGCGACAAGCCATGCAGGAGCTCATGACCGCCCCCAAGTACCACTTCGGTGGAGCCCAATGGGCGGCGCGCAGGGATATGAGGAGAGAATCGACAGGCATAATCTCACCGCTGAACTATGGGCCAAGCTTGCGCACACTCGGGTGGCTCTTGCCGGTCGAGTCAGCCGCTGGCGTATTTCAGCCTGATCCTGCCCTCGACCCGGTTCTGGACGAATTCGAGAGTGCAATCCGTACCGAGTTGGCACATGAAGCGTTCAACAAGTTTGGTCCAGTCACTGTATCTCGAGAAGATGCCGTTCGGTGGGGGGCATTGTGGTCGCTCGACGATGTCACCGAGGTCGAACGAGAGGTGATGTATGCTCGTTTGGGTGGCGATCTGGCGTCGAGCGTGCGCAGCAGGGGTATTGCATTGCTTGCGGCCGCTCATGAGGATTGGGCGTTAGCCAAGCCTACAGCCGATGCGTTGCGGACTCGAATGGCGGACCTGCCGGCGGCCTGGCGCGACCCGGCACTTCGTCCTGAGATATCAAATCAATGGCGAGAGCTTCAGGTCAGACAGCTGTTTCGCCTTACTCTTGAAGGTTTGTTTTATTGGACGGTGGGTACCTTGCTGGGAGGACCGATGACGACGCAACAGATTGCGCGCACTTTCCTCGACGAACTCAGCGCTGGCACTGACCTTCCGATATCTGCCGAAAACTGGGTGACGGGGGCGGGACTTGTGGGCAACCCGGTCACATTCCTGCGAGACATCCAGACTGAACTGCAGAGACGGCCACGCGATGCTACGCTGCTTGCGAATGCTTTGCTTCGCGGATTGACCTTCAGCATGATCGAGGCACCGAAAGAAGCGCATCGGTTTGAAAGTGCGGACAGATTGCCGTTATTGCGCGCTCGTAAGGACGCAGATGCGTGGAAACATCTGCCCCCTAAGGATTTTCTAGTCCGGTTGATCGAGAGCTGGATCATGGCTCAACATGCGTATTGGGCAGTCGGGCGTGGGCTCGCCGACGCAAGAACGCGTGGAAAGCAGATCATGCGGCTCCGTATCGTCATGGACGAAGGAGGTTGGACCCTGACCCCTGGCACAACGACGACGGGAAACCCGCCGCAGCCTACGCCTGATCGCCTTGATACGGCATATAGCCTCATGGCTGAATGCCATCGATTTGTGGAGATCGGCCCCTAACCAAGTTCAACGTCAAGTCACTCGGCCAGAATTCTGAAATGCGCGTCTAACCCCGGTGGCTTATGTGTATCCTGATGCGCCTCGATGTAGAACTGCAAATACTTCAGATTCGAGCCAACACAGTGCCTCAGGAACTTTAGTGGTCCCATACCGAACCAGGAAGCGGATCGCCTTCTGGGTCATGCAGTTCATCCACTCCAGGGAACAAGCCGTTCGTTCCAGCGAAGGACTGAGCGGCTTCGATTCCGGTTTGCCGATCAATTTCAGCAAGACGACGGCCAACCCAAGTTATCATCCGACCGAGATCGCTTTCCTCTGTGAGATTGATCCCACGCGGCAAGCTTGCCAGCCAATCTCGGATATCTCGGGCCTCACGCCGCAGGCCAATAATGTGCATCAGGTGTGCCAGGCGTTTTTCTTCCCTTTCTTTTCGGGCTTGGGCCAATTTTCGTCGGCGCTGTAGTTCTTGCCATTTCCGCTCGCGATCCTCACGCTCTTCTCGACGCACGCGGATGAATTCGAGGACTAGCTCGATCCCGGCAACGATGTCCGGCACCAGGCGCTCGATCCGCTGAATCTTTCCGTCACCCCAAGTCTTCCGCAGACCATCTGCCCAAACATCTATCGAAAAGACCAGTTCGCCAGTCCAATCGGTGACATACTCCGGCCACGGAGGGGTGTACCCAAAAGGCGAGCTGTCCCAGTCGTTTCGCCGCCATGAACGCGCCTGCTTTTCTTTGCGACGGTCTTCACGGGCAATTTCTTCGGGCGATGGAACATACTTTACCCGCTTCGTCCGCTCGAGCAGAGTGAAGGTCACAGCGTCCGCTCCGCGCTTCAGGGACATTTTGTCTCCCTCAGGTATCAGAGCAAGGCCAAGCCCTTCGAGACCTCGAGCCAGCCCATCGAGGATGACGATGGCACGCTCGGTGCACGTTGAACTGACGATGACGCCGCAGTGCCCGGGACCGGTGGCGCTGACTACGCCATCGCTGTCCGGCTTTTTTGTGCGAAGTGCTTTTGCGGTCCTTACGATGGTCGGATGGGGGATTTCGACCGTAAACATGGGAGCGTCGGGAGCTGCCCTTTCTGACGGTGCTCGGCCATGACGTTCCGCTCTACGCTTCATGGCAAGTTCGGCAATCCTGTCGGGGAGCGATGAAATCGCTCCGCGAACAATGACCTGATCAAGGCTGCGATCCTTCCATTCAAGGAAGGGTGGCACCTTCGGTCGTTCTCCGGCAGCCACTTTCGCCCAATAGCCTCGCGGCGGCACAGGAATACGGTGGCGACCGCAGACCTTGGCCAGACCTCTGTCGGAGATGCCGAACTCAATGGCCAGCGTCGACATCGGCTTGCTCCAAACAAGATCATACAGATCACGGCGGGTAATTGTTCGCGGTTGCTGCATATGCTGGTCCACCCAAGAGAGACGTCCAAGACGATCAGTCCGCCAAGCCAAATTCAAGATCGATGTAGAATCGGGACGTCGATTACTGAACAATAACGGTGGCTTATGAATGCAGACCAAAATACGCAATCATGCGGTGCTCAATCCCTTCGATACTGTTCTCTGGCAGCACTCAGTGGGGCGCGCTCGGCACCGGCACGCCGACGTTGACCGACATGGGGGCGAGTTTCCGCATTGCGACGGGCGGCGTGCTGACCCTCTACATCGCGGCACCGCCCAATGGCAGCTCGGTGTGGGTGCGGGTGGTCGACGAGGTCTCGGGCGCGGTGTTCGAGCAGGAGATCACCGCCGACCAGCCCGCCAACACGCAGTTCCTGTCACCCCGGCTGTTCATGAACAACGGGGCAACGGCGGCAGCAGTCGCTTATGACTGCTCGGGGGTGTTTGTGGAGACGGATTTCTGAGGACGATCGTTGCACCCAATGTGATTGGCAATATACTCTTCCTAAGGTGAGCGTCACTTCGAAATCGGCCTTCAGCAGGTGGAGCGACTCAGTCCTCTCGCTTGCAACCGGCGGCTTGAGGCAAAAGTCTGTTTCTTAACGGAAACTTAGTGCTGGTGCGCGATACGTCTTGCGTGCGACGGTCAAGGTCGCTATCTAAAATGGGTCAGCGGGAGTGTATCGCGCGTCTGCACAACCGGTTGCGTCCCAAGCGGCCGGTACTTTTGGGATAATGTGTGCAGACCTCATATCGCTTCTTTGGGTGCAGATGTGCTGACAGTCGGATCGGAGTGCCCACTGAGTCCAGACGCGGCATGGATTGAGACCCATGCTGGCTAGCTCCTCGCAGGCTTTTTGAGTCGGCGTGAACATTATAATGGTGAATTTCACATCGCTCATCGCTTGCGGTGGGCGATGTGGCACCATATTGTTGGGAGCTGGGACGATGTCAAACAATGCAATATCAAGTTCAATCGGCGCGATCCGAGCTGCACTCGAGTCGAGACCCGATGCGCAAATTACGGGTTCTCAAGTGTATTCCCTAATTGAGTCGGTTGCGCCCGACATGAATGTTAGAGAGATTGTTGAAATACCAACTGGCCCAGGAGCGCTAACAAAGTTCATCCAATTATATCTGCCGGACACTCTGGAAAGAGTTGGCAATAAGGGTGGCGACATTCTTTATGCCATTATCGGGCACGCCCAACAAGTTTCTGGACCTTCGGACACATCCAGCATCTGGCGAGCATTCGTAAGCCCCGGGTCTAGCGCAACGATAGTATTTGACACCAACACGGAGAAGCTCAGGCTACTCCATAAGCAGGAACAAGTGGGTGACAAACTTGTTGAGATCCCGAAGGCAACAAACTCAGAGCATGATGCAATAAGGAATGATTTCCACATCACGCTACCTCAAGAAGAAGCGGCTCGAATTCAAGCGGAAGTTGGAGTGAACGCCGACTTTCAGTCCTGGATAGAAGCGCTGAAGTCTGGATTTCCTTCTGTTTATCGTGCTTGGGGAATATACCGGCGATCCAAACTTCTCGAAGTATTTCTTGAAAGAGCGAAACTACCAAAACTAGATTTAAAGCAGAGAGAAGACATAACTAGTCAAATTAAAGCATCAAACTATGCTGCTTACGAAGGTGCAAAGGAACCCAAGCATCATGATGCGACGAGCGCAACCACGAAACGAACGCAGCAGCCAAGACTTGAAATGCTTGTCGCCGAGGTTGCAGCGGCTCGGGAACTAGTGCATCGTGCCGTCAATTTGATGGCACATGACGAGCTGCGAGCGATAAAGCTCCCTCTGGGTGTCGTTTTGGATGCCCTTAAGCAAAGGGACTGAGCGCTGCGGTGAAATGTAATGTCGTCTGCAATAGTCTTCGTGGTCTTGCCCGCCAAGTCCGCAGCTGAATTCTCAGAGTATGTGCGAGAGTTTGTAGCAACAGCTCACCAAGAACGAGTTAAGATTCTAACGGACGATGTTGCCGATCTACTTGGTACCGACATTGGTGAGAGAGTTTCGCGGACGCTTTTTGACGCAATCTTAGCGTACGGTACTGATCACAATCATTCCCTTTTAGTCCACAGAGAAGCTCGCTGTTCACCAAAGATGCTGCTCAAATTATGGGGTATGGACGGGTATAAGTTAAAAAACGCAAAAGTTGTCTCCCCCAAGAACTTAGTGGATGAGTTCAAGCAGCGTTGCATAGCCAACCGCACATTTTGGCGAACTCACGCCGAAGCACAGATTGCGAACTATGATTTTCAGAAGATTGGCTTGGATGGCTGGCTCCAACAATTTGGATTGCTTGGAATCCCGTCAACGGGTCGGCGACTAGCATCGCAGATCAGAGTAATTCGCTTGAATGACTTAAGGTGTAATCCATTTGGACCTCGCCCAGAGGATCAAATAGGCCAGCGACAAATGCATTGCTATGTGCAAGATGGTGACGCTGGAGGTAGCTGGGTTGAGGTCCAGAGCATTCTTTCTCATACCCACATGGAAGGGAACGTGGGTTCGGCAGTTTGGGACAAGAACAGTCATTCCATAATCATTCCAGAAACCGCTGCTGATGAGGTCGTCATATGTGAGGATGGCTTGTGGAGTGGCAGCGAAGCCATCCGTCGTTTGGATGCGATTCGCAAACTCGGATATGCGAAACTGATTAGGTTGAAGTTTGGCGTTGTTACTGACTTTGGGCTTTTTGTTGCACGATTTGTTATTAGAGAATTCGAACTTCAAGGGAAGGTAGTGCTAGATGCTTCTTCATCTGAATTAGTTCGATTCCTCCGGGAGGATATTTCTGAAGAAGTAAAGCGAGGCGCAGGACTGACCTCAAAAGAATACTTCGCCGAGCTACACAAATATATCTTTCCACCTGCGTTCTCAATGTTTTCGGATGGCTCCACTGATTTGGAACACTGCAGGGAAATCGGAAAACAGCTTGTGTCTCAATGGCTTCAAAAGAAAGGTCGTGCGTCTTCCGAATCGGATGTCGATAAGTTTGCTTTGGGAGGTGGAGGGTTCGCTTCGACCATCATGTTTGCCCGTAGTATTCCAAAGGTTTGCTTACCATTGTTCTGGCTTGATGGTTCAGTCAAGATTGGTGATCGACAAGTTGAATGGCGACCGCTCTTTGTCGATGCTCGTCGTGTTGGGGATGCCAGTCTCTTATACGGAGGCGACCAAGCCGACTAGCCAGCTTCCCAGAGAAGGTTCGACGGCAGTCGCGTTCCCTCCGCCATTTATTTGGTCTAAGGTATGGAAATTGAACGAAAGTTCAAACTGCCTTCCCCCAATAATCCCCCAAGGGACGCCGGGTGCCGCGGAATTAGCTGGAACAAGAGCGGCCGGGAAAAGCCCTGCCGTTCCGCAGTGACCCACAGCTCTCATTACCTGCAGCCAAAGCCCGTGGTTGATCTTGGCGCTGTTGCGCCGGTGGAGCAATGGGCGAGCGGCGGAGCGCTTCCGTCTCGAGAAGCCGGTCGCCCATTGCGGTGAGTTTGGCGACATAGGCCGCGGGTGTCAGGTAGCCGAGCGCCGGATGCGGCCTGGCGGCGTTGTAGTCGGCGACCCACTTTGCGACTGCGGATCGGGCGTGATCGAGGCCGAAGTACAGCGTCCTGTTCGGAAGCTCGTCCCGCATCTTGGAATTGAAGGCTTCGCAGATGCCGTTTTGCATGGGCTTCCCGGGGGCGATGAAATGTCAGGGCATGCCGGTCTCCTCGCTCCAGGCCAGCACGGCGTTCGAGGTGAACTCCGTGCCCCTCGCCATTGGGCTCGAACCAATGGCGCCTCAATGGCTTGATCGCTGATGATAAGACCAGGCTTCCTGCTCCCGCAAAATCTCGATGATCCGCTCTTCCGTGAACTTCGATCTCTTTATGCCCGGTCCTCTCCACGGGCCGGACGATAGCATCAGATTCACATGGTATCGGGGGTCACAGCAGGGCGTCCACGAAGTCGTGAGGTGCAGACATGGCTTGGACGCTCAGGCCGCAGACGGACGCACGACCCGTCGTCCAGCCAGAGCCGGCTCCTCTTCGGTTGCTTCCGCGGGGCCTTCAGTGTCGTCGGGCAAACCGTTCACTGGAAGCTTTGCTGATCCTCCTCCATCCCGCCGCCGCTCGCCGTTGTTCTCGGACCAGTAGGCGGACCATGGCTCGCCGCTCGACCCGCTTCACGTTCACCGCCCAACCGGCCTGCCGAAGGAGCGCCGTGATCCGGCGGTAACCGAAGCGCCCGTATTATGAGGCAAGCGCGATGATGTCGGCGGTGAGAGCCTCTTCGTTGCCCGGCCCGTTGGCTCTCCTTTCGCTGGGTCGAGCTATTCTGCCCGAGGACACGTCAGGTAAACTGCTCCGAGATTCGTAACTTCTGCCTAACATGCTCGATGCAAGCCCGGCGGCGGGCGGGGCTTAGAAGTTACGCTGACGCGGACCTTCGGTTCCCGAGGCGTTCGAGCAGGCACTCGGACCGGCGATGTTCCAGCGCTCACCCCTCAAGATCAATTTCCCGAGCGTCAGGTCGGAGACGGCCGTTCGGAGCCGCTCCCTCGCCAATGGCCTCGAACCAGTGGCGCCACAATGGCTCGATCCTTTTCCAGCTCCATCAGCCGCTTCACCTGGTCGGTCTTCAGGCCACCAAACTCCTTGCGCCACCGACAGTGGGCGAACTGGTTCGGCATCGCCGTCGAACCGGTGGCGGGCTCATGCTTCACCCCCGATTGACCGTACGGCTTCGGCCACCGACCGGCCCTGCGAGACCAACACGTCAACCTGCCGGAGCCTGGCGACGATCTCCTCCGGCATGTGCTTCTTCCGGGGGCATTCCTTCATCCTCCACATGGCTCGAATCCCATACCTCGGGGAGGACCACTTTTCAGGGGGCAGGCCACTTCGATCCAGGCTTTCAAACCCGCTTGGCTGCGGGCAGCCGTAGCAACAGCCGGCCATAGATGCCGGCGAACCCCGCGAAGGCACCCAGCCACAAGACCCCGGATATGACCTGCAGCATTGAAGCGTCGCCGGGCCAGATACCCGCTGAAACGCGCGCCAGCACCGAAATTACGAGCGCGGCATAGATCGCCATCGTTCCGGGCCCCGCAGTCAACACCTGACCGGTATGACCCAGCGTGGCGCGCGTCATGACGGCGAGCGTCATCAGGCCGATGCAACCGCCCATCCACAGATGCTGGGCTGCTGCCATTTCGATCCCGCCCGGCAAGACGATTTCCGTGCCCAGCACCAGCGCCCCCAGTGGCAAGAAGAGGTAGCCCAGGTGCAGCACCGCAACCAGCGGTTCGGCGAAGGTCCGGTGTCCGGCCCAGCGCGCGAGCCGGATCAGGTGCAGTGCTCCGGCCAGCAATAGCGCTGCGCCCGTCACGGTTTCAAGGGGCCATGCGATCCACAGACCCAAAGCCACCAGCAGAGCCAGAAGCGCGCCCTTGTCGAACTTTTGCATCGGCGGCACGGGCAGCCGCCCGGGCCCGCGCTTGACCAGCCAATTGCGAGTGAAAGACGGCACGATCCGTCCGCCGATCACCGCGATCATCATGATCGCCGTACCAAGCCCCAGCCGCAGGCCATATCCTTGTGCAGCGTATTCTCCCTGCGCGGCCTCCCAATGGAACAGCCCGTTGCCCAGAGCGAACATCGCCAGCATCGCAAGCACGCTCAAGTTGCGCCAATTGCGACCGGCGATGATCTCGCGCCCGATGGCGGCGGCCAGCACCAGGGGAAAGCCCAGATCCAGACCTGCCACAATGGCCGGCGACAGCAGCGCCGAACCTAGAACCGCCAGCCGCCCCGCCAGCCATAGGGCCACCAGCGCGCCCAGCGGCCACCCGACGATTGGCAGGCGCCCAGTCCAGTTGGGAACGGCTGTCAGCAGAAATCCGGCGATTACCGCGCCGAGATAGCCGAAAAGGAATTCATGGGCGTGCCAGCTGACCGGGTCGAAGGCGGTTGGCAGCGCAAGGGTCCCGGCCAGCATGGGAACCCAGAGTCCCATCGCCAGCGCAGCCCAGGTCGCCGCACCGAAAAAGAACGGGCGGAACCCGTAGGTCAGGATCGCCGGGCCAGTCCATGCGCGCATCTGTTCGGCGGTCGAGGTCATGTTAGCTCCTTTTCTTCGCGCATCCTGCGCGGCTCTGCAAAGCAATGGGCCGAGGCCCTGCGGGTTTCGCCAGGGGGGCTGTCTCGGTCCACTGAACACTGGCCGGGGCGCCGGGCGGAACAATGCTGCGCTGTGCCGCACGAAGAAGACGGCCCAAGCCAAGCTCCAGATGACGGGCGCGGTTTCATGCCATGTCGTACCGACAGGAGCAAAGACCCGCAGAGCAGCGGCCGTCCACAACAGGACGAAGCCCACTCCATCGATCAGGGCCGGGCGCAACCGATCGGCGCGCCGGGCCACCGCGCGCGCAGCAACCGCGTAGATCGTGCAGGCGACAGCGCCAGCGGTCAACGCATGCAAGGCAGCGCTTTGGGGCAGCATCGAACCCGACTTCTGGCTAAGCGCGACCAGGAACAGACCCAGAGGCAACCACGCAAATCCGACGTGCAGCATGGCCAAGAGGCCGTCCTCCAGGGTCTTTCGGGACAGCCACAGCGACAGCCGTATCGCCTCGGCCATGGCCGCGACCGTCAGGCCGACGACAAACCAGCCGGACGTGGCCCCCAGGAGATCAAGGCCCGGCACGAGAAGAATCGCGCCTGATCCAATCAGACCGAAAACCCGCGCCACCCCGAAGCGCCGTTTCTGCGTCTCGCTGCCAACCAGCCCGTTCCACGTAAAGGCAGCCACGATCCGTCCGCCGACTATCGACAGAAGGGCCGCAAAGCCGAATACAGGCACGTGCAGCATGATTGTGCCGCGCAGGACCGCGATCTGCATCCCGGTCAAGGTAAGGGCAAAGAGCGCAAGTACCGCGCCTTTCGAGGACGCGGCGTTCAGCGCCGCGCGCGCGAGGATCAGTGTCACACAGATCATGAATGCCGCGGCTCCTGGTACAACGAGGCGCGGATCCTGTCCGAATACGCCTGCAACGGTCAGCCGAGCAAGAGCCCAAAGTGCCAGAAGACCCGCCACCCCGGTGGACGACAGGCAGGCTTGTCCGGGCCAACTTGTCATCGCCGTCAGCGCATAGCCCGCAAACATGACGGCTGCGAAGCCAAAGACCATTTCATGCGCATGCCACGCCACAAGACCGCCGAGAGGCGCGCGCGTCAGTTCAATGCCCGTATCCCAACTGACCAGTCCAACCGCAACGATAGCCCAAGCCCCTCCAGCCAGAAACATCGCTTGGTGCGGCGCGGCCATCGGCTGAATCCCTAAATGGCGTTCAGGCCGGCGCGCTCATGGCGATGCGCTGATACCCGGCCTGACCGTGATAGAAGCCGTTGCTGAACGGCACGTTCGCGCAGAGATCACGCAGCGACACCTCGGCATCGCCGACCCCAAGCCGATCGTCCAGCGCATCCCGGAAGACGGACGCGACCGAAACCATGTCCACCGCCTGTGGCATCAGGCGCAGATGGGTCACGCCGTCTGCGATCAGCCGCGGAGATTCCGGCAGCAGATCGATGTAGCTTTCCGATTGGGTCTGGATGCCGTTCACCCGCAGGATCGGCCGGTCGTCGCGGGTCCGCAGCGGCATGCCATCGAGATCCTGCTCGCAAACGAATTGGCAATTGTCCTTGGTTCGGTTGTGAGCACGTGCATGATAACAGCGCGCCGAGACGGCAAGCGACGCGCGGCCAAAGACCTGAACCTCAACGCGAAGTCCCAGGTCGCGCGCGGCCCGCGTGGCGACTGCGACGGCGGGCGCGGGCATTTCCGAGGGCAGGCATACATGCGTTGCGCCCTGTCCCGCCATCCAGGCGATCGTCGCCTCGTTATAGGCGTTCATGAATGGTCCGATCCGGTGCGGGCGTTTTCCCCGCGCGAAGAGGCCTGCTGCGTTGTTGATCTCGATCTCGGGAGTGTCCATCGCGGCCAGATCCTCGGTCGCCTTCCGTTCGCGCTTCAGCATGACCTCGGCCAGCGTCGACAGGATCACCCGCTTGCCGCCACGTTCCAGCCGGTCGATCGTGGCAGGCAGGTCGGCCTCGTGGAACGGCGCGCGCTTGGAGCAGATCACCTCGCCCAGATAGACTTCGTCCACCGGCGCCTCGTCGGCGATGCGGGCGTAGAAGTCGCGGCGCGCGTCAGCGGACCAGTGATAGGCAATCGGGCCAAGGGTCAGCTTCGTCATCTCTCTCACCGCCATTTCTTCGTCTCGAAGGCACCTTGGGTCTGTTTCTGCCCTTCGGTCAGCGCGACCAGATTGGCGATGTTTGCCTGCCGTCCGGCCCTGATATCGTCGATCGCGGCCCGAAAGGCCGAGACGACGCCCCGCACATAGCTTTTCGACCGCTGCCGACCCTCGATCTTGAAGGCATGCACCCCCGCGTCGATCAGGTCGGGCAGCAGCCGTGAGAGGTTGAGGCTGATCGGCTCCTCGAAGGCATAGTAGCCGTCGGGCCGGTGCGGCGCGGTGTAGCGGCCCTTGCAGATCGTAGGGTAACCCGCCTTTTCGTCGGGACCGAAGCAATCGATGGTGAAACCTGCAAGTTGCGAGGACATCGAGCCATCGGCTTGACGGGTATATTCGACATCGGAGGCGGGAGAGCAGACCCCGTCCATATTGGTCGATTGCCCGGTCAGGTAATTGGTCAAGCTGCACCTTCCCTCGACCATCAACCCGTGATTGCCAAAGATGAAGGTTTCGATCTCGCAGGGGATCTCCTTTCGGATCTGGCGGATCTCGGGGATCGTCAGGATGCGCGGCAGAACCACGCGCTTGATGCCGAAATTCTCGCAATAGTAGCGGATCGCTTCAGGGCTGGAGGCGGCCGCCTGCACCGACAGGTGAAGCCGGACAGCGGGATAGGTGCGGGCGATGTAGTGGGCCACGCCCATATCGGCCACGATGAAGGCATCGACCCCAAGGCGCGCGCCGGTATCGGCGGCCTGCCGCCAAAGGTCCACCTTTCCCGCCGGAGGATAGGTGTTGAGCGCAAGCAGGACCTTCGTCCCCTTGGCATGGGCATAGGCGACTGACGCCTCAAGCTCGTCGGGGGTGAAGTTCAGCCCTGGAAAGTTCCGCGCGTTGGTGGCGTCCTGGAAGCCGCAATAGACAGCGTCGGCACCCGCGTCGACGGCGGTGCGCAGGGCGGCGGGCGTACCGGAGGGGCAGATCAGTTCGGCAAGGCTCATCTGGGGTCAGGTCCTTCGGAATGGTTCGGATAGGCGCGCCGCAAACGGGCGAGGATCGCGCGGCCCACGGGGCCGAACATGCCTGCGGTTTCTTCGGCGATTGAGCCATCGACATCGTCGAGCGCATTGCGCAGCCGCACGACGGCTTCGGTATCGCCCGAGACCTCGAGATCGCGCGAAAAAAAGGCGGCGTCACCGTCTTCCTCCGAATCCACCAGTTCCAGCAGCAGCATGAACCGCCCGCGAATGGTGGCGCCCGCCGGAGGAGCCGCATCCCGCGGTACCGCGCGAAAGATCAGAGCCTGTGGGTCCGGCTGCAGGTGCAGCGCGAAAGGCAGTTCGACCGGATCGATCAGGAAGTCGGTTCTCTGGTGGGGCCCGAGCCGCGCGAAGAGCGAAGGATGCCGGGCAGCGATCTTGCGGACGACGCGGGACAGGATCGGCTGCACCAGCGCACAAGCCAGCCGAGAGACGACAGCATTGCCTGGCCGCGGGGCGTGGGGATTGATGTCTGCACCGATACTCATGGTCAGGATTCCCCTTCTGCACGCAAACCGGTCTCGGTCATGATCAGGTCGAGCGGTATGTCATGGGGTTGCGGATAGATCGTGTTCAACCGCGCTGCGGACAGCGCGATACCGATGGTGAGAGGCCTCGGCGTCAGCGCCGCCAGGGTCCGGTCGAAATAGCCCCCACCCCAGCCAAGCCGGTAGCATCCGGCATCCCAGCCCAGACAGGGGGCCAACGACACGTCGGGGGTCAGCGTCTCGGCATCGGGCGGGGGGGTCGGGATGTTCCAGTCGCCACGAACCATTCGCGTCTCGGGCGTCCAGCGGCGGAAAACCAGCGGCGTAGCCCGCAATACGACAACGGGCAAGGCGACGATCACGCCGGCGTGGTGCAGAGCCGCGAGAAGCGGGCGCAGGTCAGGTTCACCCTTGATCGGCCAATAGCCGGACAGGATTGTTCCGCGCTTGACCCCACGTGCGGTCAGCACCTCGGCAAGATGCGCTGATATGGCGACGCTTACCCGCGCCCTTTCGCTCTGTCCAAGCACCTCCCTGAGCCCCGCCAGACGCGCCCGTTCGGCCCTGCGCCAGCGCGTGACGTCGCGCGCCTGTTCCGGGTCGGTGGCGAGCGGATCGAAATAGGTGGGATCGACTGTGGCAGCCATGCAGGGCGGCGAGGCATATGTACCGGAGGCGCTCATCGCCTGCCGGCCTCGAACCGTGGGAAAAGCACATCGTCCTCCAGATACCGGTGCTCATCCAGATCCTCGGCCAATTTGCCCAGCCCGGCATAGAGCCGACGCCAGGAACCGCAGGCATAAGAAGGCAGCCGGAATCCGTGCGTGATCGCCGCGATCCGGTTCAGGGCAGCTTCTTGCCCGGCGTGGTCGTCGCGCAGGTGGTCGAACGAGTTGTTGGAGGGCGCATGCTCTCCATCCAAGAGCGCCGGAAAGACAAACGCCTCTTCCCTGCGCATGTGATCTTCCAGCTCGACGCTGACCAATTCAAGCGCCTGGGCAAGCCCATGTGGCGCGTTGACGTCATTGGCGTGGACGGTCTCGACCCATCGGGACAGGGTCACCAGTTCAGGCAGTTCCTGCCGATGCGTAGTGTGGAACCTGGCTAGAATGAGCTCGACAAGAGCGGGTGTCGTCACCTCGGTTGCGGGATCGTGCATTCAGTCAACCTCCGTTACGTCTGCGCCGGGGCGAGCGATCGTCCGGCACCACGCGAGGATCGCCTCTTCGTCGGGCGGCAAGGCGATGGCCATTCCATCTGCATAACGCTCGAAGGCCGCGCGGTGGGTTTCGGACAGGCCGGTCAGGACCGGCACCCCACGCCCAAGCGCCTCTGCGATCAGAGAGCGAAAACCGCGGCCCTCCGCCTCGCTGAGGCCGAATTTGTTCAGCACAACGATGTCGGCGCCACTCGCAACAAACCGCGTGGTCGCCAGACCAACAGCATCTTCCATGGCACCGGCGTCCATCCGGCAGGCGGTTGAACCTGCACCCAGATCCTGCGTGATCCGGACCTTGGGCCCGTCAGGTAGCAGCCACAGATCGCAGTTGCAGGTGCTGCCGTCGCTGTCTTCCGCGGTCGGGTGCAGTGCGCCGACGACGCGAACGCCGTCGTCAGAAAGCCGCGCGGCAACCTTGGCAAGAAGCCGATCCGTCGCCCCGCGACCTGGCACATTCACGCTCGCCAGCGCCATCGTCTGACCTCACCGCCGCTCGAACTGGGGAAACAGCACATCGTTTTCGAGGCGCATGTGCTCGGTCAGGTCATTTATGAACTCGGCGAGACCCGCGTAGAGCGTGGTCCAACTGCCACAGGCCCCGTCGGGGAGAGTCAGGTTGCCGGTCAGGCGGCGGATCTCGGTGATGTCGCGGTCATGATCGTCATGATCAGCCCGCATGACCGCGATCGGATGCTCGATGCCCGCAACGCCGCCCTTTCGGATTGCGGGAAAGAGGATCAACTCTTCTTTCTTCATATGCGCCTCCATCTGGCCTGTCATGCGGTGGAGGAGTGCGGACAATCCTGTGGGCACGGCGTCGTCCGCAGCATGAACCGTCTCGACCCTTTCGGCCAGTCTGGCCAGCGGCGGCAAATGCGCGCGGTGGCGCTCGTGATACCGCGCTTCGATATGACGGGTCAGGTCGGAAGGATCGTTCAGGGGCGCAGTTTCGGTCATTTTGGGCTTTTTCCATTGAATATGGAGGATTTGGGGTCCAATGGTGCGCCTTGCCCCGGCAGGGTTCGGTGCGCAACCAGAGCAATCGCGCCCCAGATCGTGCTTCGCAGGGCCATTGCGAACACCGTCCGCATTTCGAACAACCCACCAAGGGCGACATGCAGGCCGAAGGCGGCAAACACCACCAGAGTTGCGGCAAAGATGGCAAGGGCCAAGGGAAAGGCCCATCTTTTCCCCTGCCACAGACCCAGACCGGCGACCATATAGGCGCCACCCGCAAGGGTGTTGAACCACAGCACGAATCGCACAACCGCGCCCATTTCCAAGGCTCCCAAGAGGGTTGTACTTCCTGTGGCGATGGTCAAAGCGCCGAAGGCGATGGCAAAAAGGCCGCTGGCCTTTCGAAGCTTGCGGCCAAAGGTCATGCGGATATTCCTCTGTCCGCCGCAGAGGTCAGGCCGGGTCCGGTCGGGATGGCCCGCAATAGTGCAGCGGCGGCGCTCATGCAGATCTCGTTCAGTGAGTTTCATATAGCCTATGGCAGTCAAATGGGTATTGTAAATACCAATACGGACATGGAGACCAGCGACGATGCGCCTCACTTCGTTTACGGATTACGGCCTTCGCATGCTGATGCGCTTGGCAAGCATGCCCGAGCGTGCCTTCTCCACCGCCGAACTGGCGGATGAATTCGGCCTCTCACGCAATCATCTGGCCAAGATCATGCAGCATCTCGCCCGCGCGGGTCTGATCCACACGCGCCGCGGCGGCGGCGGCGGCGCTGTTCTTGCACGAAAGCCGGGCGAAATCCGGCTCGGAGCCGTTGTCCGCCTGCTTGAGGAGGATCATCCTCTTGTCGATTGTCTCGGGTCCGAAGGTGGAAACTGCGTAATCAACGGGCGCTGCAGGCTCAAGGCCCGCATGCGGTCTGCCGAAGCCGCCTTTCTCGCCGACCTTGACTGCTCGACTCTGGCCGATATCGCTCTCGAGCCGATCCCCGACCTGCAGGCTGCCCCGAGCCTTTCCGGGTAAGAGGCAGTCAATCTGCGATCAGGTATCGCCCGAAGACGAGGTTCGACAAATCGTTGGCGGTCAACTCGAGGATACGACCTTCGCGCCGACCTTCAGCGAGACCGTCGCGATCACGAGGATAGAGAGCCGCGCGTCGATCATGCCTGCGATCCCGCCGAGCGCAACGGCGATGAACGCCCGCCGGAGCGTGTCGGGCTGACCCTCACGCTTCGTAGGCTGGAGATTGGTGGCCGGAGACTTTTCGATCCCGAACACAAAATGTCGTTAGCCCGAAACAATGCCCAAACGCGCTCTGCGCTGATGTCTTCGCGCAATCCCATTCTGATTGCCACGGTCACCTCGATGAACCGCCATCTCGACGATCCGCTGCCCATGGATGAATTGGCTGAGGCCGCAGGATACTCTCGCCGCCACCTGGAACGCCTGTTTCGTGACGCAACCGGCCAAACGCCGGGTGACTTCTACCGCAGCCTGCGCCGGACATGGGGCACAATCTGCTCACGACGACTGAGCTGTCCTTGCAGGAGATCGCCATGGCCTGCGGTTACGGGTCCGTTTCGCATTTCTCGAAAAGCTTCAAGGCACGATACGGAACCGCCCCTACGAAGTTGGCACAGGGGCTTCAGGAGCGTCCAGAACTCGGGTCTTGAAGGCCGGGGGCAAGGCGCGCTGTTCCGGTCCTACCTACCTGAAGACTGTCGGAAAGTCAGAAACCCTCGGCCATCTGCTGGGCGCGTGCGGTTCCTTGTCGAAAGGCTTTGGTCAGGGCATTCTCGACGCCAAGGGATTTGGCGGTCTGCAAACCAGCCGCAGTGCTGCCACCATAGTTGATAAAGCGTTCCACGAGCTGCCATGCTTCATACATCTTGCCGGTCATCAGGAGCGCGGCACTCGTTATCCTGCCTTCGGTCGCCCGTGCGGCCATCGGGAGGCCACGCCGTCCTTCCCAAGAAGTGCCACCACCCCGCGCGGCATGAGCGCTGGATAGGCAGGCCCGGTCCCGACAGCTATCGTCATGAAAGGAAACGGTCCTCACTTTGAACCGGTTCGCAGAATCCGATTGAGCCGAGCACCTCAACAGCCATGGTTTGATCGCTATCCAGGACCTCCGCTTCTCCAAACCCCGGCGTGTAGGACTGTCGAAGTTCTGCGGCGGCATCGGGAAGGGCGCGAATGCTGCGCGGTGGCAGGGCCCGCAACGGCACGCCCGCCATCACCGAGATCACCGGTTTTCCGTCTGACTCAAGGTCGAGGCCCGGCCAATCCTGAGGCCGCACAGAAATTTCAATCAGGTCGGACAAGGCCACCAGATCTGCTGTGTTCTTTGCCCGGCATGCAGGGTGACCGAAGAATTCCCCGATGAGCAAGCGCGGTTCAGGATCACGATGTCACCTGCAGCACAGCGCCCGGTTTCAACAAGTGCGCGCCAGCGATGATCCGGCCCAATCACTTCGACCAATGATCCCGACCTTCATGCGACCGCCCGGACTTTTGCACGAAATCGCGCCATCTCGTTTTCCGGAGGGCTCTTCCCGGTGAAGATCTCGACGTAATTCGGAACGCGCACCAGACGCGCTTCCAGCGTCTCGACGGTCTGCGTCGAGATATAGCCGATCTGCACCAGATAGATCGTCCGTGCTCGCACGTCTGAATCTTGCGGACCATGCCCCCAGCGTTCAAGCATCTGGCGCAAGGCTTCCAGCCGTTCGGCATCAACGGCGCGAAGTCTTGCAAGGATGTCATTGTCTTGCAAGGCCCAGCCACGGACCGCAAATTCAAGGCGCGCATCAAAGGTCTTTTCCGACAGGAAGCACCCGATCAGATTCAGCATCGCCTCGGTTTCGGTTTCGGCATAGGCGCGGGTCGCGGCAATCATCGGTTCGGTCGTGCGCCCGGCCCACATGTCGATCAGGGCGGCAAGCAGGGCGGCCCGGTCCTTGAAGAACCAGTAGAAACTGGTGCGCGACAGTTTCAGGCGCGCGCCAAGGGTCTGGATTTTCACAGCCTCGATGCCCTGATCAATCAGCGCATCATAGGCGGCGGTGACCCAAAGTTCGGGCGATCCCCGCCAGCCACTTTCCAGTTCTTGAGCTGCTTCCATGGGGCGAGATTAAGCGGGACCGAAGCGGCAAGCAAGATAATGTTCATATATGATCCTAAACTTGACGTACATGAACATTTTAGGCAAGCTGCCCGAAATCGCCCGGGAGCCGCTGCACATGTCAAATGATCCCCTGCTGCAACCCTATCGTCTGAAACACCTGACTTTGCGCAACCGGATCATGACCACCAGCCATGAGCCGGCCTACGGCGACGACGGTATGCCGAAAGATCGCTACCGCCTGTACCATCTGGAGCGTGCCAAGGGTGGCGTGGCGATGGTGATGACCGCAGGCTCTGCATCGGTCAGCCGTGACAGCCCGCCGGTCTTCTCCAACCTTCTGGTCTGGAAGGACGAGGTGGTGCCATGGATGAAGCGCTTGTCGGACGACTGCCATGAAGCAGGCGCGGCCGTGATGATCCAGATTTCCCACCTTGGCCGCCGCACCCGCTGGGACAAGGGCGACTGGTTGCCGGTCGTAGGGTCTGGCCCTGACCGAGAGCCTGCGCACCGGGCCTTTCCGAAACAGGCCGAAGACTGGGATATCACAAGGATCATCCAGGACTACGCCGATGCGGCCGAAAGGATGCATGCGGCTGGGCTCGACGGTGTAGAGCTACTGGCCCACGGGCACTTGCTGGACCAATTCATCTCGCCTTTGACCAACAAGATGGACAGCCCCTATGGCGGCAGTCTGGAAAACCGCGCCCGTCTGACGTTGGAGGTGCTGGCGGCCTGCCGCAAGCGGGTGGGCGACAAGTTCATCCTTGGCGTCCGCTACGGCGGCGAAGAGGCCCAAAAGGGCGGCACGACCGTCGAAGAAGGGGTGGCTCTTGGCAAGATGTTCCGCGACAGCGGGCTTGTCGATTACCTGAACATCAATCGCGGGCGGATTCACACCGATCCGGCAATGACCGACATGATCCCGATTCAGGGCATGCGCTCGGCGCCCCACCTTGACCTTGCCGGACGCATCAAGGCCGAAGTCGGCATGCCCACGCTGCATGCTGCCCGCATTCCGGACGTCGCCACCGCGCGGCACGCGGTTGCGTCCGGCCAGCTCGACATGGTCGGCATGACCCGCGCCCATATTGCCGATCCGCATCTGGTGAAAAAGATCATGGAAAAACGCGAGGACGACATCCGCCCCTGCGTCGGCGCGAACTACTGCCTTGATCGCATCTATCAGGGCGGAATGGCACTTTGCCTGCACAACCCCGCCACCGGACGAGAGCAGGAACAGCCGCACATCATTCCCCCAGCTTCCATCCGGAAGCGGATCACGATCGTCGGGGCTGGCCCGGCCGGGATGGAAGCCGCGCGCGTCGCTGCGGAACGCGGTCACGACGTCACCGTTTTCGAGGCCGCGGACAAGCCAGGTGGCCAGATCCGCCTGACCTCGCTGCAGGAACGGCGGCGCGAGATGATTTCGATCATCCAGTGGCGGTTTGATCAGTGCAGGAAGAAAGGGGTGAACTTTCAGTTCAACACCTTTGCCGACGCAGACACGGTGCTTGGGACCAACCCTGACGAGGTGATCATCGCAACCGGCGGACTGCCATTCACCGAGGTGCTGAGTGCCGGCAACGACTTTGTGTGTTCGGCTTGGGATATCCTTGCTGGCGATGTGAAACCCGGCAGCAACGTGCTGGTTTTCGACGACGCTGGCGATCACGCCGGGCTGCAAGCGGCTGATCTGATCGCAGCGACGGGGGCAAAGGTCGAGATCGTCACCCCCGACCGCGCTTTCGCCCCCGAAGTGATGGCGATGAACCTTGTGCCCTATATGCGATCGCTGCAACGCCGCGATACCACCTTCACAGTGACATGGCGCCTGCTGTCGGTTGCACGCGACGGGAACCAGCTGCGCGCGACGCTTGGCAGCGACTATGGCGACATGACGCGGGACCGACTGGTTGATCAGATTGTCGTCAACCACGGCACCCGCCCCTTGGACGAACTTTACTTCGACCTGAAGCCAAAGTCGCGCAACCTTGGCGAGGTCAACTACTCCGACCTCGCCACCGGCAAGACCCAGACAGTGATGCCAAATGGTTCCGGCACCTTTCGGCTGTTCCGCATCGGCGATGCGGTTGCCGCGCGCAACACCCATGCGGCGATCTATGATGCGTTGCGGCTGGTCAAGGATTTCTGATGGGCTTTGCGGGAGCGCATGATCTGAACCTGTCACGGCATTTCGGTCCATGCCGAAGGCGAGGGAGGCGATGTGATCCTCGGCGCTTTTGCGCCGCGCAAGGCCGCATGATGTTCGTCGCAGAGTGGGGCAATGATGGCGAAAGTGTCGACGGGACCAGGTGAACCGGTTTTGAGGTGCCCGATATCAAACGACGCTTTGCTCCCCGACATTGAAACCAGGCGGCCGAAATGGGGACAAGCGACGACAAGGCTCGCAGTTCACCAGCCGGGAGTGGCAGACGTTTCTCCGTCAGCGCAATCTGGAACCCGGCATGGGCAGGCGCGGGAATTGCCATGACAATGCCGTCGCCGAAAGCTTCTTCCAGTAGTCGAAACGGCAACGGATCCGGCGCCGGAGCTATCCCACCCGCGACGAGGCCGGGCGAAACGCGTTCGAACACATCAAGTTGTTCTACAACCCCAAGCGCAAGCACATGAACAACGGCAAGCTGTCGCCCGTTGACCTCGAAATCAGGCAGCACAAACTGACTGAAGCAGGTGTCCAGAAGATCGGGATACTCCACCATGGCAACTTTCTGCCGTCGTGCGTCGCTTTCGGACGCAGGCGCGCACCTATGCCCCGGAGGTGAGGATCTCCGACCAGACCGAATCCGCCACGGGCCAGGGGTTGCCGAACAGCCGGACCGACGTCACATCCAGCTGACAGGACGGGAAATCAGGGGAAAGGTCGACAAGGGTGCCGTCGGCGATACGTGGGCCGGCCAATGACACCGGCACCCATGCGATGCCGACGCCCACCACCGCAAGTTCAAGCGCGGCCAGCGTCAGCGCGGTTTCTGCCTTTGGAACCGGTCGGATAGGGTGTCGCACCTTGGGCAGAATGACACGATCCAGCACGCGGCCCAGAAACACATCGGGCGGGAAAGAGATGAACGGAAGCTCCCCGGCCGCGGTTCGGGCATCCAGAGATTCCCTTGACGCTGCTGCGAAGACCGGGACCAGACGGTCCGTCCCGATCGCGACCGTCTCGACAAAGCTTTGGCTGATCGGATGATCCTCGCCCGGAAGGCGGTAGACGATGGCTATGTCGACCTGCCGCGAAAGCAGCAAGGAAAAGCACTCGTCCAGGTTGGCCGATCGGAGCCGGACGTGGGTCGCGTCATTGCGGGCATGGATGCCGCGCACAATAAGTGGGGTCAGCGACGTGGTCAGCGCGTGCTGGCTGGCGATTGCGATGCGATTTGAGGCGATCCGCTCGCCGCGCCGCAGATCGGCCACAAGCTGGCGCAGATCGTTGGCCAGCTTGGCGATCTGGTCACGCTGATCCGCCGTTGTGGGCAAAAGCTGCACCGGTTTGCGGCTGCGGTCGAAAAGTTCGACGCCGATCTGTTGCTCGATATGCTGGATTCGCCGGGAAAACGCCGACTGCGTCAGCCTTCGGCGATCCGCGGCTTCCTGAAAGGAGCCGGTTTCGGCGACCGCCAGCACATCCTCAAGCCACTCCAGACGCATTGATGATCCCTAACATGCATTTTCTGCATTATAAGTGGAACATTTCGAAATTGAACCCCGAAATCTTTCCTGTAACTGTTGAAAAAAGCAAGTTTAAGAAGGACCACGCGATGCATCTCTCCAGGTTTCCACGGGTTTTCCTTGCCCATTTGCCGACCCCGCTGGAACGGCTTGACCGCCTGAGCCACGAACTGGGCGGGCCGGAAATCTGGATCAAGCGCGATGATTGCACCGGGCTTTCCACGGGCGGCAACAAGACCCGCAAGCTGGAGTTCCTGATGGCAGAGGCGCAGGCCATGGGCGCGGACACGGTGATGACGCAGGGGGCGACACAGTCGAACCATGCCCGCCAGACCGCTGCCTTCGCGGCAAAGCTTGGTATGGGATGCCACATCCTCTTGGAAGACCGGACCGGATCGAACAACCACAACTACAACGAAAACGGCAACGTTTTGCTGGATCATCTGCACGGGGCGGTCACCGAAAAGCGTCCCGGCGGCGTGGACATGCAGGCCGAAATGGAGGCTGTGGCCCAAGGCATGCGTGCCTCTGGGCGCAAGGTCTATATCATCCCCGGCGGCGGGTCGAACCCGACCGGCGCGCTGGGCTATGTCAACTGCGCCTTCGAATTGCTGGGACAGGCGAATGACCGCGGACTGGTGATCGACCATCTGGTGACGGCCACCGGGTCCGCAGGCACTCAGGCCGGGCTGATCGTCGGGCTGAAGGCAATCAATTCAGGCATTCCGCTGCTGGGCTTCGGGGTGCGGGCGCCGAAAGCCAAGCAAGAGGAAAATGTCTTCAACCTGGCCGTCAAGACTGCTGAGAAACTGGGCTGCCCCGGCGTAGTACAACGCGAAGATGTGGTGGCTGACACGAGCTATGTCGGGCCGGGCTATGGTGTGCCGCAGGCCGACACGCTGGAAGCCATCCGGATGTTTGCCGAACTGGAGGGCATCCTTCTGGATCCGGTCTATTCCGGCAAGGGTGCCGCGGGTCTGATCGACTATTGCCGCAAGGGGCGTTTCAGGAAGGGCGAGCGGGTGGTGTTTCTGCACACGGGCGGATCGGTCGCGCTTTTCGGCTATGATGCGGTCTTTGCCGATGCGACCTCGCGCAAGGCGGCAGGATAGCACCATGCCGCGTCGCCCCTTCACCGCCGGTTTCACGCAGCCGCAGCCGATCCCCGAAGCGGGGATCGTGGCGGCGAATGCGGTGATGCTGACAGGATCGCAAATGATGTATGATTGTGACGACGCCGCTCCGCAGCCCCGGGACATTGCCGAGATCCGGTTGCAGACCCGAAACATGTCGGCCCGGATGGACAACATGCGCGCGGCGTTGCCGCGCCCGCAACTGGCCACGCTTGCTGACAACGTCACCGCCTGGCATGCGCGCTACGAGCGGGTTGCTGCTGGTCTGGCGACATGAGGCGGGTGGGCATCCTTGGTGGCATGGGTCCAGAGGCGACGGTCCTGCTGATGCAGCGGATCATCGCCGCGACCCCGGCGCGCGACGATGCCGGTCACATCCCGCTGATCGTGGACCAGAATCCGCAGGTTCCGTCGCGCATCCGCCACCTGATCGAGGGCACAGGCGAAGACCCCGGTCCAGTGCTGGCCAATATGGCGCGGCGGCTGCAGGCCGCCGGGGCCGAAGGGCTGGCCATGCCCTGCAATACAGCGCATCATTACGCACCGGCGATCCGCGCGGCGGTGTCCGTCCCCTTGATCGACATGGTCGCGCTTTCTGCGGCACGGGCGGCACTTCTGGCCGGATCGGGCGGAACCGTGGGCATCCTCGCCTCGCCGGCAGTGCGGCGCACGGGGCTGTTTGACAGTGCATTGGCACAGGTGGGGATCACCCCCGCCTACCCGAAGGATGAAGACGCGATGCTTGCAACCATCCGCCAGATCAAGGCCGAAGGGCCGACGCCAAAAGCCCGGTCCACCTTGGCCGCGGCCTCCGCTGCGTTGCTGGCGCAAGGGTCGCGGGTGCAGATGGTCGCCTGCACCGAGTTTTCACTTATTTCCGAGGCAGTGGCGCCCGATGCCACTGTTTTCGACACGTTGGACGTACTGGTAGAGGGCATAATAGCCTTTGCCACCTCACCTGAGACCGGCAATGACAAGACGAAACCAGAGCCGCCATGAAGAAGCGCGCAAGAGCCAAAACCCAAACTCAACAAGGAGACTTGCAGATGAAAACCACTCTCAAGCGTATGATGATCGGTGCCGCCACGCTGGCACTGACGGCAGGGGCAGCCTTGGCCGAAAAAGTGATCATCGGTCAGTTTGGCAGCCCGACCCCGATGCAGGTCGCCCGTGCCGAAGGCAAGTTCGATGCCGCAACCGGCTGGACGATCGAATGGCGCCAGTTCGGTTCGGGCACCGAAGTGATCGCCGCCATGGCCAGCGGTGACGTGCAGGTCGCCGAGCTTGGGTCCTCGCCTCTGGCCATCGGCACCAGCCAGGGCCTCGAGATCCAGCTCTTCATGATCGCCCAGGGACTTGGCACCGCCGAAAGCCTGATCGCGAAGGCCGACTCCGGCATCACCAAGATCGAAGACCTGAAAGGCAAGCGCATCGCCGTTCCGGTCGGGTCGACCGCGCATTACTCGCTGATGGGCGCGCTGACCTATGCGGGCCTCGCCGAAACCGATGTCACGATCATGAATCTGCCCGCCGACCAGATTGCCGCAGCGTGGGATTCGGGCCAGGTGGACGCGGCCTTCATCTGGGAACCGGTGCAGAACCAGATCCTGCAAACCGGCACCTTCATCGTCGGCGCCGACCAGACCGCGGCCTGGGGCTTTCCGACCTTTGACGGCTGGGTCGTGAACACCGAGTTTGCGGCCACCAACGCCGACGCGATGGTGGCATTCGCCAAGACCATGAACGAGGCGAACATGGCCTATCTGGCGGATCCTGCCGCATGGACGGCCGATAGCGACCCGGTCAAGAAGATTGCCGAGATGACCGGCGCCGCCCCGGACCAGGTTCCGAACATCCTGAAGGGCTTCACCTTCATCCCGCTGGCCGACCAGATGAGCGACACCTGGCTGGGTGGAGCCGCCGCCAACATGAAGACGACGGCGGACTTCCTGGTCAAGGCCGGCCGGATCGACGCGGCGGGCGATGACTACAGCTCGTTCGTCAACACCGCCATCGCGGAAGCGGCGAAGTAAGGTCGACGAAACTGACCGGAAGCGGGCCAGACCCGCTTCCGCCACGGTGTTGCGCGGCTTGGGGGTAGAATGGGTCTTAGCGTCAGGGAAGCATCGGTCATCTATCCGACCGTCGACGGGCGACCGCCGGTCGAGGCGTTGCGGAAGATCGACCTCGACATCGTCAATGACGATTTCGTCGTGGCACTCGGCGCATCGGGCTGTGGCAAATCCACGCTGCTGTCCCTGATTGCGGGATTTCTGTCGCCTTCGTCGGGCGAGATCCTGCTTGACGGCTCGACGGTGCAGGGTCCGGGCGCCGACCGGGCGGTGGTGTTTCAGAAACACGCTCTGATGCCCTGGCTGAACGTGCTGGACAACGTGGCCTTCGGGCTGAAACTGCAGGGTGTAGCCGAAGCGAAACGCTATGAAATCGCGCGCGGCTTCATCGCGCTTCTGGGGCTGGGAGATTTCGAGAAGTCGCGCGTCTACAACCTGTCAGGCGGCATGCAGCAGCGTGTCGGCATTGCCCGCGCCCTGACCTGCGACCCCAAGGTTCTCTTGATGGACGAACCCCTGGGTGCGCTGGACGCGCTGACCCGAGAAAAGGCGCAGGAACTGATCCTGAACATCTGGCACGCGACTCACAAGTCGGTGTTCTTCATCACCCATTCGGTGGAAGAGGCGATCTTCATGGGCACCAAGCTGATCGTGATGTCGCCGCGCCCTGGGCGCATCGCCCATCGTTTCGATCTGCCGTTCTCGCGGCAGTTCCTTGGCGGCACCCCCGCACGCGAGGTGAAGGCCAGTCGGGAATTCATCGCACTGCGCGAAGACGTCCTGAAGATCATCTTCTCGGACGAGGAGGCAGTGGCATGACTGAACATTCCTATCCAAACACGCAATCGAAGAAAACGGGCATCTTGTTCTTCATGATGAAAGCACGCGCCACCAAGCCGGGCGAGACCTACGGCGTTCCGGGGCAGGGCGACACGCTTCTGCTGTCGATCCTGTCGATCCTGGGGATCATTTTCGTGTGGTGGCTGGTCACGACGATGGGTTGGATCAAACCGCTGTTCCTGCCCTCGCCGCAGGCAGTACTGTTCAAGTTCATCAACGTCTGGAACAATGGGTTCACCAACACCCCGTTCCTTGAACATGTCGGCATCTCGGCAGCCCGTGTCTTCGGGGCGTTCCTGCTGGCGTGCATGGTCGGCATTCCCCTGGGCATCGCCATGGGGATGAGCCCCATCATCCGCGGCATCTTCGACCCCCCGATCGAGTTTTACCGCCCGATCCCGCCCTTGGCCTACCTGCCGCTGATGATCATCTGGTTCGGCATCGGCGAAACCTCGAAGGTCCTGTTGATCTTCCTGTCGGTTCTCGCTCCCGTAGCCCTGGGCGCCCGCTCTGGCGTGAAATCGGCTGCCATCGAGCAAATCCACGCCGCCTATTCCTTCGGAGCCAGCCGTTGGCAGGTCATGAGCCAGGTCATCCTGCCCTCGGCCCTGCCCGAGATCCTGACGGCGATGCGCATAGGGATCGGCTTTGGCTGGACGACCTTGGTCGCCGCCGAAATGGTCGCGGCCACCAAGGGCCTTGGCTACATGGTGCTGACCGCCAGCCAGTTCCTGCAAACCTCGACCGTTATCATGGGGATCATCGTCATTGCGATCATCGCCTATGCCTTCGACATGTTGATGCGCTTTGTCGAGCGCAAGATCGTGCCCTGGAAGGGCCGTATGTGAGCACTCTGGAATGGCCATGATCTATCTGAAAAAGTCGACCCGGACGCATGCGACGGGCCAGGTCGACGTGCGTGCCTCGGTCGAAGCGATGCTGGAGGAGCTTGAGCGTGACGGCGATGCCGCCGCCATCCGCTTTGCCCGCGATCTGGACAAGTGGCAAGGCGACATCGTCGTCTCGCCCGAGACCCGTGCCGAAGCGTCGGCGCAAGTGCCGGAAAAGCTGAAGGGCGACATCCGGTTCGCGCATCGCAACATCCGCCGCTTTGCCGAAGCGCAGCGCGCGACGATCATGGATTGCAACATCGAGATCCTGCCGGGCCTGATGGCCGGGCAAAAGCAGATCCCGGTCTCCTCGGCCGGTTGCTACGTGCCGGGCGGGCGCTACAGCCATATCGCCAGCGCCATCATGACGATCACCACGGCCAAGGTTGCGGGCGTGCCGCACATCGCCGCCTCTTCGCCGCCGCGCCCCGGGGTTGGCATCCCGCCCGCCATCATCTTCGCGATGGACCTCTGCGGCGCCGATGTGATCCTGAACCTTGGCGGTGTGCAGGGCGTTGCCGCCATGGCGAACGGTCTGTTCGGGCTGCCAAAAGCCGATATCCTTGTCGGCCCCGGCAACCAGTATGTCGCCGAAGCCAAGCGCATCCTTTACGGCCAGGTCGGGATCGACATGTTCGCCGGCCCGACCGACAGCATGGTCATCGCCGATGCGACCGCCGACCCCGAGCTTGTGGCCTGGGATCTGGTTGGTCAGGCCGAGCATGGCTACAACTCGCCCGTCTGGCTGGTCACGACAGACCGTGCGCTGGCCGACCGGGTGATGTCGCTTGTCCCTGCAATGATCGCGGAACTGCCCGAAGTGAATGCTGCCAATGCCCGCGCCGCCTGGGCCGACTATGCCGAGGTCATGCTGTGCGACAGTGCCGAGGAAATGGCCCGCGTCGCCGATACTTACGCGCCGGAACACCTGCATGTGCAGGCCGCCGATCTGGACTGGTGGCTGCGCCGGCTGCGGTCCTATGGTTCGCTTTTTCTGGGCGAGGAAACCACCGTTGCCTTCGGCGACAAATGCTCGGGTCCGAACCACGTGCTACCTACCTCGGGTGCGGGGCGCTATACCGGCGGGCTCTCGGTGCACAAGTTCATGAAGACCGTGACCTGGCAGCGCGCCACCCGGCAGGCATCGCGCGAACTGGCGCTGGCCACCGCGCGGATCTCGCGGATGGAGGGGATGGAAGGCCATGCCCGGTCCGCTGATGTGCGCTTGGCAAAGTTCTATCCGGACGAGCATTTTGACCTGAGGCCCACCGATGACGCAGCCTGACCCGACCGCCAATAGGTCGGAGACTATGGCGTTGCCGCATTAGGTCACGTACCCATAAACGGGATTCACAGGCTTGACGTGATTCACTTTCACTGAGCAAGGGAGGTGAGGATGGCGCGGCTCGATCTGTGCCGCGAGGGCGGCGAAGATGCGCCTCCAGAGGCCGCGAAGGCTCCATCGGTTGAACCGGTTGTAGATCGTCGTCGGCGGGCCATAGGCTGGCGGGCAATCCTGCCACCGACCGATCCGCAGTACATGAATGATGCCGCTGATGGCGCGGTGATCATCCGCCCGCCGCGCCCCCGGCCGGTTTGTCGGCAGAAGCAGCTCGATTGCCGCCCACGCCCGGTCCGAAAGCCAAAATCCTGTCGACATTGTCCAACTCCCCTGCACAGCAGGGTGGAGTGAAGCAGATAAGGAACAACTGAGTTGCCTTTCCTGGTCGACAGCAACGAACAGGGGTGGGAGTTCTACGACAACTCGCCCTGGCAGCAGGTCGATTTCGTCAAGTTTCCCGCCATGGGTTTCCGCGCGCTTTCCGCATGGAAAGCCGGTTTCGGCAGCTTTCCCACCACCTTCCCGCTCAACACTCCGGCTGATGCGGCTGGCAAGAAGATGCGGGTGCTCCGGAACGGCATGATGCGCTGGACGATGGAAAAGCTGGAAAAGACAGCGAAGCTTGCCCTTCTTGCCCGCGGTATCCCGGTGAACGGTTGTCCGAACCGGACCGCGAGGCCGGCGTGGCGCCTTTCGGACCCCCGACCTGAACGCAGGGCAGGGAGCTGGCGGCTGCGGCAGGCCAATGGCCTGAATGCCCGCGGTGCAGGGCCAAAGCGCGAATTCCGCCGATGCGGGCGCCAAAGCCGCCTCTCTTGATCTGCGTCAACACGTCCGGCGCGGCAAGTCGCCAAGATGCCGATCAGTCAATGACTGCGGGCCCCAGCATGCCAGCCACTTCTCCCACCGAGCCCCGGATCGTGTTTCGAACCGAGGGCGTGACCAAGGTCTTCGCCAATGGCGAGGTGAAGGTTCGGGCGCTGGACGGGGTGGATCTTGAGCTTTTTTCGGGCGAGTTCGCGGTTCTCCTTGGCCCGTCGGGCAGCGGGAAGTCCACGCTTCTGAACATCCTGGGCGGGCTAGATCATGTGACCTCGGGCCGGGTCTGGTTTCGCGATACGGAACTGACAGGCATGGGTGACCGCGAGTTGACGCGCTATCGCCGTGACCATGTGGGCTTCGTGTTCCAGTTCTACAATCTGGTCGCCAGCCTGACCGCGCGCGAGAACGTGCAACTGGTCACCGATGTCGCGGCCAAGCCGATGCCCGCCGAAGAGGCGCTGGACCTTGTCGGGCTTGCTCACCGGATGGATCATTTTCCGTCGCAGATGTCCGGGGGCGAACAGCAGCGTGTCGCCATTGCCCGCGCGATTGCCAAGCAGCCCGAAATCCTGCTTTGCGATGAACCCACCGGGGCTTTGGACAGCAAGACCGGAGTGCAGGTTCTGGAAGCGCTGCACGGGATCAACGACCGGTTCGGCACGACCACGGTGGTCATCACCCACAACGCCGAAATCCGCAGGATGGCTGACCGGGTGATCCGGTTTCACGATGGTCACATCGTCGCCGTCGAAGTGAACACCGAGCATGTGCCGCCAAGTCAGATCACATGGTAAGCGCGATGCACGCCATCGACCGCAAGCTGATCCGGGATTTCCGCAGGCTCTGGGCGCAGGCGCTGGCGATTGCGCTGGTGCTGGCTTGCGGGGTGGCGATCCTGCTGACCTCGCTTGGCATGTACCGCGCGCTTGAAGAAACCCGGACAGCCTATTACGAACGCAACCGTTTTGCAGATGTCTTCGTCTCGACGCGCCGCGCGCCGCTAAGCCTTCTGCGCGAACTTGGGCAGATCTCCGGGGTGCAGGCGATTGAGGCCCGGATTGCGGGCGACGTGATCCTTGATGTGCCGGGTCTGGACAAGGCGGCGGTCGGTCGGGTGCTGTCGCTTCCCGAGGTTGGCCAGCCGGTCCTGAACGTGCCAGTCCTGCGGTCTGGTCGGCTGCCGGAAACCCCGTTCGAGGTTGCGGTGAACGAACCCTTTGCGCTCAGCAACGGCCTGCAGCCCGGAGATCAGTTCTCGGCGAACCTGAATGGTCGCAAGCGGGTGCTGACCTTGACCGGCACGCTGTTGTCGCCTGAATTCATCTACACGCTGGGGCCGGGCGCCATGATGCCCGACAACCGCACCTTCGGTATCCTCTGGATGCAGCGAGCGGCGGCGGCGGCGGCTTTCGACATGGAAGGCGCGTTCAATGATCTGTCGCTGAAGCTGGACCTGTATGCGCAGGAACCGGAGGTGTTGGACGCCGTGGACACCCTGCTGGAGCCCTATGGGGGTCTTGGGGCCTACGGACGCAACCAGCAGCTTTCCAACAGCTTCATCGACGCCGAGATCAAGCAGCTTCGCAGCATGGCTGTGGTGCTGCCGCCGGTGTTCTTCGCCATCTCGGCCTTTCTGGTCGCGATGGTTCTGGGACGGATCGTCACGCTTGAACGCAGCGAGATCGGGCTTCTGAAGGCCCTTGGCTATTCGGATGTCGAGATTTGCATTCATTACCTGATGCTTGCGGGTCTGATCGCGCTTTGCGGGGTCGCGATCGGCTGGGCTGTCGGCACCTGGCTTGCCCGAGGAATGTCGCAGCTTTACGTCGAGTTTTTCGACTTTCCTTTCCTGATCTTTCACGTCTCTTCCTGGGTCTACGGCCTGTCGGGGGCAATGGCGATTGCCGCGACCACCTTCGGGGCGGCGCGTTCTGCGCTTGCGGCGGCGCGCCTGTCGCCTGCGGTGGCGATGCAGCCCCCGGCCCCCCCCCGGTTCCGCCGGACCTTGATCGACGCTGCAATGTCCTGGGCGCGATTAAGCCAGCCGACAGTGATGATCCTGCGCAGCCTGACAAGGTGGCCGCTGCGGTCCGCGATGTCGGCGCTGGGCCTGTCGCTGGCGGTCGCGGCTGTGATGGCATCCTCTTTCATCACCGACTCGCTGGACACCCTGATCGATCAGGCCTTCTACCAGTCCAACCGGCAGGACGCGGTGCTGGTGTTTGCCAAGGCGACGCCGCTTTCGGTGCTGGAGGATGTCGGGCGCCTGCCCGGGGTGATGCAGCTTGAAGGTCAGCAATATCACGTCGCGGTCCTGCGCCACGGTCAGTTCGAAAAGCGCGTCTCGGTCGAGGCGCGGTTTCCCGGGGTCGACCTGAGCCGCGTGATCAGCGCAACCGGCGCCGTGGTCGAGGCGTCCGCCGGCGGCATCGTGCTGTCGGACGTGCTGGCGGAGCAGCTCCATCTGCGGGTCGGCGACATGGTCGAGGCTGAGTTCCTGACCGGCAAGCGCGGCAGGTATCGGATGCTGGTGACCGGCCTTGTGAAGCAGTATTTCGGGCTTGGGGCCTATGTCGATCTGGCCTATCTGGACGGGCTCTTTGGCCGGGCGACAGAAGTGACCGTCGCAAATGTCACGCTGGACGACGCTGCCCTGCCGGACCTGCATGCGGCGCTGAAGGGCATTCCCAACCTGGCCGCGACCAACATGCTGACCGAAGCGCGCCGGTCCTTCGAGGATACGATCAGCCAGAACGTCACCATCATGACGACGGTCTACATCACGATTGCCGTCCTGATTACCGTTGGCATCGCCTATAACGGCGCGCGCATCCAGATGTCGGAACGTGCGCGCGAACTGGCCTCGCTGCGCATTCTGGGGTTCACCCGGTGGCATGTCTCCTACATCCTTGTCGGCGAGACGATGCTGCTGGCGCTTCTCGCGCAGCCGCTTGGCTGGGGGATCGGGCATCTTCTGGCCTGGTCGATGACCGCTGCGTTTTCCAGCGACCTTTACCGCATTCCGCTGGTGATCAAGCCTGCCACATACGCATCGGCCAGTCTGGTGGTTCTTGGGGCCGCGCTCGGCTCGGTGCTGATCGTGCGGCGCAGGCTCGACAATCTCGACCTGGTGTCCGTGATGAAGACGAGGGAGTGATCCGATGCCGACACATACACGCACCCTGCTGGCCATAGCCGCCGGCGTCACCATTGTCGGTGGCCTGGCCTATGTGGCCTTCCGCACCGATCCGGTGCCGGTCGACATGGTCCGGGTCGAGAGCGGGCCGATGCAGGTGACGATCGACGTCGAAGGACGCACCCGGATCCGCGACCTTTACGAGATCGCCGCCCCGATTGCCGGTGTGGCCCGCCGCTCGCCGGTCAAGGTGGGCGATCCGGTGATTGCCGGCGAAACGGTGGTGGCGGTTGTGGAACCAATTGCGCCCAGCCTTCTGGACGCCCGCACCCGCCTCCAGGCCGAGGCCGCGATCAACGAGGCCAAGGCTGCCCTTGAAGTGGCAAGAACCGACCTGATCCGGCTGGAACAGGAACGCGACCATGCCCAGACCAATTTCGATCGGACAAGCACACTGGTGGCGCGGGGCGTGGCCAGCCTGACGCAGATGGAGGATGCAACGCGGGACCTGTCCATCGCCTCGACCGCTGTCGAAAACGCCAAGGCCCGGGTCGGCATGGCCACCAGCGCTTTGGTCCGGGCCGAGGCCGCCATCCTTGAACCGAATGGCGCAGGGCAGGGCGCGGAAGCCTGCTGCGTCACGCTGACGGCGCCGGTGGACGGCGTGGTGCTTGACGTGGACACGGTCAGCGCCCGCCCGGTGGCCGCAGGTGCCCGACTGGCAACCATAGGCGATCCCGCCGATATCGAGATTGTCGCTGACCTCTTGTCGTCCGACGCCGTCCGCTTGCCCGCAGCCGCCGAGGCGGTGGTTGAACGCTGGGGGGGGGTCCCCACCCTGTCGGCCCGGCTGACCAGGATCGAACCCGTCGCGCGGACCAAGGTGTCGGCGCTGGGGATCGAAGAACAACGGGTGGATGTGTTGTTCGACATCACCGCCCCGCCAGACGACAGGCCCGGTCTGGGCAGCGGCTTTGCGGTCTTTCTGCGCATAGTCGAATGGCAAGGGGACGAGGTCTTGCAGGTGCCCCTGTCCGCCACGTTCCGGGACGGTGACGCCTGGGCGGTCTTCGTGGTCGAGGATGACCGGGCCGTCCTGCGGCCGATCACGACCGGCTGGCGCAATCGCCGGTTTGCCGAAGTGACTGGCGGCCTGGTCGAAGGCGAGTTCGTCGTCACCCATCCCGGGGATGCTGTGGCCGATGGGGTTCTGATCACCCAGCGCGAAGGCGGCTAGGGCAGGGCGGTCCAAAACGCCGCTCGCTTGCAAGACCACTGCCGGGGTTTTGTTGCGCTGGGGTCTGCCAGGGTGACCACCCCAAGGATTCGGTCATATTTTCCTGGATGCTACTGCCGTCTTCTTCTCAATCTTCGCATCTGCGCCATACTTTTGCCGTTCTGGAAACGCTGAATCCCGCAAGAGAGCGGCTTGGCAGTTGGAGTTCCGGCAATGGGTGCCACAGGCAAAGTTGTCGCGTTGGATGCCGAGGCAAGGCATGCGCCGGGCCGGGGGCGCACGCCTCGCGTGACGCTGATCGTTCCTGTGTACAATGAACAGGAAAGCATCGCCCCGTTCCTGGACAAGCTTTCCGGCGTGCTGGACGAAATCGGGGCGCTCGCCTCGCTGGACATCCTCTTTGTCAACGATGGCAGCAGGGATGCGACCGAACGCCTTATCCTGGCCGCGGCGGCCGAGCGGGCCGATGTGTCACTGATCAACCTGTCACGCAACTTCGGCAAGGAGGCAGCCCTTTTTGCCGGGATGAATCATGCCACCGGCGATGCCGTTATCCCGCTTGACGTCGATCTGCAGGACCCGCCCGAGGTCATCATCGAAATGATCCGCCGCTGGATCGCCGGGGCCAAGGTCGTGAACGCCCGCCGGGCGCGCCGCGACGGCGACAGCCGGTTCAAGGCGATGTCCGCCCGCGCCTTCTACCGCGTGTTCAACGCGATGGCCGATCAGCCGATCCCGCAGGATGTGGGCGACTTCCGCCTGCTTGATCGCGACGTCGTGGATGCAATCTGCCAGTTGGGTGAACGGTCGCGGTTCAACAAGTCGCTGTTTTCCTGGGTGGGCTTCGAGGCCGAGGAGATCACCTTTGACCGCCCCGCCCGTGCGACTGGGGAAACCAGCTGGTCCTACTGGAAGCTGTGGAAGCTGGCACTGGACGGGATCTTCGCCTCATCCACCGTGCCACTGCGCATCTGGACCTATGTTGGCATCCTGATGGCGATGGTCTCTTTGCTTTATTCGGTCGCCTTGCTGGCCAGGACGCTGATCCTGGGGGTCGACGTGCCAGGCTATGCCTCGACAGTGATCCTGATCCTGGTCTTCGGCGGCTTGAACCTGTTCGCGCTTGGGATCATTGGCGAATATGTCGGGCGCATCTATACCGAGGTCCGCCAGCGCCCGCTTTACATCGTGCGATCGCACCATCCGTCCCTTAAGGCAAAGGACTGACATGGAGCGCAGCGTCTACGACCGCATGAACGAACTTGAGGCGACGCATTGGTGGTTTGTCGCGCGGCGTTCCATCATCGCCTCGCTGGTCGAGCGGCACCTGCCGAAAGGCCCCGCGTCGCGGATACTGGAGGCCGGCTGCGGCAGCGGCGGAAACCTTCAGATGCTTGGAGAGTTTGGTCAGGTCGATGCCTTCGAATACGACAGTGGCGCGCGCGCGCATGCAAAGGACAAATCCGGGCTGGATATCCGGTTTGGAGCCTTGCCGGATCAATTGCCCTTTGATGACCGTCGATACGATCTGATCGGCCTGTTCGACGTTCTGGAACATGTCGAGGCCGATACCGCGTCACTTTCCGCGCTGGCGGACCGCCTTGATGCAAGCGGCAAAATCCTGGTGACAGTACCGGCCTTCCCGTTCCTGTGGTCAAAGCATGACCTGAGGCACCACCATTTCCGCCGCTACACCCGGGCCAGCCTGACCGAAGCGGCACGGCAGGCCGGGCTGAAGGTCAGCTACTGCAGCTACTTCAACTCGTTTCTCTTTCCCCTGGCGGTGACGGCCCGCGCGCTGAAGCGGCTTACCGGCCGCGAGACCCCGGATGACAGGCTGCCGCCGGCATGGTTGAATGCCATTCTGACGCGCATCCTGAGGGCCGAACGGCGCGTGCTGCGGGGCATCCGCTTCCCGATCGGCTTGTCGCTGGCCGCGGTCCTCGAAAAAGCCTGACTTCGGGCATGCTGGGACAACTTATCCGGTTCGGCGGGGTTGGTGGTCTCGCCACGGTGATCCACGTCCTCAGCGCGCTTGCAGTGCAGCAGGCTTTTCCGGTCCCGGCACAATTGGCCAATCTGGCCGGTTTCTTCGCCGCTGTGCTGGTGTCCTACGTCGGGCATGCGCGCTTCACCTTCGGAGCAGGCTTGCGGTCCGGTCCGCAATTCCTCCGGTTTGTGCTGCTGTCGGTTCTGGGATTGGCGACCAGCAGCGCCACGGTCTGGCTCATCACCGCCTGGCTTGGGCTCGGGTTCATCACCGCCATGGCGACGGTGGCGGCAGTCGTCCCCTTGATGACCTACCTGGCAATGCGCCTTTGGGTGTTTGATCGCAACATGCCGGCTCCGAGCTTCAGCTGGCCCGATACGGCCATGTCGATCGGTTTGGCAACGGTTTTGGCCGGGGCAACGCTGCTGCTTTTCTGGGGCAGGATGCTGAACCACGACACGGCATGGTATCTGATCGCCACCCGTGCCTGGCTTGACGGAGCGACGCTTTATGTCGACATCGTCGAGATCAATCCGCCGCTCAATTTCTACCTGACCGTTCCGGCCCTGGTTCTGGCCGATCTGTTCGGCCTGTCGGACACGAACGGGCAGTATCTGTTGCTGTCCCTGATGATCTGGGCAAGCCTTCTGTGGTGCAGCCGCATCATCCTTGCAGAGACAGGTCTGTCGCAAAAGCATTGTGCGCTCCTGGTTGCCGGGGTGGCGCTGGCCTTCGTCCTGCCCGCGTTGGGCAGCATGGGGCAACGCGAACAGATCCTGGTCATCCTTGCGATGCCCTGGGTCCTGCGTCAGGCCTTGCCAGGTTCTGGCGGTCGGGGTCAGGAGATTGCGGGCGCCGCCGTTGCAGCGATAGGGGTCAGCCTGAAGCCGCATTTCGTGCTGTTTCCCATCGCCGCGACGCTTTTCCACTGCCTGCGCCTTCGGTCCCTGCGGCCCGTCCTGTCTGCCGCTAACATGACGTTTCTGGGGGTCGGGTCAGCCTACGTCGCTTTCGTCGCGATGATCCACCCCACCTATCTGTTCGAAATCGTCGGCATTGCGCGTGAGGTCTATGGCGTCTACCGCGCCGACGGCGGGGAGCTTTGGTCCAGGATCAGCGTGGCAGTCGTCCTGCTGCCGCTGCCGGTCCTCCTGGTGCTGTTGAACAGGGCCCGATATCCGGAGGCTGGCCTTTTCCTGGCCCTGTCGGCCGCGGGATTGGCGGTCTACGTGCTTCAGGGCACCGGCTTTGTCTATCACACGATCCCGGCGTTGGCTTTCGGCCTGGTAGCATGCGTCTGGATAGTCTTGCGGGCGCCGCATCAGGGGGCGACCGTCGCCGCGGTTTCCCTTGTGGTTTTCGGGTTGGTGGCCGGGCCCGCCCGCCGGGGATTTTACAGCAACGCCTTGGTAGCGGAAGTTGTCCAGGTCACCGAGGGCCTGCCACAACCCGAAGGTCTCATCGTTCTGACAAGTCATGTCTATGCCGGGCCGCCAGTCGCGATTGCGCTGGGCACGGAGTGGAGCAGCCGCTATCCGGCAAATTGGCTTGTGCCGGGGGCGATCAACCGGCTGGCACGGACCGACTGCGCCATCGAGGCCGAGATCTGTGCCAGACTGACCGCCATCGCCGCGCGCAACCGCGCGGACAATATCGCCGACATCCTCGCGAAAGCCCCTGACCTGCTGATCGTCGATCGCCATTCGGGATACTTCGACCAACCTGCCTTCGACTGGGAGGCGTTCATGGCGGTTGATCCTCTATGGTCGAAGATCATGGCGAACTACCAGCTGGAAGCGACGACTGACCGGCTACGCTACTTCCGCCGAAACGCTGCCGCGCCATAGGCATCGGTTGCCCGGGACAGAGCTTCACTGCCGCCTCTGGTCAAGCCAGCCAAGACCGGCAACCAGCCCCGTTTCACTGCGCGGGAACGGAGTCCTGCGTGCCCTTCACCCCGGTGATGTAGCTGACGATGTCGTTGCCGTCGGTTTCATCCTTGCGCAGGCTGGCCACGATCCGGCCCCGGCGGAAGACGACGATCCGGTCGACCAGATCGAAGACCTGCCGCAGGTTGTGGCTGATCAGGATCATCGGGATGCCGCGATCCTTGAGGCCCCGGATGATATTCTCGACCTGCGCGGTTTCCTGCACCCCCAGCGCCGCCGTCGGTTCGTCCATGATCACCAGTTTGGACGCAAAGGCCGCCGTCCGCGCGATCGACACGCATTGCCGCTGACCGCCCGACATGTTGCGGATCGGGTTGTCGACGTTCGGGATCTTCACTGCCGTAGTCTTCAGCGCCTCCAGTGTGCGGTCGCGCATCGTTTTGCGGTCAAGCCAGCTGAACGGACCCAGCTTGAACTTGAAGAGCTCGCGCCCAAGGAAAAGGTTTGACGGCACGTCCAGATCGTCGGCCAGGGCCAGCGTCTGGAACACGGTTTCGATCCCTGCCTCGCGCGCCTCCAGCGGGCCGGAGAAATGCACGGGACGGCCGTCAAACAGCACCTCGCCGCTTGAGCGTTGCTCCACCGCGGTGACCTGCCGGACGAAGGTTGACTTGCCCGCCCCGTTGTCGCCCACCACGGCGACATGCTCGCCGTCGTGCAGAATGAAATCGGCGTCCTCAAGCGCATGGACGCCGCCGTAATGCTTGGTCAGGCCACGGGTTTCCAGAATGATCTTCGACATGGTCCTACCCCCTTGCCCGCGTGCGTTGCCGCCACTGGTCAAGCACAACGGCCCCCACGATGATCGCGCCTTTCACCATCTCCTGGTAGTAGGCATCCAGCCTGATCGAGGTGAAGCCCGAGATGATGACAGAGAAGATCGCGGCCCCAAGGACCGTGCCGATGATTGAGCCGCGCCCTCCTGCAAGCGAAATGCCCCCGATCACTGCCATGGCGATGGCGTCCAGTTCGTACTGAACCCCCATGCCGGCCTGTGCGGTCAGGTTCTTCGAGGTGAGAAGCACTGCCGCCACGGCGGCCAGAACGCCGGCAATCGTGTAGACCAGCAACTTGTGCCGGTCGACGTTGATCCCCGACATCCGCGCGGCCGCCTCGTTCGAGCCGATGGCGTAGGAGCGCTTGCCGTAAAGCGTGTAGGTCATCACCACATGGAAGAGGATGGCGAGGATGACGAAGATCACCGCCGGGTTCTGGCCTTGCCAGCTGAAAAGGCCGAAGGTCAGCGACCCCATGATGTCACCATTGGCAAGTGCCCCGTAACCTTCGGTCGGAAAGCTGACCGGCTGGCCGTTCGACCACCATCGCGCCACCCCGCGGGCCGAGACCATGACGCCCAGCGTCGCGATGAAGGGCGGGATCTTCGTGTAGGCCACGAGAAGCCCGTTCACCATCCCCGCCCCCAGCCCGCAGGCGAGGCCCACGACAATCGGCACGACCACGGGCAGGTCCATCGCCCAGTCACCGAAGATCGCCTTGGGGTTCGGGTTGCCGTTGACCATGGCCGTTTGGGCGAAGCTCATCACCACCATCGCGGTGGCGCCGACGACCGAGCCGGCGGAAAGGTCGATCCCGCCGATAATGATGACCTGCGTCACCCCGAGGGAGATGATCCCGACGATGGCGACCTGCAGGATCATGATGTCCAGCCGCTGCTGGTTGAAGATCGCGTCCACATTGTCGCGCATGTTGAAAAGGAAGCTGCCGCCGTTCACGCGGTTCAGCACCTCGAAGATCACCACGATCAGAACCAGGGCGCCGAAGACATTCCATTCCGGCGCGCGCGTCCGCTTTGCCGGATCGTACTTCAAGCCGCCAAGTCCATGAGCCTCTGCCACCCCGCGGTCCCCCCTGGTTGGTCCTTGCCGTCATCCTTGCCCGCAATGGGTGGGAACGGTCAACAAAATGGGGGCGGCAGCTTCCCGCCGCCCCCTTGCTCACGACGGGTCGATCAGTTCTTGGCCAGATAACCGTCGATGTTTGCCGGGGTCACCAATTCGAACGGGATGTAGACCTTCTTCTCGACGGCTTCGCCTGCCGCCAGCTTGACCGCTGCATCCAGCGAACCGCCGCCCTGGGCTGCCGCGTTCTGGAACACGGTGATGTCCAGCTCTCCGGCCTGCATCGAAGCCAGCGCGTCCTGCGTTGCGTCAACACCCGACACGATGACATCATCCATCGAGATGCCGGCCGCCTTGATCGCCTGAATGGCCCCGAGTGCCATCTCGTCGTTGTTGGCCAGCACGCCGTCGAAGGCAGTACCGGTCGACAGCCAGTTGGTCATCAGACTTTGCGCCTGATCGCGGCTCCAGTTGGCGGTCTGCTGGTCGATGACGTTGACCTTGACCGCGCATTCGCCGGCATCCATCACGTCGTAGTAGTTCTGGGTGCGCTGCACGGCGGCCTGGTTCGACAGCTCGCCCTGCATGACATAGACGCTGACCTCGGTCTTGCCCGCAGCCGCCCATTGGTTGCACTGCTCGATAAAGCCCTGGCGGGACGAGTCGCTTTCGTTCGAGGCGACGAAGGCCTGGCCATCGGGCAGGCTGTCGACGTTGATCGGCTGGCGGTTCACATAGACCAGCGGCACGCCCGCGGCACTGGCGGCGTCCGACATGGCCTGGGTGGCCGAGGTGTCAACCGGGTTCACGATGATCGCATCAACGCCGCTCGCGATGAAGTTGTTGATCTGGTCCAACTGCTTCGCCACGTCGTTCTGGGCGTCTTCGATCTGCACCGACAGGCCAGCGGCATCAGCCTGGGTCTGGATGCCGTTGCGCAGCACGGTCAGGAAGTTGTCGTCAAATGCAGCCATAGTCACGCCAATGCCCTCGGCCATGGCCGTGGTTGACATCAACGAGGCGAAGCCAGCTGCGATAAGGGTCTTTTTCATGTTCACTCCTCCCAGAGTTTGCCCGCTGTCCGTTACAGCAGGTCAGGTTGTCCAGTTCTGATCCGCCATGCGTCCTGCGCCGGGCGGCCAACCGATCAGCCTGATGACACAAGCTGCAGAACTTCCGGTCTATCGTCAACCGATTCTTGCAACCGGTTGCAATTGGATCGGGCCAACCGATATTCGCCCGGTCTTCCTGTGTTGGCGTGCATGGAAGCGGGATCGGTCATGCGGTTTCCCTGACAATGTGGTCGATGCTGGACTTCAACGCCTTGGCGGGATCTGTCAGGGCATGGACCGACGGTGCGAAAGCCTCGAACGAGACCGGGCCGGAATATCCAGAGGCTTGCAGGGCGCGGATCTGTTCGACATTGCCCAGAACGTCATCCGCCTCCACCAACACCCGATGAGCATCAGTCATTTGGTCCACGGGAAGGCCCTTCTCGACCACGCCCGAGATGTGGACGATGCCGGTGTGACCTGGGAAGTGGCGACCACCCTGCGCCAGGGTGTGATGAAAGGTATCATGAACCAGTTTGAAGCGGCCTTTCGCGTCCAGCGCCTCGATCGCTTCCACCGCCTCGGACTTGTGACGCAAGGCGCAGATTTCAAAGCCAAGCGGCTCGACCATGCCGACCAGCCCGTGGTCTTCGAGCATCGGCTTCAGTGCCTTCAGAGCGATGCGAAGCGCACCCTGCCGCTCACCGTTGCCCATGCCCAGATTGTCGTTGCGTGGGATCAGGCTCACCGCCTCGGCCCCAGCGGCCTGGGCGACCTTCATCAGGGCCAGCGCTTCGGCGGCCTTGTCGTCCGACCAGTCATTGAACCGCTTCACCTCGGCGACAGCCAGAAGACGCAGCCCGGCACCCCGGATGAGGTTACCGGCGTCCCCCGGGTCCATCCCGTCGAACAGCGGCTGGGGCAGGTCGTTGCGAACTTCGATCCCGATGCAGCCAAGATCTTTGGACAGGGCGACAAGGTCGAGGAACGACATCCGCCCTACTGTCATGTGGTTCAAGGCAAACTGGATCATCGACGGGCTCTCCACCGCAGGCATCCTCTGGGGGAAGGCTTCCAGTGCTGCGACCATCAGGTCAACAGTCGGGGAGATAATTACATCATTCCTGATGCAAATGGCCTGGTGTCGTATGACGAAATAGTATCAGACGGACTCTGGCAAGAACAGGTCCGGCTGCAGGAAATGCTGGGCCTGGACCGGGGCCAGCCCCTTTTGCACCGCTTCGGACGCAAGCATCAGGAGGTCCGCGCAAAGCCGTTGCAGCGGAGTGCCTATCACCATCGCGACATCGCGGCTGACCAGCGCCGCGCGGCTTTCCGGGGTCAGTTCGTTGACCACAAGCGCCACTTCGCCCGGATGCCGCACTTCGCGCACGGCGGCAATCGCGCCTTCCATCCCGCCGCCGGCGCAATAGATCCCGCGCAGATCGGGGTGGCGACCCAGAAGATCAAGCGTCGCCTCATAGGTCAGCTGCCGCGTTTCCAGGTTGATCAAAGTGTCCAGCACCTGAAACTGCGGCGCGTGTTCGCGGAAGTAGCTTCGCACCCCGGTTTCGCGCAATTCGTGCCCGTGCCAGCGATAGCCGCCGACGAAAACTGCAATCTTGCCAGCATGATGCGCGGCAGTGGCCATCATATGCGCGGCAATGCGGCCTACTTTCAGATTGTTCAGGCCCAGATAGTTCTGCCGCACACCCTGCGCGAAGTCGTTCAACAGGGCAAAGCACGGAATGCCTTTTGTATTCAGTCTTATGACGGCCTCGGTCACTTCGGGATGCGCCACCGCCGTTGCCGCAATCGCATCCACCCGACCTGCCATCCCCTCCATCAGGCTGGTGAAGTCCTTTGGCGATTGCGAGGCCGCAAAGGCCACCTGCAGCGACGCCCGAACGCCGGTGGCTTGAGACACGGCGCGCTCCGCCTCGGCCATGAATTGCTGGTAGAAGGCCTGGCGTTCCTTGTGCAGCACCAGGCCGAGCCGCAGGCGGGGCTGGTCCGCCAGCATGCGATGCCCGATCAAGGGGGCGGCATGGTATCCAATCAGCCGCGCGGCTTCATAGACCTTGCGCGTGGTCTCTTCGCGCACCTTCTCGCGGCCGTTCAACACGCGGTCCACCGTTGCGGTCGAAACCCCGGCTTCCCGAGCGACATCGTGGATGGTGGGTCGGTTTGCCATGACGCCACTTTCTGACGAAAACAAATCACGGGTGCGCCCAAGCATGATGGCGTTTGACGAAATCTGCAAGGGAAAGGCTTGGACTGGGGGCGGTTGCGGCTCTAACAGGGAAGGGGACGACTGCGGAGCCCGTCAGGCGACATCCGCCGCAGTCAGATCGAAAGGGAGGGTATGATGGGCAAGCGGGATTACAGCCCCTTCGGCGCCGACGCCAAGCGTGCGGTGGAAACCGGGCTTACGGCGGCCGAATGGTATCATACCGAGGTGCCGCGCAAGGTCATGAAGGACCTGATGGCCCGGTCGGATGGCCCTGCGATCCGGGACACCGTGGTGCTTTACGGTTGCATGATCCTGTTGGCCGGGATCGGTATCGCGCTCTGGCCCCTAGGGTGGTCGGCGCCGTTCTGGCTGGCCTACGGGGTGCTCTACGGCTCGGCCAGCGATTCTCGTTGGCACGAATGCGGCCATGGCACCGCGTTCCGGACCCCCTGGATGAACAATTCCGTCTACCAGATCGCCAGCTTCATGATCATGCGCAACCCCGCGACCTGGCGCTGGAGCCATGCGCGACACCATTCCGAGACCTACCTTGTCGGCCGCGACCCGGAAATCGCGGTGATGCGGCCGCCAGAGCTGGCGAAAGTGGTCCTTAATTTCTTCGGGATCATCGATGTCCTGCGGTTCTTCCCGGTGATCCTGCGCAACGCCCTGTCCGGCCCGACGCCCGAGGAAAAGACCTTCGTCCCCGAAAGCGATTGGGGCAGGGTGCAAAGCATGGCGATCGTCCATGTCGCGATCCATGCCGCGGCGCTGGCGCTTGCTGTCTGGATGGGCTCGATCCTCCCGCTGATGGTGATTGGCCTGCCACGCATGTATGGCGCCTGGCACCATGTGATGACCGGCCTGCTGCAGCACGGCGGCCTTGCCGACAACGTCATCGACCACCGGCTGAACAGCCGCACTGTCCTGATGAACCCGATCAGCCGCTTCATCTACTGGAACATGAATTACCACGTCGAACACCACATGTTCCCGATGGTGCCCTATCACGCGCTGCCCCGCCTGCATGAGATCATCAAGGACGACCTGCCGCCCCCGAACCGGTCCATCGCCGATGGCTTCCGCGAGATGTGGCCCGCCTTCAGGCGCCAGCTTCTGAACGAGGATTTCTTCGTCAAGCGCGACCTGCCGCCCACCGCGAAACCCTATCGCGAGGATTTTCACCAATACGTGCCGGGCATGTCTCGCCCCAGCGCAGCAGAATGAGGTTGCCATATGCCCTGGATTGACGCCTGTGCCACGGATGACATCGACGAGGAAGACCTGATCCGCTTCGATCACGGCAGCCAGACCTTTGCTGTCTACCATTCACCCGAAGGCGAATTCTTCGCCACCGCAGGGCTTTGCACCCACGAAGAGGCCCATCTCTGCAATGGTCTGGTGATCGGTCACCTGATCGAATGCCCCAAGCACAACGGCCAGTTCGACTATCGCACCGGCGAAGCGAAGCGGACCCCGGCCTGCGTGAACCTCAAGACCTTCCCGGTAAAGGTCGAAGCCGGCCGCGTCTTCATCGAGGTGGCGTGATGGCGCGACCGACGGTTCATGACCTGCTTGAAGCGCGTGGCAAGCATCGGTTTGCCATGCTGCGGGTCGAAACGATCGAAGAGGCCGAAGCCGCGGCGCGCGCGGGGGTAGAACTTCTATCTGTGCCGCCATCGATGATTATCGACGGCCGCTTTCGCGAGGTGGCCCCGGATTGCTTCGCCTTTCCCGGCGAGAACTTCTATGAGATCGGCGGAACCGAGGATTTCCTGAAATGGGCCTACCCGCTTTACAAGCATGGGGCCGACGGATTCTACTGCTCGGGCTCCCTGGCCACGATCCGCGCCATGGCCGACCATGGGTTGCCGGTCTGCGGTCATGTCGGGCTGATCCCATCCAAGCGGACCTGGACCGGCGGGTTCAAGGCCGTGGGCAAGACGCTGGAGACCGCGCAACTGGTCTGGCGGCAGGTGAAAGCGGCGGAAGCGGCCGGCGCCTTCGCGGTCGAAATCGAGGTCGTGCCGCATTCGATCACCCGGGCGATTGCGGAACGGACTGGCCTCTTCCTGATCTCGATGGGCGCAGGGGCGGCTGGCCACGCGCAGTATCTTTTCACCGATGATGTTCTTGGCCAGAATCGGGGCCGTATCCCGCGCCACGCCAAGGTCTATGCCGATTTCGCGGCCCACTATGCCGGGCTTCAGGCCATGCGGGTCGAGGCGATGGGTCGTTTCGTCCGAGATGTCCACGATGGCGACTATCCTGCGGCGCAATACCTTGTGGATTGCGACAGCGCGGTCGTCGATGCCTTCACCGACTGGCTTGATCAAGAGGCTTAGGCGGGGTCTTCCCCTTTCGCCGCGATCAGTCCGGCCAACCGTTCGGCATCGCACCAGGCCCCCCAGATGAAGGCCGATCCCCGGCAGGAAAGCCAGGGCAGGCCGATGAAGTAAAGGCCCGGCACCTCGGTGATGCCGTCGGTGTGGCGCGGGCGGCCATCCGGATGGAAGACGTCAATGTCGATCCAGCCGAAGTCGACCTGAAAGCCCGTGGCCCAGATGATTGCGCCAATCGCTTCCGCGTGCAGATCAAGGTGAAGGGTAGGAGCAAGAACGCAGTCGGGCAGGGGCAGGAACTGCCGCGCCTTGGGTTCTTCCGGAAGGTCAAGCCCATGGGCCTTGGCGTAGGCGTCAGCCTCATCCAGAACCGACAGATAGTTCTGGTCACCGTTTTCGATGTTCCGCCGCAGGTCGGGGGCAAAGTGCAGCCTACCCTCGCGGTAGTCTCCGGCCCGCCCCAGCAGCGTGATGCCAAGCGCTGCAAGACGGCGAAAGTCCATCGTCTGGCCTCCATAGGCGCCAGAGACCGAGATGGTGACATGCTCGGTGCCCGGGGTCGGGGCCTTGGCGTCCCATTTGCCCAGTTTTCCCAGCCACCAGACGAAATCCTGCCCGCGATAGCGCCGGGGCGGGCGGTCATGCGGACCGATCGACAGTAACACCCGGCGTCCGGCCCGTGCCAGTTCCTCGGCAATCTGCGCGCCGGACGAACCCGCGCCGACGACAAGCACCGTACCATCCGGCAGCGCTCCGGGGTTGCGGTAGGACGAGGAGTGCAGTTGGACGATTCCCGGATCATCGACCACGGTCGGAATTACCGGACGCTGAAAGGGACCGGTCGCAACGACGACATTCCTCGCCTGGATCGTCCCCTGTGAGGTGATGGCAAGGAAGCCGTCGCCGTGGCGTTCAAGGCGCTTCACCTCGACTCCGGTTCTTACCGGCAATGCCCGGGCATTGGCGAAGTCCTCGAAATACCGGGCGACGCGCTCTTTGTCGGGGAAGGCATCGGGATCGATGTCGTCGAATTCCGCCTCGGGGAACCGGTCGTGCCAGGCTGGACCGTTGGCGACAAGGCTGTCCCAGCGTTCAGATCGCCAGCGTTCGGCGATCCGGGCGCGTTCAAGGACAAGATGGGGCAGCCCGTGCTTCTGAAGCTGGGCCGAGGTGGCAACCCCCGCCTGTCCGCCGCCGATGATCAGGGTGTGGGTCGCATCGTTCATGGTCACGGGGTCCCGCAATTGGTGAAGGGTTTGTGAATTCCGTCAACAAGCCATTGATTTCTTGGATCGGCAAAGCGCGCCCCTATCCAGAACTTCTGCCGAGGGAAGGGCAGGTCATTCATCACCCGGCACCCCGTAGGACGGCGCCTGGGTCGGGTTCTCGGCCCGCTGCACATAGGCCTGCATCTGGGGGGCATAGCTGTTCCAGGCGGCCCGCAGCATCTGGATCGGGGCGTCGGCCCAATCGATGCGAAGGTCGACCAGCGGCCAGGAAAGGCGGTCCGCGACCTTGAGGCCCGCCGACCGGACAGGCCCCGCCTCGCCACCCGCCAGAAGCCCCACCTCGAGCGTTTGCATCAGGCGTTCGGCCAACTGGCCCTTGGCGGCCTCGAATGCCGCTACCATCCGGTCGGGGATGGCGTCATTGGCCAGAAGATTGGCCCCGGCAGCACAATCCTTGCCCTGCGCCTCGTTCCAGATGCCAAGGACCTTGGCCCCGGAATGGATTGCGGTGTGGCCATTGCGGTCGATCACCAGAAGCTGGCGATAGTCGATATGCGCCCGGCCCACAGTGACCGCCGCGAGTGCCGCCGCCGCATCCAGTCCAGCCTCCAGCCGGTCAAGGACCAAGGGCCCCAGCGCCGGGTCGGTGATATTCTGGCTGGCGACAGCCCCGACGCCCGCCCGCACATGCGCGCAGCGCGCCGCGACGGCGGGCGAGGATGAGGATATCGCCATGCCGAACTGTCCAGTCCGCGCGCAGCGTGCAACGATCGAGAACGTCATGCCCTCAGTCCGGAATGACGGCGGTGCCGTCGATCTCGACCAGCCAGTCCGGCCGTGCCAGCGCCGTGACCACGACCCCGGTCGAGACCGGATGCACGCCCTTGATGTATTCGCCCATGGTCCGATAGACCGCCTCGCGATGGCGCACGTCGGTCAGGTAGACCACCACCTTGCACAGATGCTCCATCTTGCCGCCGCACTCCTCCAGCAGTTGCCGGATGTTCTGCATCACCTTGTGGGTCTGCTCCACCGGGTCATGGCTGTCGATGTTCTTTCCGGTATCCAGGTCCTGCGGGCATTGCCCGCGCAAGAACACTATGCGCCCCCGGGCGACGACCGCCTGGGCAAGGTCATTGTCCAGCTTCTGTTCGGGGTAGGTGTCCCTGGTGTTGAACTTGCGGTGGCGGAAGTGGGTCATGTTGCGGTCCTTTGGAAGATTTGGGCATAGGCCAGGTCACGGGAGCCGCGAGGGAAGCGGCTCCAGCGCCGCCACCTCACGCCGGAAGGCAGGGGTGTCGTTGTCCATGGGATGGTCGATCTCTTCGGCAAAGCGGCGGCCGGCATAGGTCGCCCAGGCGATGGGACCAGGTGCCGCCGCATCGCCGATCAGTTTCAGACCGCGGATCCCAGCCCCCCGCCAATCCAGCGCACGGGTGGCGTGGTAGAGTGCATCGTTCGGGCTGCGGGACGTGACCATGACAACGGCGTCAGCCGGGATCAGATTTTGCCGTCCGGTCCAGGTGCAGCCCAGCGTCACTTCATGCGCACCAATGGCCTCCGGGGCCTTGCCAAGGTGGACGGTCACCCCGATCTCCAGCATCCGCCGCATGATGGTGCCTTGTTCAAGGGTGTTGTCTGTCCATTCCGCGACCTTGGCCGCAGGGGTGACAAAATCAACCGCGCAGCCCTTGGACACCAGAAGCTCGGCCAGAACGGAACCCATGTAGAAATGATCGTCATCGTAAAGGGTTACGTGACGATCTTCGGGTATTTCTCCGGCCATGAGGTCGTCTGGAGTGTATAGCGGCATCGCCGGGTCGGTTGCGATCGGGGTCAGATGCAGCCGCGCCACCGCATCGCGCCGCCAATGGCTGCCGGTGGCGATGGCAACATGATCCGCGCCCATGGAGAGGATATCCTCGGACGTCAGCTTGCTGTCACGGTAGATCTCGACATTGGGCAGCGGGGCCAGTTGACCGGTTCGGTAATCTGCCACCCGGCCCCAGGCGGAAAGGCCGGGCAAAGTGCGCTCCCTGCTGACGCGTCCGCCAAGAGAAGTCCCAGCCTCGGCCAGCGTCACGCGGTAGCCGCGCTTGGCGGCCTGCAGCGCGGCCTCAAGTCCTGCCGGACCGGCGCCGACGATCAGGATGCTTTCCGACGCGCCCTTGGGGCGAGGGCGTTCCGGGTGCCAGCCCTTGCGCCATTCCTCCATGAAGGCGGTGTTCTGGGTGCAGCGGCTGATTGCGCCGGTCATGTCGCCGGAGACGCAGATGTTGCAGCCGATGCATTCGCGGATGTCTTCGTAGCGGCCTTCCTCGACCTTCTTTGGCAGGAACGGATCGGCGATCGACGGCCGTGCCGCGCCGATGAAATCGAGGATACCGGTCTTGATCTGCCGCACCATTGCATCGGCGCTGGTGAAGCGGCCGACGCCGACCACGGGTTTTGGGGTCAGTGACTTGATGCCCTTGATCAGTTCTTCCTGCGCGCCTTCAGGTGTGAACCGCGAGGTGCCCGAGCAGGCCTCCCATGTGCCATGGGCGAGGTCCCAGAGATCTGGCAACTCCGCATGCATCGCGATGAAATCGCGCAGTTCGGCGTTCGAAAAGCCGGACGGCCGGGCCTCATGCAAAGACAGGCGCAGGGAAACCGCCAGTTCGCCCTTCGTGACCTCGCGGGCGTCTTCAATGACTTCGCGCAGGAACCTGCTGCGATTCTCAAGGCTCCCGCCATAGTCGTCGGTGCGCTGGTTGGTGGCGCGCGACAGGAAGTGTTGCAGGATGCCGAAGCCATGCGCGCCGTAAAGGCAGATGATGTCGAAGCCGGCCTGCTGGCTGCGGCGAAAGGCGGAGCGGAACCAGCGGCGAAGGTCGCGGATATCCTCGCGGTCCATGGTCCGCGCGTGCACCGGGTCTGACGTGAAGGTCAGGATCGGGCCGCCCGTCACTGCAAGCGGGACTTCACGGCTGTAGAGGTTCGGGCCGTTGATGCCGGAATAGGCCAGCTGGATGCCCGCCAGCGCGCCATGCGATTTCATCGCCTCGGCCATGGCGGCCATGGCGGGGATGTCCTTGTCTTCCCACAGATGCTGTTCGATGAAAGGGGTGATTTCGGACGAGGGGTGGATCTCCGTCTGCTCGGTGAAGATCACGCCCCAGCCGCCTTCGGCCTTGGTCCGGCGCATCTCGGTGACAGCCGAAGGGTCGCGGTAGCCGCCGCCATTGCAGTGCGGCACCTGAATGAAGCGGTTCTTCGCCAGCTTGGGGCCGATCTGCAGCGGCTGGAACAGGATGTCATGGCGCGGGTCGCGGGTCATCGGATGGCTCTGAGGTCGGCGGATTGGGTGGAAAGGCGGGCAGGGTCTCTTTCCGGCAGATCAGCGATAAGGAGGGCGGGGGTTTCGCCAGCCTGCGCAAGGATCTCACCATGCGGACCGGCGACAAGACTTCCGCCTACGTAGGTCAGATCGCCTTCAATGCCGCAATAGTTGGCATAGGCGATGGCCACACCATGGTTTGCGGCCATGGTTGGTACGGTATGGCGAACCACATGGGTGAAGGGCCGCATGTTTGCGGTCGGGGTCAGGATCACAGTGACGCCGCGGTCGGCAAGTGCCTTCACATGTGGCGCGAACTCTATGTCGTAACAGATTAGAATTGCTGCCGTTTCATCGCCAATCGGGAACGTGCAAAAGCCCTCTCCCGGCGTGTAAAGGGCCTTCTCGCGCGGTCCGTAAAGCTGGACCTTGCGGTAGTTGGCCAGACGCCTGCCATCGCCCCCAAAGCAGGTGGCGGCATTGTAGATCCGGGTGCCGTCTCGTTCGGCATAGCCGAGGACCAGCGCGCAACCGGTCTCAGCTGCGGCGCGGGCCAGACGGGCCAGATGCGGGCTGTCCGGCGGCAGGGCCCGATCGGGGATGGCGGGCTGGTTGTAGCCGGGCAGAAAGACCTCTGGCGTCACCAGCGCGGCAGCGCCGGCGGCACCGGCGGCGCGCAGGGCGGCTTCGACCGTCTGACAGGCCGCTTCGGGATTGCCTGCGGGCGAGGTGGCTTGCAGGATTGCAAGGCGCATGGGTCGGCCTTTCGTGGCAGCGGCGGGGGCCGCCTGTCGGTTCGGACGCCCTGCTTCGAGGTCAGCGCAAGGGCTCGTCCGGGTCGACAGGCGGCCTGTCAGGTCACTTCTTCAGGTTGGTCCAGATCGCGTCATACAGCTTCTGGGTTTCTTCATCGCAGGCTTCCGCAAACACACCGGGGGTGATGTCTGCGGGAGGGTTGTTTTCCGGGCTGGTCTTGATCGCCTCGTCCAGGTAGGGTTCCACCCCCGCCACGCCCGAGGTATAGGCGGCATAGTTGGTGACCGCCGCCGCGTTGACCGGGTCCAGCAGGAAGTTCATGAACTTCAAGGCGTGGTCGCGGTTCGGTGCATCCTTCAGCAGGACGACGTTGTCCATCCAGACCACATGGCCCTCTTTCGGATAGACATATTCGACATTTGCGCCTTCGGCGCGGGCCTTGGCGGAAAAGCCGTTATAGATCATCCCCGCCGCCGCATCGCCGGACACCAGCACATCCTTGGCGATGTCGGAGCCGAAGCTTGCCCAATGCGGCTTGGCGGCCAGCAGCATGTCGTTCAGGGCCTTCAACTGCTCGCGGTCCTGCGTGCATTGCGGGATGCCAAGGTAGAGCGAACCGAGGATCAGCACCTCATTCTGGCTGTCCAGAACGTTGATCTTGCCCGAAAGCTCGGGCGGCGGATCGAAGATCGTGGCCAGCGAAGATATGTCGCCCTGATAGACGTCGCGGTTCACCGAAAACGAGGTCGAACCCCATTGGTACGGGATCGAATGCTTGCGCCCGGGATCGAAGGGAACGTCGAGCCACTTCGGTTCAATGTTGCCAAGGTTCGGCATCTCTTCCGGGGTGAAGCTGTCCAGCATCCCGTCGGCGATCATGATGCCCACCATGAAATCGGCGGGCACGGCCACGTCATATTCGCCAAGGCGCCCTGCCTTCAGCGCGGCCAGCATCGACTCGTTTGAATCGTAGGTGTCGATGGTGACGGCTATGCCGGTTTCGGCCTGGAACTTGTCGACGAGTTCCTGCGGGATGTATTCGAACCAGTGGTAGACCTTCAGTTCGCCCTCTGCGAAGGCGGGCGAGGCGAGGAGGCAGGTTCCAAGAAGCAGCTTTCTCATGTGTCTCTCCATGTTGGTCAGGGGGTCTTCTGCCCCTTGCGGTTGATCAGGTAGGCGGCGGTGACAAACAGCACGCTGACCGCCAGCATCAGCGTGGAAATCGCCATGATGTTGGGCTTGATGCCTTGCTTGACCGACCCGAAGATCGCCGTCGGCAATGTCTCCATGCCCGCACCCTTGACGAAGTTGGTGATGATGAAATCGTCAAGGCTGATGATGAAGGCCAGCAGCCAGCCAGAGGCAAGGCCGGGCGCCAGGAGGGGCAGCAGGATCAGGCGGAAGGCCTGGGCGCGGGTGGCGTAGAGGTCGCGGGCGGCCTGTTCGTAGGAACCCTCGATCCCCTCCAGCCTTGCGGCGATGGGCAGGAAGGCAAAGGGGATGCAAAAGGCCATGTGGGCCACAAGGATCGTGCCATAGCCGGTGGTCAGCCCGATCGCGGTGAAAAAGATCAGGCTGGCGACTGCGGTGACGATCTCGGGCACCATCAGTGGCAGGTTGATAAGGGCAAAGCTTGCGCCCTTGCCCCGGAAGCGCCCGCCCTTGACCATTGCCAGCGCCGCCGCCGTTGCGATCACGGTTGCCGAGGTCGCCGCCATCAGCGCGATGGTCAGCGAGTTCCACGCTGCCTGACCAAAGCGGCCGGCATCAGGCCCGGTGAAGACATCCACGTACCAGCGCAGACTGAACCCGCCCCATTTCGTGATCGAGGTCGAGCCGTTGAAGCTGTAGGCCATCACCACGATCAGCGGGGCATAGAGAATGACCAGACACAGTACAGTCAGCGGCAGAAAGCCCGGGTAATACCGCACGCCCTTCATCGCTCGCCCTCCCTTGCGGCGGCGCGGGCATAGATCAGCAGGGCCATCAGCACCAGCGACAACAGGATCATGCTGACCGCAGCCCCGAACGGCCAGTTGCCTTGGCTGCCCTTGAACTGCTCCTCGATCAGTGAGCCGATCATGAAGGTCTTTGCCCCGCCCAAAAGGTCCGGCGCCAGGAAGGCGCCCAGGGCGGGCACGAAGACCAGGATGCAGCCCGCGACGATGCCTGGCCTGACGACCGGCAGCACGATCTCGCGCAGGGTGGTCCAGCGGCTTGCGTAAAGATCGGCGGCGGCTTCGGAGAGGGCGAAGTTGTAGCGTTCCACCGCGGCATAGATCGGCAGGACCATGAAGGGCAGATAGCTGTAGAAAAGCCCAAGCTGCACGGCAAGGTTGGTGTTCACGAGGGGCAAGGGCCCATCGATCAATCCGATCGACATCAGCCCCTCGTTCAATGGGCCGTTGTCGCGGATCAGGAACTTCAGGCTTACCGTGCGGATCAGAAGGTTGACCCAATAGGGGATGGTGATCAGGAACAGCCAGACCGCACGGGTCCGGGCCGGCCTTGTGGCAATGAACCAGGCGGTTGGAAAGCCGACGATCAGGCAAAGCGCCGTGCAGATCCCGGCCTGCAGGATCGAGAGGCCGAAGATCGTGATGTAGGTCCATTCCACTTGTGCCGCTTCGTCACCAAAAAGCCCGCGGGTGATGAAGAACTGATCATAGGCGGTCAGGGTGAAATCCCAGATCACACCGCCGCGAAACTCTTTGGTCAGAAAAGAATAGACCGCCATAAGCAATACGGGCAGCAGAGCGAAGATCCCGATCACCAGCCATGCCGGGATCAGCAAGGGGCGGGCAAGGGGCCGCCAGCTGGTGTCGCCCCCGGCCATCAGTCGGCCAGAAGGCGCGCAGCACCTTCCTCCAAATGCAGGCCGATGCGCGTTCCGGGGCCCGGAACTTCGGTCCGGGCGGCGTTCTGCAACCGGATCGTGAAGGGCGAGCCATCCGCCAGACGAACCAGCACCTGCAGGTCCGACCCAAGATAGACCACGCGATCGACAGTGGCGGACAGGTCGGCGCCCGGGGTGATCGTCACGCGCTCGGGACGGATCGACAAGGCATGGCGGCCGGGTGCGACCGGGGCCGAAGGGCAGGCAAAGCGGTGACCTCCCGGAAGCGTGACTGTAGCGCGGCCTTCGCGCACTTCATGAACCTCGACCTGCAACAGATTGGTTTCGCCAATGAAATCTGCAACAAACAGATTCACGGGCGCCTCGTATATCTCTTGCGCGCTGCCCACTTGCTGCACCTGTCCTGCCGACATCACCGCGATGCGGTCCGACATCGTCAGCGCCTCTTCCTGGTCATGGGTGACGAAGATGAAAGTGATGCCGGTGTCTTCCTGCAGCTGCTTCAACTCGACCCGCATGGCCTGGCGCAGCTTCAGGTCCAGCGCGGACAAGGGCTCGTCCAGAAGGAGCACCTTCGGCGCCGGGGCCAGCGCCCGGGCTAGGGCCACGCGCTGTTGCTGCCCGCCGGAAAGCTGCGCTGGAAGCCGGTCGGCATAGTCGGAAAGATGAACCATCTCCAGCATCTGACCCGCCCGGGCGGTTCGGGCTGGCAGGTCCATGCCCTGCATCTTCAGCCCGAAAGCCACGTTGTCGATCACCGACATATGCGGAAACAGCGCGTAGTGCTGGAAGACCGTGTTCACCGGGCGGCGGTTCGGTTCCAGACGGGCGATGCTTTCGCCGAACAGGCGGATTTCGCCCGAGGTCACGTCCTCGAACCCGGCGATCAGGCGCAGGAGCGTGGTCTTGCCGCAGCCAGACGGGCCAAGCAGCGTGAAGAACGCGTTGTCGGCAATCCCCAGCGATACGCCGTGCAGAGCGGTAACCTCGCCGAACGTCTTGACGACATCGCGAATGTCGATCGCCGTGGTCATCTTGGACTTCATACCCCCGAAATCTGTCAGAAGAGGCTATGCCGGACGAAAACGGGGGTATATACCCCCAATGAGGTATCAAGCCGCCATGCAGCCCCTGCCAAATCTGGCCGAAAACCGCCTTGCCGAAGTGATCGCACGGATCGGGCGCGACCGGTTCGAGCCTGCGTTGTGGGATCTGTTCCTGTCGCTGGTGCGCCCGGACAACCTGATCATCCTTGCCTACCGCGATTCCGGCCCGCCCGTGGTGCTTTACCTGCGCTCAAGTGAACCGCAGTTCTTCGCCGAACTGGACAGCACCTATCTGGCGGGGGCCTATCGGCTGGACCCCTATTTCGAACTGCACCTGCACCGCGCGCCGGACGGGGCCTACCGGATCCGGGACATCGCCCCGGACGCGTTCCACCGCAGCCGCTATTTCATCGAGTACTACGACCAGACCACGCTGGTGGACGAGATCACATTCGTTGTCACCCCCGCGCCCAGGGTGACGTTGAACCTCTGCCTTGGCAGGGACGCCAACTCCGGCCGTCCCTTTTCCGTGGCCGAGCTTGAGACCTGCCAGCGTCTTGCCCCGGTCGTGGCGGCCCTGTCGCGGGCGCATTGGCAAGGGCTTGCCGACAGTGCGGGACCGGCAGAGGACACCTCGTCGGTGCTGTCAGCAGCCGCCCGCCGTCGCCACGGAATCGCGCTGTCACCGCGGCAGGCCGAGGTCGCGCTTCTGATCCTGCGCGGTCACTCGACCATGTCGATCGGCCTGCGCCTTGGCCTTTCGCCACAGACGGTCAAGGTGTTCCGGAAACAGCTTTATGCCCGTTGCGCCATCTCGTCCCAGGCCGAACTTTTCGCGTTGATGCTGCCCCTGCTGAAGGATGCGGGACAGGCTGGCGAAAGGGTTCCTTAAGCGTCCGCCTTCGGGCGCGGATCGGTGGGAAGGGTGCCGGTGGCCAGATAGAAGGCCTGTTCGGCAATGGCCGTTGCATGGTCGCCCGCGCGTTCGATGTTCTTGGCAATGAAATGCAGATGCATCGAGGGGCCGATATTGCCGGCGCTTTCCATCATGTAGGTGAGCAGCGACCGGAACAGCGTGTTGTACATCTGGTCGATGTCGATATCGCGGTTGCGAACCTCCTCGGCAAGGGCGGCATCCTTGCGGACCAGCGCAAGCTGGGCGTCTTCCAGCATCTTCGACACAAGCAGCGCCATCCGCCGGATGGTCCCGGCATGGCCGTCAAGCGGCGCGGACTGCCCCAGAACCCGGGTCCGCTTCGCCACGTTCTTTGCGTAATCGCCGACCCGTTCCAGGCTGTGGGCCACCCGCATGACGGCCAGGACCAGCCGCAGGTCTCCGGCCGTCGGAGCGCGGCGTGCGATCAGGCTGGCAGCCTCGGTCTGGATGAAATCCTCCAGTGCGTCGACTGCCGCATCTCCGGAGATGACCTTTTCTGCCGCGTCGAGGTCATGCGCCTCAAGCGCGCGGGCGGCTTGGACCAAAGCGGCTTCGACCAGCCCGCCCATCCGGCCGAGATGGGCTTGCAGCGCTTCGAGCTCGCGGTCGAAAGCGGCGACGATATGGGGGTCGCCT
>PNJK01000015.1 GCA_013821825.1 Rhodobacter sp.
AAAAGCCCTGCTATGACCAGCAGGCCGTGATGCGGCGCTATGACGTAATCAGCGAGATCTGCGACTACATGCTGGAACTGGGCTGGGAGGCCTACCAGAACGACCACGAGGACGCGATCGGCCAGTTCGAGATGAACTGGAAGTATGACGACGTGCTGCAGACCGCCGACAAGCACAGCTTCTTCAAGTTCATGGTCAAGTCGATTGCCGAAAAGCATGGCTTCCGCGCGAGCTTCATGCCGAAGCCGTTCAAGGGGCTGACCGGCTCGGGCTGCCACGCACATATCTCGGTCTGGTCGCTGGACGGCAAGACCAACGCCTTTGCCGACAAGTCCAAGGAACTGGGGCTTTCGGATCAGGGCCGCCACTTCCTGGGCGGGATCATGAAGCATGCCAGCGCGCTGGCGGCGATCTGCAATCCGACGGTGAACAGTTACAAGCGTATCAATGCGCCCCGTACCTCGTCCGGGGCCACATGGGCGCCGAATACGGTGACCTGGACCGGCAACAACCGGACCCACATGGTGCGGGTGCCGGGGCCGGGACGATTTGAACTTCGGCTGCCGGACGGGGCGGCGAACCCGTACCTCATGCAGGCGGTGATCCTTGCGGCAGGGATCGACGGGGTGCGGACCAAGGCTGATCCGGGCAAGCGGTACGACATCGACATGTACCAGATGGGCCATACGGTGAAGAACGCGCCGAAGCTGCCTTTGAACCTGCTCGATGCCTTGCGGGAGTATGACAAGGACAAGACCCTGAAGGCGATGATGGGCGATGAGTTCTCGTCTGCCTTCCTGAAACTGAAGCACAAGGAATGGAACGACTACTGTTCGCATTTCTCGGCTTGGGAAACCCAGACCACGCTGGATATCTAGACAGGCCGGACCCGCCCCGGAACGGGCCCCGGAGCGGCCCGGGCCCGTGCAGAGGCGGGGCTAGTCCAGGGGCGTTTCGACCGCAGCGATGTGGACTGCCAGCAGGCAGCCGTTTGGGGTGTATGAGTTATGCTCGGTCCCGTAGCGGTAGAACACAAGATCGCCTGTGCGAAAGACGGTGCCGTCGCTTTCGTGAAGTTCGCCCTCCAGAACCAGGAACTGCTCATGTCCGTTGTGCCGGTGGCCGCGCGTCGTCATGCCGGCGGGCATGCGGTAGACGTGAAACCCTTCGCCCAGTTCGCGTGAGGTGTCCAGTTGCAGGACTGAATCGCCAAGCGCCAGACCGTCGGGGTAGACGAAGGGTTTGAACTCGGCCTGATGGATATTGGCGACGCGGCGGTCCTTCGGGTCGATCGGCTTCATTAAAGGCTCCGTGAAGCTTGCTGAGGGTAAACGCTTTTGACGCAAGTCAATGCGTTCGCCCGAGAATGCTGCTTACTGGACAGGAACGTCAACCTGTCGAGGGGATGAAAGCCATGACGAAGAAGATTCTTTGCCCAGTCGATGGCAGCGATCATGCTGCCGTGGGCCTTGCTCAGGCGGCAGAGCTGGCAAGGCTTACCGGGGCGCACCTGACGATCTGCGCCGTCAATCTGGCTATCGGCGGTGCGCGGGGGCCGACCATCAATCATTGGAAGGACGACGAGGCGGCGGCCCTGCTGGATAAGGCCGAAGCAGACGCGAAGGCTGCCGGCGCCACGGATGTCGGCACGGCAGTGCTGATTTCACGCACAGCGGGCCCGGCGATCATAACCTATGCCGAAGAGGTCGGGGCCGATCACATCGTGATGGGCACTGGCGACAAACGTGGAGTGAAACGGTTGGTCCTGGGGTCCGTCGCTGCCGAAGTGGCCGGACAGGCGGGGTGTTCAGTCACGGTTGCCCGCTAGGCCGCGATCTGCTCAACTTTCGTGCATTGGTTATGAGTCGGCCCCGGGGGAGCAAGACCCCCCGGGGCAAACTTTGTTTACCATGAGGAAGAAGATTTGACAGAAGTGCAACTCTGCTCTTAGGTTTCGATCCAGACAAGGTGCGGCAGGCGCCAAGACCAAAGACAACAGCCGGAGGTTCAGATGAATAAGAAAGTTGCCGTGATCGGGGCGGGCCCGTCGGGCCTTGCGCAACTGCGCGCGTTCCAATCGGCCAAGCAGAAGGGCGCGGATATCCCCGAGGTTGTCTGCTTTGAAAAGCAGTCCAACTGGGGCGGTCTGTGGAACTATACCTGGCGCACGGGTCTGGATGAAAACGGCGAGCCGGTGCATTGCAGCATGTATCGCTATCTCTGGTCGAACGGCCCGAAGGAAGGGCTGGAGTTCGCCGACTATTCTTTCGAGGAGCATTTCGGCAAGCAGATCGCCAGCTACCCGCCGCGAGCGGTGCTGTTCGACTATATCGAAGGCCGGGTGAAGAAGGCCGGCGTGCGCGACTGGATCCGGTTCTCGACCACGATCCGCATGGTGAAATACAACAAGGCCAAGGACAATTTCACCATCACAGCGCATGACCTGCAGAACGACAGGATGTATGACGAGGAGTTTGACAACGTCATTGTTGCCACGGGCCATTTCTCGGTGCCGAATGTGCCGGAATACCCGGGTTTCGACAAGTTCAACGGCCGCGTTCTGCATGCGCATGACTTTCGCGATGCGCGGGAGTTCGCGGGCAAGGACCTTTTGATCCTTGGCACCTCCTATTCGGCCGAGGATATCGGCAGCCAGTGCTGGAAATATGGCGCCAAGTCGGTGACTGTCGCGCACCGGACGGCGCCGATGGGGTTTGACTGGCCGTCGAACTGGAAGGAAGTGCCCAAGCTGGAACGGGTGGACGAAACCACCGCCTATTTCGCGGACGGCACCTCGAAGAAGGTCGATGTGATCATCCTGTGCACCGGCTACAAGCACCACTTCCCGTTCCTGCCCGACGACCTGCGTCTGAAGACGGCGAACCGGCTTGCGGCGGCGGACCTCTACAAGGGTGTGGCCTGGGTGCATAACCCCAAGCTGTTCTATCTTGGCATGCAGGACCAGTGGTTCACCTTCAACATGTTCGACGCCCAGGCCTGGTGGGTGCGCGATGTGATCATGGGGCGGATCAAGATCCCGACCGACAAGGCCGTGCTTCTGAAAGACGTGGCCGATCGCGTGGCGCATGAGGATGCCGGGCAGGATGCGCATGACGCTATCCATTATCAGGGCGACTACGTGAAGGAACTTATCGCCGAGACGGACTATCCGTCCTTCGACGTGGACGGTGCCTGCGAGGCGTTCTTCGAGTGGAAGGACCACAAGAAGAAGGGCATCATGACTTTCCGCGACAATGCCTACAAATCGGTGATCACCGGCACGATGGCACCGGTCCACCACACGCCCTGGAAGGACGCGCTGGAGGACTCGATGGAAAGCTATCTGAAGAACTGAACCGATTTACAGGTTGTTTCTGGGGTCCCGGTCTGCCGGGGCCCTTGCCATTGACGGCCCGCAAGTTCAGGCGACGGAGTCTGCGGTCAGCCAGAGTCCTGATCAGAGAGCCTGAAACGGCCCGCGATCTGACTGGCTCGGTCAATCTTGCCAGCCCTTGCGGAAGCAGGTTTGGCGGCCGTGGAGATCTCTGCCGGTTGGCACGGGAGGCCATGGTCTGCTTTGCCCGGCAAGCGGCCTGGCAAAGGGTGGCGGCACCAACAGCAGGGGATTTGATCGACGGAAAAGGAAACCGCAGCGCCCGCAGCCGAGTTGGCCAAGCTGAAAAAGGCGGCGGCAGGCCTGAACCGTGCAACTGCCGAGACATTCCACTTTCTGACCATCCCGCTGAGGGTCCTGATCCGCGTGGCCCCCATCCTGCAAGATAGGCGCGTAGCGGTCGAAAAATGCGCTGGCGTCTTCACGCTGGGGGTGCTGATCAATCCTGGCGCGCGGATCGGCAAGTTCAACCCGGACGGCAGCGCCAACTCGATCCCCGGGCATTCGATGCCGGGGGCGCAGGTTGGCCTGATGCTGATCATTGCGGGGTTCTGGCGGTTCCCTATGGCCTGTGTCAGCTTCCCGGGCGAGCCGCGGTCCTGGGGTCAGCGTATCTTTGCCACGATCCACGGAACGCCGGTCACGCTTTCGCCGATGACGTTCAACATCCTGATGGGCTTTGCCGGTGGGGCGATTGCCGCCTGGGTGGTCACGCATGACCTGTCCTGGATGATGTCGGGTGCGCTGGGCGGGATCATCTTCGTCGCGGCGGAACTGGATCATTACTGGTCGCCGATGGCCTTTGTCATCGCCATGATCGGCGGGGTCATCAAGCCGATCGCGTCAAGTTATGGCGAGCGGATGAAGATCGACGATGCCTTCGGTGCGGTGGCTTTGCATGGGGTTGTCGGGCCGTGGGGCGTGGCTGCCGTCGGCATCTTCGCCAGCGGCTATCTGACGCTGACCGGTGAAGGCGCGCCGCAGATCTCGCTTTACGGGCAGGGGGTCGGTGCCGTGGTCATGGCCGTCCTTGGCTTTGGGCCGGGCTATCTGGTGTCGCGCTTGCTGAAGTTCATGGGCCTGCTGCGCTCCCCCGCGCGAGGCAGAGACCATGGGTCGGGACAAGAAGAAGGTGCCTGCCGCCGCCTATCCTGAAATCCTGGGTGAGGTGCATGGCCCCACCACCCCGGCAGAATGAACCGCGACAACGGAGACGCAAGAAGATCGGAACGGAAATCACCGACCGGGCCGCCGTCGATTCCGCGGATTATTTGGGGACGGGCAGCGAGGCTATCTGGCTGGCCCTGTCCATCATCCTCTGCGCCGGCGCACCGGTCGTCGGCGCACGGCACGAGAAAGTGGCCCACAAGAAGACGAAGCAGGCCGCTGGCCACGTGACGCCGGGCTTGGCGTCACGGTGTATTCAAGGGACTACGGAGCAGTCCGGGGCCTTTTCCATTGCCCGTGGTCCTGCCCGGTCAACAGTCAGCTTTCGGGGAAACTTTGTTTCGCAGAAATGAAATTTCCCTCGCCATACGGGCGCACCCGTGCTTACCTTGCGACATCGGGTCGCATCCAGGGCGACTGCGGCCTGACGCGATTCGACGCGCGACGAAGGAGAAAGCTGCGAGTTGGTCGAAAAGACAATACACATCGCCCACGGACAGGACAAATCCGGAAGCGGAAGGTCGGCGGCATGCTTCACAGCATGATCGCCAGAACCCTTCGCCGAATCCAACAGGAGTGAGGGAATGACGACTGAAATTGGATCGGGCCAGATGGTCCGGGCACCAAGCTGGAAGGGGGCCTTCTGGGTCGCCGCCGGTGTGCCGCCGCTGGTGCTGTTTTCGATTGGCGGAATCGCCGGGACCACGGGGAAACTTGCCTTCGCGGTCTGGATGATTTCGATGGTGATGGGTTTTCTGCAAAGCTTCACCTACGCCGAAATGGCGGGGATGTTTGGCAACAAATCGGGGGGCACCTCGGTCTACGGCGCCACGGCATGGCTGCGCTATGGCAAGCCGATCGCGCCCCTGTCGGTCTGGTGCAACTGGTTCGCCTGGTCGCCGGTGCTGTCCCTCGGTTGCGCCATTGCGGCGGGTTATATCCTGAACGCTCTGTTCCCGATCCCGCTGGCCGACAGCCAGCCGGTCCTGGACTGGGTGACGGCCAACCTTGCCAGCTTCACCGCGGACTCCGAAGCTGTCATGGCCTATATGGCGGAAAACGCAGGCATCGCCGCGGACGAAGCGATCAAGGCCGTCGCAGCGTCGGCCGGAGTCGAGGCGCTGACGCCCTGGTTCCGCGTCTACGAGGCATTTACCATCACTATTCCGGGACTTGGAACGCTCCGCTTCAACTCGACCTTCATCATCGGCGTGGTCCTGATGCTGATCATCCTCGCGATCCAGCATCGTGGGGTGGCACAGACTGCCAGCGCGCAGAAGTGGCTGGCGATCATCGTGCTGGTGCCGCTGTTGCTGGTCGGTCTGGTGCCGATTTTCACCGGCGCGATCAACTGGATGAACGTGACCAACCTTGTCCCGCCCACTGCCGCCTATTCCGGCGTGGACGGTGAATGGAACATCGGCGGCTGGACCCTGTTCCTGGGCGGCATGTATATCGCCGCCTGGTCCACCTATGGGTTTGAAACCGCGGTCTGCTATACCCGCGAGTTGAAGGACCCCAAGACCGATACCTTCCGGGCGATCTTCTATTCCGGCCTGCTGTGCGCGGTGTTCTTCTTCCTGATCCCGTTCTCGTTCCAGGGCGTTCTTGGGCAAGAGGGCATGCTGGCCTCCGGCATCGTCGATGGCACCGGCGTCGGCGAGGCTTTGGGCAACATGATCGGCGGCGGTCCCGTGATCACTCAGATCTTCGTGATCCTGATGATCATGGCGCTGTTTCTGGCGATCATGACTGCAATGGCAGGTTCGTCGCGGACGCTATACCAGGGGTCGCGCGATGGCTGGCTGCCGAAGTATCTTGGCCATGTGAACAAGAACGGCGCGCCGGACCGGGCGATGTGGACCGACGTTGGGTTCAACATCTTCCTGCTGGCGCTTGCTTCGGACGTGGGCGGCTACTTCTACGTCCTCGCGATCTCGAACGTGGGCTACATCCTGTTCAACTTCCTGAACCTGAACGCAGGCTGGATCCACCGCATCGACTCTGCCCATATGGATCGTCCGTGGAAGGCTCCGACCTGGCTGATCGGGGTGAACACTATTCTTGCCTTCGTGAACGCGCTGTTCCTTGGCGCGGGGGCAAAGGTCTGGGGCTATGAGAACGCGCTGTGGTCGGGGCTGGTCTTCGCAGCTTTCATCTTCCCGGTGTTCTGGTATCGCCATTACGTACAGGACAGCGGCAAGTTCCCGAAGGAAGCCTATGAAGATCTGGGCCTGCCCCATGGTGAGCTTGGTGAAAAGAAGGCGGGCATATTGCCCTATCTGGCGCTGATCCTTGGCGCCGGGGTGGTGCTTTGGGCCAACTGGTTCTTCGTCCTTCCGGCTTGAGTGCCAGCAATGAACCGGAGAGGCCGCCTTCGGGCGGCCATTTCTTTGGGTGCATGTTTTCTGCCAAGAAATATTGTTGCACTTGATTATTGCTTTCTGGCGGGAATCGCCCGAGACTGGCGAAAAAGCAAAACCTTCAGGGAGACCGTAGATGACCAATTCCTGGCGCTTCTCGACGCTGATCGACCGCCACCGCGCCCTCGGGTCAGATCTTGAGGACTGGAGCGGCATGGGGACCGCCTGGTCCTATGCCAAGGGTGATCCGGATGCCGAATACATGGCGATCCGCACCAAAGCCGGGTTGATGGATGTGTCCGGCCTGAAGAAGGTCCATATCACCGGGCCGGCCGCCAGCCATGTCATCGAGCGCGCCACGACGCGGAACATGGAAAAGCTGATGCCGGGCCGGTCGGTCTACGCGACGATGCTGAACGATCAGGGCAAGTTCATCGACGACTGCGTGATCTACCGCCTTGCGCCCAACGCCTTCATGGTGGTCCACGGCTCTGGTCAGGCGCATGAGCAGCTGACCATGGCCGCCACCGGCCGCGATGTGTCGGTCCGTTTTGACGACAATCTGCACGATCTTTCACTGCAGGGCCCGCTTGCGGTGGACTATCTGGAAAAGCATGTGCCGGGTATCCGTGCATTGCCCTATTTCTCGCAGATGCAGACCTCGCTTTTCGGCAAACCCGCAATGATCTCGCGGACCGGCTACACCGGCGAGCGGGGGTACGAGCTTTTCGTGCGTGGCCAGGACGCGCCGATGATCTGGGACCGCATTCTGGAAGAGGGCAAGGCGATGGGGATCATCCCCTGCCGCTTCACCACGCTGGATATGCTGCGGACCGAGTCGTACCTGCTGTTCTTCCCCTTCGACAATTCCGAGATGTATCCGTTCGAGGGCGAAGGCCCCGGCGATACGCTGTGGGAGCTGGGCCTCGACTTCACGGTGTCGCCCGGCAAGACCGGTTTCCGCGGAGCCGAGGAGCATTACCGGCTGAAAGGCAAAGAGCGCTTCAAGATCTGGGGTCTGAAGCTGGAGGGCAAGAACGTGCCCGGCAACGGCGCCTCGGTGTTCCGGGATGGCAAGCAGGTCGGGCTGGTGACGCAAGCGATGCATTCGCTGCTGAACAACTGGACGATTGCCATCGCGCGGCTGCCGGTCGACTGCGCCAACAACGGCACCAAGCTTGAAGTGCGCTGCGCCACGCATGGGCCGATAGCGGCCACGACACATTCGATGCCGTTCTATGACATCGAAAAGAAGCGCCGCACCGCCAAGGACTGACCCCCGCCAATTGCCGAGGCCCGTCTGTGGTCGGGCCCCGGCCTTATCTGTACGGACTGTCCCGATGACCTTGACCCCAGTAGCCCCGACCATCCGCAGCCGCCCCGTCTATGCGGCACTGGAACCGTGGCCGGGACGCTTGCACCTGATCATCGCTGATGGTGAAGGCGCCGATGCCGTGATCGGGATGCTGGTTAAGGCGAACAACCGTTCGGAAATCCTGTCTGCGACGCACGTCATGTATACGCCCGGCCCGAATGGCACCGACCTTTCGTCGAAGCTTGAGGCACTTGGTGCCGCCCAGTTCTTCCGTGCGCCGACCATTCCGGCGCTTCTGCCGCGTCTGCAACGCGTGCTGTCCGATGCCCATATGGGAACCCAGTTCTATCTGGCCGGAACCGAAGGACTTATCGGCCAGGCCGAGCGAGAGATCATGGCGACCGGCTTTCCCTTTGCGGCGATCCAGAAAGAACATCGCGGTTCCACCGTCCGCCGGGTGCAATGTGTGCATTGCAAGGGGATCACCGAGAATGTCTCCACCAACCCGTTCAAGTGCAGCCATTGCGGACTTAACCTCTTTGTCCGTGACCACTACTCCCGCCGACAGGCCGCTTTCCAGGGTGTGAACATCGACGCAGAGGATCCTGGCGAAGTCCCCGAATCGGTGGTGAGGTTCAAATGAGCGGCGGTGCGAAACTAAACGTGCGTGTAGCCGAGGTTGTTTCGGTCAACGACCTGATCACCCGCTTTCGCTTTGTGTCGCGCGATGGCATGCCGCTGCCGGCCTTTTCCGGTGGCGCGCATACCGTGGTCGAGATGGACGACCATGGCACCCGCAGGCTGAATCCTTATTCACTTATGTCAGATCCTGAAGATGCCTCGGGCTACGAGATCAGCGTGCGGCGCGATGATCAGGGCAGGGGCGGCTCGCTTTTCATGCACCGGCATGTCAGGCCGGGGATGGAGATGGTGCTGAGCCATCCGGTGAACCTCTTTCCGCTGGACAATCGGGCGAAGAAGCACCTGATGATCGCCGGCGGCATCGGCATAACGCCGTTTCTGGCCCAGATCGCGCAGTTGACACATTTCGGCGGCAAGTTCGAACTGCACTACGCCGCCCGCAACCGTGCGCTTGGGGCCTATATGGACCGCCTGAGGGCTGCGCATCCTGACCGGGTGCATTGCTACTTTGACGATGAAAGGCAGGTAATCGACCTGTCGCGGATCCTGTCAAACCAACCGATTGGTACGCATCTTTACGTCTGCGGTCCGAAGGGGATGATAAACTGGGTCCTGACCACTGCCGAAGCGATGGGCTGGCCGAAGCTTGCCCTGCACCATGAGGAATTCCTGGCGCCCGGCACCGGAAAGCCCTTTGAGGTAAGGTTAGCCGCCAGCGGCAAGACCATTACCGTCGGCACCACACAGTCGTTGCTGGAGGCAATGGAGGCTGCAGGCGTGGACGCCCCCTACCTTTGCCGTGGCGGCGCCTGCGGGCAATGCGAAACGATTGTTCATGAATGCGACGGCACGATCCTGCACCGGGACCACTGGCTGTCGCCTGAAGAACATGCGGAGGGCAGGAAGATCATGCCTTGCGTTTCACGCTTCGAGGGCAAGATCCTTGTCATCGACCGATAGGAGACGACCATGAGCCTCGACTTCAAACCGGGCGCTTTCAATGACTTCTTCCGGGATGAGACGTTCCGCGAGGATTTCACCTATCGCAACTCGCCGCAGAACATCCGCCGCTTTCCGTTCCCGTTCGACCGCGACGACTACATGTATTCGGTGAACATGGAGCCGCATGTTCCGGGCCGCAAAGGCACGGCGTTCGAGCATATCCTGGATGTCGACGAACATTATGTTTCCGAGATGATCGACCGCGCCAAGGTTCTGGCTGACGATCCGTTGCGCTGCCAGTCCCTGCCGCACATGACGCTGGCGGGGTGGGATCTTCTGGAACTGATCATGGAGGCGAAGGCACGCGATTATCCGGAATGGTTCAGCCTTGAACGAAATGGAAATCGGTGGCGCTGGGTCAACCGTCCGCTTGGTATCGACCATTCGTTCACATTCCTGGATGAAAGCACGCTGCCCTATGGGCCGTTCGAATATATCACCCGTCAGACGCAGGGCGATTTCAGCCTGCAGGACGAACGTGACGGCACGCTCTGGATGGATGCGGGGATGGTGACCAGCCAGGCGGACTGGTCGCTGGACTTCGACGTAGGCATGAACTTTCACGAATGGCACGCTCCGGTGCCTCTGGCGCATGAAAAGGGTGTGTTCGACCGGGCGCTCAAATTCCTGCTGAAGTTGCAGCACGGGGCCCCGGTCCGGCGGTTCAACTGGACGATGACGGTCAATCCGCTGCTGGATACAGCACCGGAAACCTATCCGAAGTGGGGACCGACCAAGACCTCGCTCACGCAGGAGAACCTGGGCCGGAAGCAGCACCTGCGGGTGGAACTGCAAAGCCTGTACCGGCTGCCCCGGTCGAATGCGATTGCCTTTGACATCCGCTGCTATCTGGCCAGCTTCGACGAGATTGTGACGGTTCCGAAATGGGGCCGCCGCCTGCACCGGGTGATCCGCGACCTGCCGGAGGAACTGGCGACCTACAAGGGCTTCATCCGCAACCGCGATGCGATGGTGTCGTGGCTGGCGAAGTATGACGACGGTGCGCCGACATCGCCTGGCTGGTGGCCAGATGAGTGACCGGGCAGCCTGATGGGACAGCTTGCTCCGCTTTCGCTGGGGTTCCTGATGTTTCCGGGCTTTCCGATGGCCTGCCTGACGTCGGCAATTGAACCCCTGCGTGCCGCCAACGAGATTGCGGGGCGGCGTGAGTTTGTCTGGAAGCTGGTTTCGGAGACAAGGATGCCGGTCCGGTCATCGGCCGAGATCGGGTTCGAGCCGGATCTGACCTTGCAAGAGGCCGAGGGCCTGGACCACCTCTACCTGATCTCTCCGCCGACGGCCGCGTTCGCCGACCCTCGCCGCAGTCCCGCCCGTTTGCGCTGGCTGGACCGGACGGGGGTCATCCTCGGCGGCTTTTCCGGCGGCATTTTTCCGTTGGCGCGGGCAGGGCTGATGGATGGGCGCCCCTGCTCGGTGCATTGGTGCTATGAGGCAGCGTTCAAGGCCGACTTTCCAAACGTCGACGCGCGTGAGGCGGCGATCCTGCGCGAAGGACGGCGGATCACGGTGTCCGGCGCGGGGGCGGTCTTTGACCTGATGCTGCGACTGATCGAGGACCGGCTGGGGCGCGACTGCATGACCGAGGTAGCCTGCTGGTTCCAGCACCCGTTCGTGCGCGATGCCGATGCCAGCCAGAAAGTTCCCGTGGCGCGGGCGGGCGGCACTACCGATGCCTTGCCCTTTGTCATCCGCGAGGCGATCCGACTGTTCGAGACCCATGTCGAGGATCCGCTGCGCATTCCAGATGTAGCGAATGCCGTCGGTCTGTCGGGTCGGCATTTCGAGCGGCTTTTCAAGCGTGAGACCGGGCAGAGTCCGCTGCGCTATTACCATCAGCTTCGCTTGACCAAGGCACGGCAGCGCGTACTTTATTCGAACGATTCCCTGCGTGAAATCGCGGCGTCGGTTGGCTACATGACCTCAAGCCCGATGGTGCGACACTATACCGAGATTTTCGGTGTCAGCCCCCGGGATGAGAGGCGGCTGACGCTGTCATTGCGACGGGCGGGGCCTGCGCGGGTCGAAGCAGCGGAATAGTCAGCCCTGCAGGGACAGCACGGCAACCCCGGCGAAGACAACGGCGATGCCGCCCCATTGGGCGGGACGGACCGGCTCGGCCAGGAAACGCCATGCCAGAAGCACGGTCACCAGTCCGAAGCTGGACGAGGTGACTGACGCGAACTCCGGGCGGTCAAAGCTGCCGGCGGTAGTCACCAGGAACATGCCGCCAAGGTCCAGCGCGGCCATCATCGCAAGGATCGGCCAGACAGTCAGCGCCGGTCGAACCTCGACCCGCCGCAGGGTGACCAGCACCAGAATGCCGGCGAAGCCCGCAACACGGGCGATCAGCGCTACCGGCAGGTCCGCTGCGACCTCGGCGGCAGAGTGCAGCATTCCAAGACTGGCGAAAAAGCCGGTGGCTGCCAGAACGGACCAGCCGATTGCCGCCGGTTTCGAACCTTGCGCGCTGCCGCCTTCGCCGCGCGCGACCAGTGCCACGCCGCCCAGCACGGCGACGGCGGCCAGCCAGACCAGGCCTTCGACCGGCCGTCCCTGTGCCATGGCCAGACCTACGGACAGCAGCGGATAAGCGCCGCTGATCGGGGCCACAAGCCGGACCGGGCCGATCGCAAAGGCGCGGTAAAGCGCATAGACGCCAAAGGCATAGACCAATCCTGCAAGCGCTGTGAAAGCGGTCAGCCCGGCGGTCAGGTCTCCCCAGCCGCCCGAGGGGAGCGCAAATGGCGCAAGCCAAAGTGCGCCGAACCCAAGTACAAGAAGATAAAGCGCCGCCGCGTCCGCAACCGCCGAGACGCGCCGTACGTTGAAATCATGCGCACCCCAGACAAGCGCGGCCGTCAGACCCAAGAACAACGACTCCATGCCACCCCTCGCGCCTGTTGCAGTGAAGCATTACCCTGCATTCATCTTGCGCGACACCGCCTGTCGCAGTATTCCTGTTATTAAACATCTTTGTCTGTGGTTCAATACAGCGAGGACAGCCGATGCTCGACACCGTCTATCCCTTGGTCAATCCGGGCCCGCCCCGGCCCAGCCGGATTCTGACACCGCAAGGCTACTCTCGCCACCTTGGGCAGGAACGCCATGTCGTGCCCGGTGGCGGGGCTGTGCTGCTGCAAGTCATGACCGGCGACCGGATCGAACTGGTCAATGACGAGGGTGGACAGGCGGCCGAGGTCATTGCGGCGGCAAAGGACGGCCGGATCGATGCCGCGATTCTGGGGCAGGTGCCGAATTCGACGGCTGATGGGCTGAAGGCCATGTTGGCGCTTGGTGACACGGCCGGCGAGGGGTTGGCGCGTCTGCGTCGCGGCCTTGCGCAGCGCCAGATCGACCTTGCGAAGGCGGGGGGACTGCGGCTGTTCGGCCCCGATACCGCCCCCGGGGCACGGGCTGAACTGACGGCGCAGGCGGACGGCTGGCTTGTCGTCGCCGCGCCCGGCCTTCCGATGGCGCCGGAGGCGCAGGATACGGCCACGCCGCTGACGCTTATGGTGCAGCGCGCAAAGCCCCGGATGGTCGGCCACTTTGACCTTCCCGATCCGCTGGCCGACCCGATCCTTGACCTGCGGGTGAAATCGGCGACGGCGGAAAGCTATTTCGTCAAGGCCGGGGATTACGTCCAGATTCTGGATGTCGATGGTCGGCAATGCACTGATTTCCAGTGTTTCGATGCGCGGAAGCTGGACAAGGGTATCCAGCACGCGCTGGACGTGACGACCAGCCGCACGCTGATGGGCCAGGCCTATTCGATGCCGGGGCTGCATTCCAAATACTACGATCAGGACTGGGTGCCGTTGGTCGAGGTTGTCCAGGATACCGTGGGCCGCCATGACGCCTTCGCCATGGCCTGTGCGTCGAAATACTATGACGATATCGGCTATCCGGGGCATGTGAACTGCTCGGACAACTTCAACAAGGCACTGGCGGCGCATGGCGTTGATCCGCGCCCCGGCTGGATGGCCGTGAACCTTTTCTTCAATACGAACATTGATTCACATGGAGTTCTGATCAGCGATGAGCCGTGGTCCCGTCCCGGCGATTATGTGCTGTTCCGGGCGCTGACCGATATCATCTGCGTCAACTCGGCCTGCCCCGATGACACCTCGCCCGCGAATGGCTGGTATCTGAGCGATATCCACGTTCGCACCTATTCAGGCGCAGCGTCATTCAGCCGTTCCGTCGCCTATCGTCCCACGCCAGTTTCGGAGCCGAAGATGACCAAGGAAACTGCCTTCCATCCCCGCATTTCCAGGCGGACGCGCCACCACGTCGAATACAAGGGCTACTGGCTGCCGCAGGTCTATTCGCAGAACGGCGCTCTGGAGGAGTACTGGGCCTGCCGTCAGGCGGCGGTGGTTCTGGACCTGTCGCCCCTGCGCAAATGGGAGGTGACTGGCCCTGATGCAGAAGCGCTGATGCAATGGGTGCTGACGCGGGACATGAAGAAACTTTCGCAGGGTCAGGTGGTCTACTCGGCCATGTGCTACGACCACGGCGGCATGATCGACGACGGCACCGCGTTCCGGCTGGGCCGCGACCGGTTCCGCTGGATCGGTGGCGATGACTACGGCGGGATCTGGATGCGGGAGCAGGCGGAAAAGCAGGGGTTGAAGGCGATGGTGCGGTCATCGACCGACCAGTTGCACAACCTCGCGGTTCAAGGGCCAAACTCCCGCGAGATCATGAAGCGGATGATCTGGACCGCGCCGCATCAGCCGACGATCGAGGAGCTGGGCTGGTTCCGGTTCACCATCGGCCGTCTGGGCGGGCCATCGGGGGCGCCGGTGGTGGTGTCGCGGACCGGCTATACCGGTGAACTCGGCTTTGAAATCTTCTGCCATCCGAAGGACGGATCGGCAGTCTATGACGCGGTCTGGACCAACGGCGAAGACCTTGGATTGCGCCCGATGGGGCTTGCCGCGCTGGACATGGTGCGGATCGAGGCGGGGCTGATTTTCGCGGGTTACGATTTCAGCGACCAGACCGATCCGTTCGAGGCCGGGATCGGGTTCACCGTGCCGTTGAAATCCAAGACCGATGATTTCATCGGGCGAGAGGCGCTGATCCGCCGGAAGGAACACCCCTCGCGCAAGTTCGTGGGGCTGGAAATCGACGCGGCGGTCGATGTCGGCCACGGCGACTGTCTGCATGTTGGCCGCGCACAGGTGGGCGAGGTGACTTCCTCGGTGCGCTCCCCGATCCTTGGCAAGAACATCGCGCTGGCACGGGTCGATGTCGCGCATGCCGAGGTTGGCACGATGCTGGAGGTGGGCAAGCTGGATGGCCAACAGAAGCGGTTGCCTGCGGTGATCGTGCCCCTTTCGCATTACGACCCGAAAAAGACCCGTCCGCAAAGCTGATGCCATGGACCCGATGATCAGCAGGATTGGCGGCGAGGCGAAGGTTCACGATCTGGTCGACCATTTCTATGACCTGATCGAGACCCTGCCGCAGGGGCGCACGATCATGGAGATGCACCTGAAGGGCCACGGGCTTTCCCACGTCCGGCCCGAACAGTTCGATTTCCTCTGCGGCTTCTTCGGCGGGCGGCGCTATTATCACGAACGCCATGGCCACATGAACCTGCGCGAGATTCATGCCCATGTCGAAATCCGCCGTCAGGACGCCGAGGATTGGCTGGCGGTGATGGATAGGGCGATGACAGAGACTGGCGTTGCCGACCGCGAGAGGGCCGAGATCATGGTCACCTTCTGCCGCGCCGCGCTGATGCTGGTGAACGTGGACTAACCGAGCGTTCCAGCCATGAGCGCCCGGACCTTGGGTTTCAAACCCAGATCGGCAGTGACCAGTCGGTCAGGCGCCTCCAGCAATCTGATGTATTCCGGCGTAAGGGTCTGTGTCGTCTGGTAGAAACGGACCAGTTCGGCTTCGCCGGCATGGGTCAGATGTGTCTGAAGTGCAGCATTGTACTGATAGGCGCCGCAGTCCAGCCGGAAGGGCAGGGCGCGGCGCCAGGCGTCGTGGTCTTGCGCGTGGAAGTGGAGCAGGCGCAGGTCCGGGTGCGGAGGTGGCTCCAGTCGCTCACCCCGCAGGGCAACGGCGTGCAGGCGAAGCTCGATGCCGGGCACGCCGGGTCGGCAGAAACTCTTCCCGGCCGAGTGGCTCAGAGTTCCCTTCGGCAGCGCTTCGACCCGGGCAAAGGCGGGATCGTCGGGATCATCGAAGCAGACCCACAGGTGATCCGCGCCCAAGGACAGGTGATGCGCGATAAAGGCCAGCACGTGATCAACCGGGGCCCTGACCGTGGCGACAAGCCCCCAGCTGGTCATCAGAGCGCGTCCAGAAGGGCCCGGGTCGGCCAGCCGTCGGCGGGCAGGCCAAGCCGGCCCTGCTCTTTCTGCACCGCAGCCCGCGTACCTGCACCAAGGATGCCGTCGATCTTGCCAACGTCATGGCCAAGTGCAGCCAGTCTTTCCTGCAGCGCAATCATCTGGTCCAGATCAAGCGCCGGGTCAGGGTTGCCCGCCTGATAGGGGTCAGCGCCTTCGATCCGGGTTCCGAAATAGGCGGCAGTGGTGACGTAGACGAAGCTCTTGTTCCACTCGAACAGCACGCGATAATTCGGGTAGATCAGGAAGGCCGGGCCATTGCGGCCCTGCGGCAGCAGGATCGAGGCTTGCAGACCGGGGGCGAGCGGACCGTTCCGGGGGGTGACGCCGAGGGCGGCCCAGTCCCCGGCCGGACGTTCCGTTTCCAGTCCGGTCAGCGACCAGTCGAAATCCTCTGGCAGGGTGACCTCGGCCAGCCACGGTTCGCCAGCGCGCCAGCCGTGGTGCTGCAGCATCCGCGCGCCAGAAAGGATCGCGTCGGATTCCGAGGTTTTCAACAGGATCAACCCGTCGCCGTCGCCATCGACGCCACGCTCCAGAATGTCCTTGGGCAGCATCTGGACCATGCCGATCTCGCCCGCCCAGGCTCCGGTGGTGCTGAGGTCGAATTCGTTCAGCGCGTAAAGCTGGGCGGCGGCGAGCACTTGCGGCTGGAAGAGCTCGGGCCGGCGACAGTCGTGGGCAAGGGTCAAGAGCGCGTTGCGGGTGTTGAAATCGCCCTGGACCTGACCGAAGTCGGTCTCGAAGGCCCGGAAGGCCAGAAGGATGCCCCGGCTCACACCGTATTCGGTCTCAGCCCGGTCAAAGATCGCATCCAGACTGTCGGACTTTGCCTGGGCGGTGGAAAGCCGCTGCTTCGAGATCAGGCTCTGCGAGAAGTCGAGAAAGGTCCTGCGAAAGACGCCTTGGCTGCGGTCGGCCTTGAGGACCTTCGGATCCTGCCTCGCCCCGGCAAAGAAGGCTGCTGCCTTGTCCGCGGGGGTACCTGCGGCCACCGCCTCGGATTCCATTGCGGTCAGGAAGGCGGCGAAGTCGCCGCCACAGGGGGCGGCTGCGGCGGGGGTGGCAAGCATCAGGGCAACAATGGCGGCGCGCATGGGGTCTCCGTCGTTTTGGCGACCCTAGAGAAGCGCCACCAGCACGGCAACCGCAAGCATGGCTGCCCAGACCCGCCACAGTGCATTGGCTGCGGCGTCGATGTCGTCCGGGCCGGGGTCGCGGCGACCTTCGGGCCACACCCAAGGATAGTCCTTGCGGACGCCGTTGTAACTGCGCGGGCCGGAGAGGGCGACGTTCAGCACCGGGGCCAGCGCGCTTTCCGGCCAGCCCGCGTTGGGGCTGCGGTGCTTTGGCGCGTCGCGCAGGATCGGCGCGGGGTCGACCCAGCCATGTGTCAGCGCGATCAGCAGTGCCGTCAGGCGTGCCGGGATCAGGTTCAGCACGTCATCCAGCCGCGCCGAGGCCCAGCCGAACTCGCGATAGCGGGGGGTCATGTGGCCGATCATGCTGTCGGCCGTGTTGATCAGCTTGTAGGCGACGATGCCCGGCAGGCCGAGGATAAGATACCAGAAGACGGGCGCAACGACCCCGTCCGACAGGTTTTCGGCAGCGCTTTCGATGGCGGCGCGGGCGATGTCCGGTCCGGTCATCTGGGCGGTGTCACGTCCGACGATCAGCGCCACGGCCGCGCGCCCCTGGGCCACGGATTGGCGCAGACCGCTGGCGACCGCGCGGACATGTTCCACCAGGCTTTTCTGCGCCAGAAGGATCGCGAGTGCCGCGACTTCGACCACGCCATAGTCGGGCAGGATGTGGATCAGCCAGCCTATCTCAAGGCCGATGGCCAGAAGCGTCAGAGTGACCAGGACCCCGCGCAGCCGCAGGGACTGGCCGCGGTTGAAACGGTTGTCGCAGGCGCCGACAAGACGGCCCATCAGTACGGCCGGATGCGGCAGCCGGTCCCACAGAGGCCGGGGTTCGCCGAGGGCAGCATCAAGGACAAGGGCGATGACAAGAAGCATCCCCCGGCTATCCCCGCACGCGCGGCGATTCGCAAGCATTGCCTTGGGGTTAGGGCTGCTTCTCGTCACGGGGCCGGGCGCTGGCGCCGTTTTCAACTTTGGGTTGCCAGAGGCAGCGACTTTCCAGACATCTTTCCTTCACAATCCGCCAATATACTTGTGGCAACTTGATTTCTTGCCATCTGACCTCAAAAATGAACAAGTCGCGCACGAGGGCTGCCATGCTTGAGTTTCTGCCGAAAGAAGTGCGTGAGGGGCTGGAAGCTGCACGCAAACGGGACCAAAGACGCAAGTCGCGGCTTCGGGTTCAGGTGGGCGATGCGGTGTTTCCGGTGCTTCGCTTCTGGCACGATGGTTTCGCGCTGGACGCCGACTTTTCTCCGGCCAAGCTGCGTGGGTTGGTCGATGTCTACGACGGCTCGCGGCATGTGTTCCAATGCCTGATCGTCGCCAGCAGCCTTGAAAACGGAGAACTGGTCTGTGACTTCAAGCGGGCGACAGCCGTTGCCGACCGTGCCGCGCTGGACTTCTATCGGGATGAGAACGCTCCGGTCGCCCTGTTGCCAAGGGCCTGACCGCCAGGCTCGCGATTTCAGGGACGAATTTCAACCGGTGTCCCGATTGGCGTGACAGCCCAGATTTCGCGCATTTCCACATTCGTCAGGGCGATGCACCCAGCCGTCCAGTCGCCGCGCAGCTTGAATCCTTCGGCAAGGCCGTTTGGCTGGCCATGGATAAAGATGTCGCCCCCCGGGCTGTAGCCCCCGGCCGCAGCCCGGGCGCGGTTTTCCGGTTTGGGGTAATCAAGCCCAATCGACAGGTGGAACGCGCTTTCCGCGTTCCTGCGATCAACCTTGAACTCGCCTTCAGGGGTGCGGCCATCGCCCTGCCGGTCCTTGTTGCCGGCAGGTGAAAATCCCAGGGCGATCCGATAGCTGCGCACTGGCTTGCCGTCCTGAAGCAACTGCATGCGCCGGGCGGCTTTTTCGATCACGATCCGGTCCACCTTGCCGGCCAGGGCGGGCGGGGGCGGGGTATCCACCTCTTCCGGCGGAATGAAGAGTGAGGCCGTCAGCAGACCCAGCACCGCCACCAGAGCCAGATAGGCCAGGAGGCGGGCAAGGCGTTTCATTGCAGGTCGGCGAAGGCGCGGGTTAGCCGGTCGATGGCCTCGACCACCATGGCGCGCGGGCAGCCAAGGTTGAAGCGCAGGAAAGCCACGCCCCCGGTCCCGAAGCTGGCCCCGTGGTTGGTGGCGATCTTGGCGGTCCTTTCGACCCGCTGGATGAATTCCGCCGGCGCCATGCCGGTGCCGGAGAAATCCACCCAAGCCAGATAGGTCGCTTGAAGCGGGGTCGACCGCAGCCCGGGAATTCGCGCGATGCCCGCGTCGAACAGGCGACGGTTGCCGTCAAGATAACGCATCAAGTCGTCGACCCAGGCCGCTCCTTCGGGCGAATAGGCGGCCGTTGCCATGTGCACCCCGAACGAGTTCGGTGAGATTCCCATTGCAGTCATCGTGTTGGCAAAGGACTTGCGCAGGACGGGGTCGGCAATGATGACATTGCCAATATAGGCGCCCGGGATGTTGAAGGTCTTGGTCGTGGCCGACATCATGATCAGGCGGTCGGAGATGTCGGGCGCGGCATTGGCCATCACGGTATGCGTCTCGCCCGGGTAGACAAGGTCATGGTGGATCTCGTCCGAGATAAGGATCAGGTCATGTCGCCGGCAGAAATCGGCCACTTCTCGCAGTTCCGCCACCGTCCAGACCCGCCCGCCGGGGTTGTGGGGGGAACAAAGGATCAGCATCTTTTCCCGTCCGGTCAGCCTTGCCTCCCAGGCAGGAATATCCATTTGGGCCACGCCGTTAACCAGCGCCAGCGGGCATTCGACGACCTCACGGCCCGCAGCTTTGATGATGCGGGCAAAGGCGTGGTAGACCGGCGTCATCAGGATGATCCCATCGCCGGGTTCGGTGAACGCGTCGATGCAAAGCGCGGTGCCGTTCACCAGGCCGTGCGTGGTGAAGATCGATTCAGGCGCCACGTCCCAGTTGTGCCGGGCCTTCATCCACCAGCGGATGGCGTCCAGATAGGCGCTGTCATTGCCGAAATAGCCGTAGACGCCATGGGCCAGCATCTTTTCAAGCGCCCGTTGCACCACCTGCGGCGGACGAAACTCCATGTCGGCGACCCACATCGCAAGCCCTTCCCGCGGCGAAAGGCCGTACAGGGTTTCCATCGTGTCCCATTTCGAGCTGTGGGTTCCGGCGCGGTTGATTGAAGTGTCGAAGGTCATGTCGGGCTTTCTTTGGCGTGGGATTTTCGACCAGATATATCAGTATTCTCAGAATGTCATCCTATTTTGAATGCCATAGGCGGAATATTTTCCTATTGAACTCAAAAAGGATAGAATACCGTCCCGCCACAATTCGCATTCGACCGCCGTTCCTTTCCGACTGCGAACCCCTTGCCTTGCTGGCCCGGCTTTCGTAAATCGCAACACATGATCCGTGCTATCCTGATCCATCCTGATCCGCGCCTCAAGAAGGTCTGCGAGCCCGTGGCCGAAATCACGCCCGAGCTGCGGCAGCTGGCCTCTGACTTGCTGGAAACGATGTACGAGGCGCCGGGCATCGGCCTTGCCGCGCCACAGGTGGGCGTCACGAAGCGCGTGCTGGTGATGGATTGCATCAAGGACGGCCCGCCTGAACCGATGGTGCTGGTCAACCCGGAAGTCGTCTGGTCGTCCGAGGACGTGTCGGTCTACGAGGAAGGCTGTCTTTCGATCCCCGACCAATATGCCGACGTGAAGCGCCCTGCCGAAGTGAAGGTGCGCTGGTTGGATCTGGCGGGGCAAGAGCAGGAACGGCAGTTTCATGGAATCTGGGCGACCTGCGTCCAGCACGAGATCGACCATCTGGATGGCAAGCTCTTCATCGACTATCTCGGCCCGCTGAAGCGGCAGATGATCACCCGCAAGATGGAAAAGCTGAAGCGGGAACGCGCACGGGCCGACTGAGGCGCCCCTGCAGTGCGGGTCTTGCCAGGGGTGACTTTCGGGGCCGGTCCGGCTATGCGGCTTGGACACGTCCAAGGGGGTTCGATGCTGCTTCCCATCCTTCACTGGCCTGACCCCCTGCTGTCGAAGCCATGCGCTCCGGCGCTGCTGGACGATGACTTGCGCCATTTGGCCTCGGACATGCTGGAAACGATGTATGCCGCCCGCGGTCGGGGTCTGGCTGCGCCGCAGGTGGGCCGGCTGGTCCGGCTGTTCGTGATGGACGTGACCTGGAAGGAGAGCGCGTGCAGCCCGCAAGTGTTCGTGAACCCCGAGATGGTGGAGCTGTCCGTCGCACGGGTCTTGGGTCCGGAAGGTTGCCTGTCGATCCCTGGCCCGGTGACCGAGGTCGAGAGAGCCGAGGCCGTGCGGATGCGGTGGACCGATATGGAAGGGCAGCGCCAAGATGCCGTGCTGACCGGCTTTGCCGCGATCTGCGCGCAGCATGAACATGACCATCTGGACGGCATCCTGACGCTGGATCACCTGTCGCCCGAGGCGCGGGCGCAGGCCGAGGCCGAGGTGCTGACATGACCGTGCGGCGCTGTCTTCCCTGGCCAGACGCCTGCCTGCGCAAGCCCGCCGCCGATGTGGGCGCGATTACCGATAAGGTGCGGGCGATCTGGACGGATATGATCGACACCATGGACGCGATGCCCGGCTACGGTCTTGCCGCCGTGCAGATCGGGGTAGCCTTGCGGCTGGCGGTGGTGGATGCGTCGGAGGCGCGGGGGCAGGCGGTGCGGATGGCCAATCCCGAGATACTGCATGCAAGTGGCCAGTTTCGCGAGCATGAGGAAGCCTCGCCGAACCTGCCGGGAGTATCCGCCGTGATCCGGCGGCCCCGGGCGGTGACAGTGCGATTCCTCAACGATCAAGGGGTGATGGAGGATCGCGATTTCTTAGGGTTGTGGGCAACGTCCGTGCAGCATCAGGTCGATCATCTGGCGGGGAAAATGTATTTCGACCACCTGTCGGCGCTGAAGCGGAAGATGTTGATTGCGAAGGCCCAGAAGATGGGGCGTTCAAAATGAAAATAGTTTTCATGGGAACGCCGGACTTCTCGGTTCCAGTGCTGGATGCCTTACATCAACATCATGAAATCCTTGCGGTATATTGCCAACCGCCCCGACCGGCGGGCAGGGGCAAGGCAGATCGGCCCAGCCCGGTTCAGGCAAGGGCGGAAGCGCTTGGCCTGCCAGTGCGGCATCCGGTTTTGCTGCGCAGCGAAGAGGTGCAGCATGACTTTGCCGCACTGGGCGCTGATGTCGCGGTCGTGCTTGCTTACGGGCTGATCCTGCCGCAGCCGGTGCTGGACGCGCCGCGACTTGGCTGCCTGAACATCCACGCCTCGCTCTTGCCGCGCTGGCGGGGGGCGGCGCCGATTCACCGGGCGATCATGGCCGGAGATCCCGAGACCGGGGTGTGCATCATGCAGATGGAAGCGGGCCTTGATACCGGACCAGTGCTGCTGCGCGAAGCAACGGCGATCGGGCCGGAGGAGACGACGGCAGACCTGCATGACCGCCTGAGCGCGATGGGCGCGCGGCTGATCCTCGACGCGCTGGCCCGGTTGCCGGATCTGACCGCTCAGCCGCAACCGGCCAAGGGCGTGACCTACGCCGCAAAGATCGACAAGGCCGAGGCGCGGGTGGATTTCGCCCGCCCTGCGGTCGAAGTGGATCGGCTGATCCGGGGGCTGTCGCCGTTTCCGGGGGCCTGGGTCGAGGTCAGGGGTGAAAGGGTGAAGCTGCTCCGTTCGCGGCTGGCGCCGGGATCGGGTGTGCCGGGGCAGGTGCTTGGCGGCTTTGTTGTCGCCTGCGGCGAGGGTGCGGTGGAAATCGTCGAGGCGCAGCGCGAAGGCAAGCGACCAATGCCAGCGGCAGAAGTGCTGCGGGGGCTGGTTCTTCCGGACCGGCTCTAGCGACCGGGGCATCGCCTTTCCATTTGTCATCATGACCATGGGAGGGGACACCATGCCGTTTGTCTGGCTGTTGATCGTGGGGGTCGCCGTCGGTTTTCTGGCGACGCGCATCCTGCGGATTGACCTTGATACGCCGTCGACCGTCGCGCTGGGGGTACTTGGTGCGCTGATCGGCGGGCTCGTCCTGCGCGGGCTGGTGGCGATGGCGGGCATGGGGGCGGGGTTTGTCGGCGCGCTCATGGGTGCGCCGGTCTTGATCTGGGCCAGGAAAACCTGGGTCAAGTGAACCGCTTCACCGCGTCCTTCAGCCTGAAGCCGGGTTCGCCCACGCGTGACCAAAGCTGCTGACCCTGCCAGACGGCAAACAGAAGTGCAGCGCTTTCGCGGGCTTTCTGGCCGGTGCCAAGCCGCAGGGCCAAGGCGGCCTCGACCATCGCGCGCCAGGCGGCGGCCCGCTGGGCAAGGTCCGGATCGCGAAGATCGGCGGCCAGCGCAGTGGCATCGACAGTCCCAAGCGCCTTCAGCAGACCTTGCGGACCCTTGTGCTCGGTCGCGAGGATCGCGGCGGCGGTTGCGGTTTCCAGCGCCTGCCAGGCGGCAAGGCGGGCGGCACGGACCATGCCGTCAAGGCTGCCGTAGCGCTGGACAAGGGTGGGCGGCGCAAGGCCGGTGGCGGCCGAGACGGTAGCGAAAGACACGGCCTTGTCGCCGCCTTGATCCAGCAAGGTACGGACTGCGGAAAAGACTTTGCCGTCTGGTATGGTGCGGGTGCGTGGCATCGCTTGATGATAAACGAATGTTCGTTCATCGGACAAGCCGTTTAGCGCTTTGGCGCCCCTGGGCGCGGAGGTTGCGATCTGTAGACCGGCAAGCGCCAACCAAGCAGGAGGCTGCCCGCACGCAGCGTGAAGACGATGCCGGCGCAGACCAGCAGCGCCGCCCCAGTCGAAAGGCCTGCCAGTCCCGCAGCCACGGCCCCAAGCGCGCCCGCGAAAGCGCAGGTCACGTAAAGTTCGCCTTGTTTCAGAACCAGCGGCACTTCGTTGCAGACAACGTCGCGCAGCAGGCCACCCATGCAGCCGGTGATAATGCCCATGACCAGCACGATCGGCCAACCCTGCCCCTCGGCAAGGGCGACAGCGACGCCGGCAGGCACGGCGACGGCAAGGGCGAAAGCATCGAACCACAAAAGCGCGCGATAGCGGCTTTCCAGAAGATGGGCCGTGAAGAAGACGATGATGGCGGCGGCTGTCGCCACGGCCAGCACGACTGGATCGGCGACCCAGAACACCTCGCGGTTCAGGATTGCATCGCGAAGGGTGCCGCCGCCGACGGCGGTCAGGCTGGCGATGAAGATGAAACCGACGATGTCCAGTTGTGATCGGCTGGCGGCCAATGCTCCGGTCAGGGCGAAGACCAGAACCGAGGCATAGTCGAGCAGGTCAAGCAGGGTGAAGGCGTAAAGGCCGGTCATTTCAGCGCCGGTTTGAACGGGGCCATCCCGGCGCGGGCAAGTTCGTCGGCACGTTCGTTCTCGGCATGGCCGGCATGGCCCTTGATCCAGCGCCAGCTGACCTTGTGACGGGCCTGTGCAGCATCAAGTCTTTGCCAAAGCTCTACATTCTTGACCGGAGGACCACCGGCAGTGCGCCAGCCCCTGCGCTTCCAGTTGTGGATCCATTCCGTCACGCCGTTCTTCACATAGGCGCTGTCGGTGACGATGATGATCTCGGATGGTCGGGCCAATGCCTCCAGCGCCGAGATCGCGGCCATCAGCTCCATCCGGTTGTTGGTGGTCTGCGCCTCGCCGCCCTGCAGGGTGCGCTCCTTGACCACGGCACCGTTTTCGCGGGCCAGCATCAGAACGCCCCAGCCCCCGGGGCCGGGATTTCCGGAACAGGCGCCATCGGTATAGGCGAAAAGCTCGGGCATCGGTCAGGCCTGCAATGGCACGGCAAGGCTGGCAAGGACGACGACGGTCAGCATGACCCGCAGCCGCAGCCACCAGCGCGGGGCCAGGCCCCAGGTGGAATACATTGCGTCGAGGAGAAGAAGCCCGACAAACCCCGCCGCCAGGAAGATGGTCGAGTTGGCCGAGGCATCGGTGACCATGAGGAATGCCCAAAGCGCTGGAATGACTGAAAGCGTGTAGGCCACGGCAGCCTCGCCGCCCTCGGCCTTGGTGGCAAAGCCCCAGAGCACGCCCGACATGAAAGACAGGATGACGGTGCCATAGGTCAGCCCGACATAGGCGCCCAGGAACATCGGCGGGAGCCATTGCCCGGCCCAGCCGTAAAGGGTCGGGGAAAGATACGTGGCAGCGGACCACAGGAACGGGATAAGGCCGGCAAGGCCAAGAATGAGGGCAGTGCGGGGGATGCGGCGATCATCGGTCATTCGGCTGATCTAGCTTGCCGCGCAGCGCATGGCCAGCCGGATCAGCGTCCCGGCAAGTGCTGAAAGCCCGAGGTAATTGCAACTTGCAACGCAAATGCCGAAACCTGCAAGCTCTGGCGACCGCTGGCAGGCTCCGCAGGTCAGGCAGTCAGGCGGGCTCTCTCAGAATCCGCGGGACCTTGAATTCAATGTCTTCCACGGCGGTTTCCACCTGTTCTACCGTCAGGTCGAACCGGGCGCGAAAGGCGTCTATCACTTCGTTCACCAGCACTTCGGGCGCGGAGGCCCCTGCGGTCAGGCCAATGGCGCGGGCGCCTTCCAACGCGCGCCAGTCGATATCCGTCGCGCGCTGGATCAGCATGGAATAGGCGCAGCCGGCTGTCGTGCCAACCTCGACCAGACGCTTGGAGTTCGAGGAATTCGGCGCGCCGATCACCAGAAGCGCGTCGATCCTCGGGGCGACGGCCTTTACCGAAGCCTGCCGGTTGGTGGTGGCATAGCAGATGTCATCATGCGCGGGCGCGTGGATCGCAGGGAAGCGGGCCTTCAGCGCGGCGGCGATTTCGGCGGTGTCGTCCACGGACAGCGTGGTCTGGGTGATGAAGGCAAGCTTGCCCGGATCGCGGACCTGCAAGTTGGCGACATCGGCGACGGTTTCGACCAGCAGCACTTCGCCCGGCGGTAGCTGGCCCATCGTGCCCACCGTCTCGGGGTGGCCGTCGTGGCCGATGTAGATCATCTGGGTGCCGGCCTCGTGGTGCCGCGCGGCCTCGTTATGGACCTTGGTCACCAGCGGGCAGGTGGCATCGACGGCGATCATCTGGCGGCGACCCGCTTCTGCCGGAACGGATTTGGGCACACCATGGGCGGAAAAGACGACGGGGCGGTCGTCAGGGCAGTCGTCCAGCTCCTCGACGAAGATCGCGCCTTGTGCACGAAGGGCATCGACCACGAACTTGTTGTGGACGATTTCGTGGCGGACATAGACCGGCGCGCCCCATTTCTGGATCGCCAACTCGACGATCTTGATGGCGCGGTCGACACCGGCGCAAAAGCCGCGCGGGGCCGCAAGGTAAAGGGTCAGGGGAGCAGGCAAGGCCATGGGATACCGACGCTGGACCCGTTGAGAGTTAGGGCCAAATCCGCGCGAGGTCCAGCCTGCGACTGCCCGATCTCAGGGCAATGCAGCGGAAGCAATCAGCGCGAGGGCTGCATAGCGGCCGGTCTTGGCCACTGCGACCAGTACAAGAAAAACGATGACCGGCACTCGAAGGACGCCCGCCGTGGCCACGATCAGATCACCCCCTGGTGCCCAACTGAGCAGCAAGGACCAAAGTCCCCACCGCTTGTACCAGCCCTCGGCGCGGGCCATCTGCACCGGACGCAGCGGAAACCGCGGATGATCCCGCATCCCGCCAAGACCGCGGGCCAGCGCGTAGGTCACGCAAGACCCAAGGACATTGCCGACGGACGCTACGGCAACAAGCGTCAAGACCGGCCAGCCTGCCGCCTGCATGCCAAGGAAGACCACTTCGGACTGGAAGGGGACCGGGCTTGCCGCAAGGAGCGCGGCAAGAAAAAGACCGGTCAATGCGATCACGCCGCCCGGCCTTTCGCTGGGGTCACTTCACATCGACCGTCGCTTCTTCGGCGACCAAGGGCCGCGGATCGCGTGGCGGGCGGCCGATGACGTCGCGCAACTCGTCAAGCTCGATGAAGTTGTCGGCCTGACGGCGCAGCTCGTCTGCAATCATCGGCGGCTGGCTGCGGATCGTGGACACGACCGACACCCGAACCCCCTGACGCTGCAGGCTTTCGACCAGCGGCCGGAAATCGCCATCGCCCGAGAAAAGGACCACATGGTCGATCCGTTGCGCAAGCTCCATGGCATCGACGCAAAGCTCGATGTCCATGTTGCCCTTTACCTTCCGGCGGCCCTGGCTATCGGTGTATTCCTTCGCAGGCTTCGTTCGCATGGTGAAGCCGTTGTAGTGCAGCCAGTCGACCAGCGGTCGGATCGGCGAGTAATCGTCGTTCTCCAACAGAGCGGTATAGTAGAAAGCGCGCAGAAGCTTGCCACGCCGCATGAACTCCATACGCAGCAGCTTGTAGTCGATGTCAAACCCCAGCGCCTTTGCGGCGGCGTAAAGATTCGACCCATCAATGAACAGCGCGAGCCGTTCGTCCTTGTAAAACATCCTTGGGTTCCCCTCAAAGTGCGCTGTGCCGATCGAACTTCCGTGTCTGGAACACGTGTTATAGATGCGTTCGTCGGCCAACGATCTGTGAATATCAGGCAGAAACGGTTTCAGACAAGTCACGCTTAGGAAATTTACCGTGCACCCAGGGAAATCCAGAAAAACTTTGGTTGCACTAGGCGCGAATCTGCCGTTCGACGGGCGGGACCCTGCCGAAACCCTTCGGGCAGCGGTGGCTGCCCTGGCCAAGGAAGGCCTTCCGGTTCTGGCCCTTAGCGCGCTTTACGCGACCCCGTGTTTTCCGCCAGGTGCGGGTCCGGACTATGTGAATGCGGCGGCGGCTCTTGATGCTGACGGCATGGTTGATGTGGCGTCAATGATGGCCCTGCTGCACCGTGTCGAGGCGCGGTTCGGGCGGGAACGGGCACAACGATGGGGAATGCGAACGCTGGACATCGACCTTTTGGCGATGGGCGATTCGGTCCTGCCGGATGCCGAAACCCAGGATCATTGGCGCAACCTGCCTCCCGAGGCGCAGATCCGGGCCGCCCCCGACCGGCTGATTCTGCCGCATCCGCGCCTGCAGGACCGGGCCTTCGTGCTGGTGCCTTTGGCGGATGTGGCCCCCGACTGGGTGCATCCCCGCACCGGGCAAAGCGTCCGGCAGATGCTTGCCGCCCTGCCGGCGGCGGACCGCGATGCCGTGAAACCGCTTTGATTTGCTGCGATTCAGCGCTTGTCATGGCTGGCCCGAACGCCTAAATAGGCCACTTCCTGCGAACCTACCGGATTGGAGTTGCCCATGGCCCGCGTAACGGTCGAAGATTGCGTAGACAAGGTTCCGAACCGGTTCGAACTGGTGATGCTTGCCGCCCACCGCGCACGCGAGATCCAGTCGGGGTCGCCGATCACCATCGACCGCGACAATGACAAGAACCCCGTCGTCGCCCTGCGCGAGATCGCAGATGAGACCCAGTCGGCCGAGGTTCTGCGCGAGCGGATGATCGAAAGCCATCAGACCCAGATCGAGGTCGATGAGCCGGAAGATGACCAGATGGCGCTTCTCATGGGTGGCGACATGGACCGGCCGATGGTCGATGACATGTCGGAAGAAAAGCTGCTCCGCGCGCTGATGGAAGCCCAAGGCGAGCTCTAAGGCAGAAAACCCGCAAGCGGGGCGGTGATGATCGACGTCGAAGACCTCATCGCCCTGGTTGGAAACTATAATCCGCGCTGCAATGCCGATCTTATCCGCAAGGCCTTTGCCTACGGGTTCAAGATGCATGACGGCCAGACGCGGAAATCGGGCGAGCCCTATTTTTCCCACCCCGTTGCCGTGGCCGCCATCCTGACCGAACAGCGGCTGGATGATGCAACCATCATCACTGCGCTTTTGCACGACACGATCGAGGATACCCGGTCGACCTATACCGAACTGACGGCCATGTTTGGCGAAGAGATCGCGGAACTGGTCGACGGGGTGACAAAGCTGACGAACCTTCAGCTCTCTTCCACCGAAAGCCAGCAGGCCGAAAACTTCCGCAAGTTGTTCATGGCAATGTCACGCGACCTGCGCGTGATCCTGGTGAAACTGGGCGACCGTCTGCACAACATGCGGACGATCCGCAGCATGAAGCCGGAAAAGCAGGCCCAGAAGGCCCGCGAGACGATGGAGATCTTCGCTCCGCTTGCCGGTCGCATGGGGATGCAGTGGATGCGTGAGGAGCTGGAGGATCTGTCCTTCAAGGTCCTGAACCCCGAGGCGCGCAATTCCATCATGCGCCGCTTCCTGACCCTGCAGCGCGAGGCGGGGGATGTGGTCCACAAGATTACCGCCGACATCCGGCACGAGTTGGAAAAGGCGCAGATCGAGGCCGACGTCTATGGCCGGGCGAAGAAGCCCTATTCGATCTGGCGCAAGATGCAGGAAAAGGATCTGGCGTTCAGCAGCCTGTCCGACATCTACGGCTTCCGTGTCATCTGCGGCAACGTGGCGGACTGCTACCGCATCCTTGGCGTGATCCATCAGCGCTGGCGCGCGGTGCCGGGGCGGTTCAAGGATTACATCAGCCAGCCGAAATCGAACGGCTACCGGTCAATCCACACCACGGTCAGCGGCCGCGATGGCAAGCGGGTCGAAGTGCAAATCCGCACCCGCGAGATGCACGAGGTGGCCGAGGCCGGGGTCGCGGCGCATTGGTCCTATCGTGAGGGCGTGCGGGCAAAGAACCCCTTCGCCGTCGATCCCGCCAAATGGATCGCCACGCTGACCGAACGTCTGGACGAGGGCGACACCGACGAGTTCCTGGAAAACGTCAAACTTGAGATGTATTCCGATCAGGTCTTCTGTTTCACGCCCAAGGGGGACGTGATCCAGCTGCCACGCGGGGCGACGCCGCTGGACTATGCCTATGCGATCCACACGCGGATCGGGAACTCCTGCGTCTCGGCCAAGATCGACGGCATCCGGGTGCCGCTCTGGACCCGGTTGAAGAACGGTCAGTCGGTCGAGATCATCACCGCAGAGGGCCAGCGCCCGCAATCAAGCTGGATCGACATCGTCACTACGGGCCGTGCCAAGGCTGCGATCCGTCGCAGTCTGCGCGAAGAGGACCGGGGGCGTTTCGTCAAGCTGGGGCATGAACTTACCCGCGCGGCCTTTGACCATGTCGGCAAGAAGGCCACCGACAAGGCGCTGCGCACGGCGGCCAAGATGCTGGGGCTGGCGGATGAAAGCGACCTGCTGGCCCGGGTCGGTTCGGCCGAGATGCCCGCCCGCCGTGTGGTCGAGACGTTGTACCCGGATCTGGCGCAAGCCACCGCCGAAGAGGTTGACGCCAAGCGGCCTGTGGTCGGCCTGACCGCCGACCAGACTTTCCGTCGCGCACAGTGCTGCCAGCCGGTGCCGGGGGAACGGATCGTCGGCATCACCTACCGCGGGCAGGGTGTCGTGGTCCACGCCATCGACTGCCCGGCGCTTGAGGAGTTTGAGGACCAGACCGCCAGATGGGTTGACCTTCACTGGCATTCCGGTCGCCATGCGCCGGTCTTCACGATTTCGCTGGATGTGACGATTTCGAACGATGCCGGGGTCCTTGGGCGCATCTGCACCTTGATCGGGGAACAGAAGGCCAATATCTCGGACCTGCGGTTCACTGACCGAAAGCCCGATTTCTATCGACTTATCATTGACGTGGACCTGCGGGATGTTGAACATCTGCATATGGTCATGACCGCTCTTGAAGCCGAGACGGACGTGGCGCAGATCTCGCGTCATCGGGATTTGACCAAGCGGCCGTAAGGCCGGACTTCGGGCATGGTGCCCGGGCAGAGAGGCGGCGAGTTGGTCTTCAAGCGCAGAAAACCGTTGGGCTGGGGCGCGTGGCTGCGCGAACAGGTCTACCCAAAGGGCGGGTTCAAGCGCGCCATCCGCTATGTGGTGCACCGCATGCGAAGGCTGCCCGACCAGCCGCACCGCGTGGCACGCGGGGTCTTTGCCGGCACGCTGATCGGTTTTCTGCCACTGCCGGGGCTGCAGTTTCTTGCCGCCTGGGGCGCTGCGCGGCTGGTGCGCGGCAATGTGCTGGCCTCGCTTCTGGCCACGTTCAACACCAATCCGGTGACGACCCCGTTCTTCGCCGTGCTTGCGATGTCGCTGGGCCACTGGATTCTGGGAATCGAGGCGCCGCTGACTGCCGAGTACATCGGCAAGGCCTTTGGCTATGCCGGTCGGGACCTCTGGGTCAACTTCACCGCCCTTTTCGGCCCCGAGAAGGCGCGCTGGGACGGGTTGATCCAGTTCTGGTACGAGATCTACCTGCCCTATTTCATCGGAGCGCTGGGTCCGGCAATCGTGATCAGCGCGGTGGCCTATTATGTGACCATTCCGCTGGTCGAGGCCTATCAGAAGGCGCGTGCCGCGACGGCGAAGGAACGCGGTGAGCGGCGGCAACGGATTCGGGCGAAGCTGGCCGGGGCGGCCGGCAAGCTGAAGCGCCGCGGGGAAGACCCCGGCGGAGATTTGGGTGATGACGGTCCGGGGACACCATGATCGCGGTGGCGACCGCAGCGACAGGAGAGAACGCATGACACATCCGAACCCTAAGCCACGCGGTCTTCGTCTGGGGGTGAACATCGACCATGTGGCGACGGTCCGGAATGCGCGCGGATCGGCTTGGCCCGACCCGCTGCGCGCGGCCCTTCTGGCGGAGACAGCCGGGGCTGACGGCATCACCGCTCACCTGCGCGAAGACCGGCGCCACATTCGCGACTCGGATATCGAGGCGCTTATGGCGGCAATCTCCATCCCGCTGAACTTCGAATGTGCTGCGACCGATGAGATGCAGGCGCTTGCGCTGAAGCACCGCCCGCATGCCGTTTGTCTGGTGCCGGAAAAGCGCGAGGAGCGGACGACCGAAGGCGGGCTGGACGTGGTGGGCGATGCCGCGCGTCTGACCGACTTTATCGCGCCTCTGCGTGAGGCAGGGTGCCGCGTCAGCATGTTCATCAGTCATGATCCACGTCAGATCGAAGCCTCGGCGCGGATTGGCGCGGCTGTGGTGGAACTGCATACCGGGCTCTACTCGGACCTCTTGGCCGAAGGGCACACCGAACTGGCCGAGCGTGAGCTTGCGGCTCTGCGCGCTGGGGCGGATCGGGCAGCCGCAGCCGGGCTGGAGGTCCATGCCGGGCATGGTCTCACCTATGACAACGTCGAACCCATAGCCGCGATCCCGGTGATTGCCGAGCTGAACATCGGCCATTTCCTGGTAGGCGAGGCGATCTTTCGCGGCCTTGGCGCCGCTATCGAGGAAATGCGCCGCAGGATGGACATTGCCCGCAGGGCTGCCAAGTGACGCCAACCCTCGACATCGTGAAACCGGGACAGTTGCGATGATCCTTGGCATCGGCAGCGACCTCGCGAATATCGAACGGATCGAAGCGACGCTGGCGCGGTTTGGCGACCGGTTCCGGGACCGGGTCTTTACCGAGCGTGAGCAGCGCAAGGCAGAAAGCCGGCCCCGCGCGGTGGCTGCCACCTATGCCAAGCGCTGGGCGGCGAAAGAGGCCTGCTCCAAGGCGTTGGGCACCGGGCTTCGCATGGGCATCGCCTGGAAGGACATGGCGGTGAGCAACCTGCGATCGGGTCAGCCGGTGATGCATGTGACCGGCTGGGCAGCGGAACGGCTGCGCGCGATGACTCCCGAAGGGTATGAGGCGGTGATCCATGTCACCTTGACGGACGACCACCCCTGGGCGCAGGCTTTCGTGGTGATCGAGGCCCGCCGCATCGATGCAGGAGGTCAGCCATGACCGACGCGACCGCGCAATCCTCACCGCTTTCCCAAGCGATCATGGCCGGCGTGATTGCTGTGCTGGCCACGGGCGGCGCTGTCTGGATCGGCTGGATGTTGGGCTGGCCCTGGATCTTCGACGTGAACGATCCGGACTTCAACCCGATGCTTCTGGCGGTGGGAGTGCTGATAGCGGTCGCCCTGCGGCATGCGGTGTCAGCGCTCAAGTGGTATTCCCGGCATCGGAGCTTCGGATAAACGGTCCTGGAACTGGACGGTTCAGAGCATCTTCGGCTTGGGCGAACGCTGTCTGGGGTGGTCCGGTCCGAGCATCCCGTGGCTGCCAACGGGCCCTACCGGCTGGTGCTGACCTGCCTTGATGTGCATGAGGTCAGCAACAGCGAAAAGGCCGGACGGCGTGAGGCCACCCCGGTCTGGACAGCCGAACGGACGCTGCCTCAGGACAGTGACGCGCAGAAAGGGCTGCGCTTCACCTTTGATTTGCCTGCTTCGGTCGGCCCTGACCCGGTGCCCAGCGGCATCCTGTCGGACGGTAAGCTTCTGAGATATCGAATGACCGTAAACCTGCCGGGCTACCGCAAGGTGTTCCAGAAGGACAGCCCGCCGGTTGACCGGTACCGGACGCTTACCATTACCGCTCCGACGCCCGGCGCGGACTTCCGCAGTGAGCTTCAGATCCCCTTCGATGGCGGGTAACCTGGCGGCCTTGGCTGCCGCCGCGCCTTGACTCTCTCGGTCGCTTCCGCACAAGAAGCGCGGACAAGTGGCAAAAGGCAGGTAAGGCACCATGGCGAAAGACAAGGCCGACGGCGGCATCGTCGAAACGATCAAGACCGTCTTCTGGGCACTGGTCATCGCGGGCGTCTTCCGCACGCTCTTCTTCCAGCCGTTCTGGATTCCGTCGGAATCGATGAAGGACACGCTCTTGATCGGCGACTTCCTGTTCGTCAACAAGATGGCCTACGGCTATTCCAAGTATTCCTGCCCCTTCGCGATGTGCCCGATTTCGGGCCGCATCTTCGCATCGGAGCCCAAGCGCGGCGATGTGGTGGTCTTCCGCCATCCGGTGAATAACACGGATTTCATCAAGCGGGTGATCGGTCTGCCGGGTGACAAGATCCAGATGAAGGACAGCGTGCTTTACATCAATGGCGTCGCTGCCCCGCAGGAGCCGGACGGCGTCTTCGAAGAGATCTACGAAGCCCAGGGGCCGATGCGCAACCTTCCGCGCTGCGAAAACGGTGCTGTCGGCGCCGGGGGCATTTGCACGAAGAGCCGCTTCATCGAAACCCTGCCCGAGGGGCAGAAGCATTCGATCCTGAATATCGACCCGGATGGTTTCGGCGACAACACCGAGGTGTTCACCGTGCCTGTCGGGAGTTACTTCTTCATGGGCGACAACCGCGACAACAGCCAGGACAGCCGCTATGCGCAGGCGGCGGGTGGGGTCGGTTTCGTGCCGGCCGAATACCTCATCGGTCGTGCCGACCGGATCATGTTCTCGTCTGCTGGCAGCCGGATGCTGTACTTCTGGACCTGGCGGTCAGACCGCTACTTCAAGGCTGTCGAGTGAGGCTTTCCGCCGAGCTCAAGGCCTTCGAAGGTCGCCTCGGGCATGCTTTCCGCAAACCCGAGCTTCTGATGCGGGCGGTGACCCATGCCTCGATCGGCTCGGCTACTCGGCCGGACAACCAGCGGCTTGAATTTCTTGGCGACCGCGTTCTTGGTCTGGTGATGGCCGAGGCGCTGTTGTCGGCAGACACCGATGCGCGCGAAGGCCAGCTTGCACCCCGCTTCAATGCTCTGGTGCGCAAGGAAGCCTGCGCCTCTGTCGCGCGCGAGATCGGCCTTGGCGATGTCCTGAAGCTGGGGCGCAGCGAAATGCTGACCGGCGGGCGGCGGAAAGAGGCCCTGCTGGGCGACGCCATGGAGGCGGTGATCGCAGCGGTCTATCTGGACACCGGGTTTGATGGGGCAAAGCTGGTGGTCCTGCGACTTTGGGGCGACAGGATTGCCGGGGTCGAGACGGATGCCCGCGATCCGAAGACCGCGTTGCAGGAATGGGCGCAGGCCCGGGGAATGCCACCGCCAAGCTATATCGAGGCCGCCCGCTCGGGCCCGGACCACCAGCCGATGTTCACTGTCGCTGTGCATCTGGAATCGGGCGAGACCGCCGAGGCGCAAGCCGGATCGAAACGCATCGCCGAGCAGCAGGCCGCAAGGGCCCTGCTGACGCGGCTGGAGAACGAACATGACTGAAACCACACGCGCCGGCTTTGTCGCCCTGATCGGCGAGCCGAATGCCGGCAAATCCACGCTTCTGAACCGGATGGTCGGCGCGAAGGTCTCGATTGTCACCCACAAGGTGCAGACCACCCGGACCCGCATCCGCGGGGTCTGCATGGAAGGCCAGGCGCAGATCGTCTTTGTCGACACGCCGGGCATCTTCCGCCCCCGCCGCAGGCTTGACCGGTCGATGGTCAAGGCGGCTTGGGGGGGGGCGTCGGATGCCGATGTGATCGTCCTGCTTATCGAGGCGCACCGGGGGCTGACCGAAGGCGTCAAGCTGATCATCGACCGGCTGGCCGATGAGATGCCGAAGGGTCAGCCGGTGGCGCTGGCGATCAACAAGATCGACCGGGTCAAGGCCGAAACCCTGCTGGCGCTGGCCGAAGAAGCGAACGCAGCCTATCCGTTCAAGAAAACCTTCATGATCAGCGCCGAAAAGGGCTATGGCGTCGCCGACCTGCGCGAGTGGCTGGCGGGCGAGGTGCCGGAAGGTCCCTGGTTCTACCCCGAAGACCAGATCGCCGACCTGCCGATGCGGATGATCGCGGCGGAAATGACCCGCGAAAAGCTGACCCTGCGCCTGCATGAGGAACTGCCCTACCAACTGACGGTGGAAACCGAAAAGTGGGAGGACAAGCCCGACGGCACCACCCGGATCGACCAGATCGTCTATGTCGCCCGCGATGGCCACAAGGGCATCGTGCTCGGCAACAAGGGTGAGACGATCAAGGCCATCGGTCAGGCGGCGCGGGCCGACATCAGCGATTTCCTTGGCCGGACGGTACATCTCTTCCTGCAGGTGAAGGTGCGGCCGAACTGGCTGGACGAACCCGAGCGCTATACCGAGATGGGGCTTGATTTCAAGGATGGCGATGCCTGAGGTTTCTTGCCTTGCAGGCCTTCGCTTGCCGCTGCGACAGAGCCTCCGGCGGGATTATTTGATGGAAGAGCAAATGGGATGAGCGCGCGGCTGGCTTCTGGCGTCTGGGTTTCAGCCTATCTGACCCGGCTGCGGCTGGCCGATATCCCGGCCTATGTCACCGCGAAGGGCGATGCGCAGGCCGGGGCGGTGGTAGTCAAGGTAGCGCTGCTGGACGGCACGGCGCTTGCCTACGAGCGGCGGTCGGACCTGATGACCGGCAATCGTGCGTGGATCCTGCTGGCTGAAGGGCTGGAGTTAGAGGTCGATGCACTTGTGTCGCGCGCTCGGTCCAGGGACCCTGACCTTTGGGTGATCGAGCTTGAAGATCGTGCCGGGCGTACCCTGCTGGATGAAGACGGACTCTCCGATTGAGATAGCCAGCGCTGGCACGCGGACCGAAGCTTGCACCCGGGCCTGCCTGGGCCGATAGTCCGCAGCATGGACTGGCGCGACGAAGGTGTGCTGCTTTCCATGCGTCCGCATGGGGAAAGTGCCGCGATCATCGAGGTGCTGACGGCGGCGCATGGCCGGCATGCTGGCGTCGTGCGCGGTGGAGCGTCGCGCAAGATGGCGGCCACCTTGCAGCCCGGCACGCAGTTGCAGCTTGAGTGGCGGGCGCGACTTGATGACCACATCGGGACTTTTTCGGTCGAACCGTTGCGGTCCCGCGCGCATCTGCTTTCGGATCGGCTGGCATTGGCTGGGCTGATGTCGGTCTGTGCCTTGCTGCGCACGGCCTTGCCCGAACGCGAGTCGCATCCCGCGCTCTGGACGCGCACAGTCCTGCTGCTTGATGCCTTGGGTGTCCCCGGATGGGAGACCGCATACCTTCGGTGGGAGCTGCGCTTGCTGGATGAACTGGGCTTCGGCCTTGACCTGGGGTCCTGCGCGGTCACCGGGGCGGTGGAGGGGCTGGTCTATGTCAGCCCGAAATCCGGCCGCGCGGTTTCCGCCAAGGGGGCGGGCGGCTGGGCGGATCGGCTTTTTCCGTTGCCCGCCGGCCTGACGGGGACCGAGCCCCTGTCGTCCGACGGCCTGCAAATCGGCCTGAGCCTGACCGGACACTTCCTGGACCGCGGCCTTGCGCCGGTTCTGCACGGTCGACCCTTGCCCGAAGCGCGGGCCAGGCTGGTCGATCTTCTCGCTCGATCCCGGGCCTGAAACGACGCCGGATGTCGCACCCGTGACAGCGACAACAGGTCAAGGCGGGCCATGGTGCCGCAATGGCCACCCGTTATTTGCCGCTTGCGCTGAAGCACAGCCCGACGCCCCGGATCGAGCATTTCGCCCTGCTTGCAGGCCTTGATGCAGCGATCAGGGGCATGCTGATCTCTACCATGCCACTGGTAGTTTATGACGCGCTGGGTGACGCGCAGACAACCAGCGTGGTGTTTTTCATCTCGGGGATAGTGGCCTTGATCTGGGGGCTGATGGTGCCCTGGGCCACCCGGCGCATTCCGCGGCGCTGGGCCTATACCGGGGGCGTCTGCCTTTACCTTCTGGGTATGACCCTTGGAGCGATCGGCACGACATGGTCAGTGCCTTTGGCGCTGATGTCGAACGCTATGGCGACAGTCACGATCTTTGTCTGTCTGAATGCTTATGTGCTGGACTATGTCGACCGGGCTAACCTTGGCCGCAGCCAATCGGCGCAGATGGTCTATGCGGCGACTGCCTGGACGTTGGGGCCGATGTCGGGGGTCTGGCTATACAACCAATGGGCGCCTGCGCCGTTTCTGGTCGCGGGCGGGTTTGCGCTGGTCCTGCTGATCTCATTCTGGGTACTGCGGCTGGGCAATGGCAAGCAGATCGCCCGGGCCAAGCGGCCGGCGGTAAACCCTTTGGGCTATCTTGGCCGGTTCTTCAGCCAGCCCCGGCTGATCGCCGGCTGGACCTTTGCCGTGATGCGCAGCTGCGGCTGGTGGGTCTATGTCGTCTACCTGCCGATCTTCTCTATCGAGGCAGGGCTGGGCGACAAGGTTGGCGGCATAGCGCTGTCCGTCACCAATGCGCTTTTGTTCGCGGCTCCGGCGTTGAACCGGCTTGGCCGCCACTTGTCGGTGCGGCGGTCGGTGCGTACCGCATTCGGCATTTGCGGGGTGCTATTCTTTGCCGCGGGCCTGATGGCCTTTCTGCCTTGGGTCACGGTGGCTTTGGTCATGGCAGCTTCGATTTTTCTGGTGATGCTGGATGTGGTTGGTGGTCTGCCGTTCCTCATGTCGGTCAAGCCATCCGAGCGGACCGAGATGTCGGCCGTCTATTCCAGCTTCCGGGACGTGTCCGGGATCCTGACGCCGGGGGCGGCATGGCTTGTGCTTTGGGTCGCACCTCTGCCCGGGATATTTCTTGCCGCCGGCGCAGGGCTTCTGGCCGCCTGGACGGTGGCTGGGCGGCTGCACCCGCGCCTTGGCACACCACGCCCCTCACGCGGGCGGAGCTGACGGGGGCTCCGGCCCAGATCTTGCCGCTCTTGACCAGCCAGTCGGCCAAGGCAAGCCGGGCAGCCTTTGGGGCGACGAACTCCATTCCCATCTTTCACGGCGCGGGCGTTTGGCACATGCTCCAGATGCCCGAGCTTTGGCAGGATCGACCGGAGCTGCGGATCGAACAGCGCCAGAAGCCGCTGCAGGACGGCAGGGGCTTCGCGCGTGGGGATGCGCCGGGTCGGATAGGCCGCTTTGAGCGCGCGACCCCAGGTGGACCAACGCCATCGACCCACTGGCGGCGATGCACCGCTAGCCTGCCGTTTCAGAGCGCTGCTGGGCGCGCAAGTGTATCTCGGCCACATCGCCGACATCTGCCTTCGCAAAGCCGATCCCCGGCAGCATCGGATCCTTGCCTTTGAGGAACCGCTCTACCAGGCCAAGTGATCTCCCGTAGTGTTCGTCTATCGGCGCGCCAACCACGAAGCCCGGATTGACGGTTGTCAGATCAAGCCCAAGCTCTTTCGCCATATCCCAGGCTGCGCGTTCGGCGAGGGTCTTCGATTTGGCCAGAAACCTCGTTGAGGGCCGAAGTCAAGGGATCAGTCGAGAAGCCGCCGTGCAATCACCGTGGCCTGAATTTCGGCCGCCCCCTCGAAAATGTTCAGGATTCGGGCGTCACACAGGATCCGGCTGATCCGATATTCCAGCGCAAAGCCGTTGCCGCCGTGGATCTGCAGCGCATTGTCTGCCGCCGCCCACGCCACGCGGGCGCCCAGAAGCTTGGCCATCCCGGCCTCAAGATCGCAGCGGTGGCCGTGGTCCTTTTGCCAGGCGCTGTAATAGGTCAGCTGGCGGGCGATCATCACTTCGACCGCCATCATCGCCAGCTTGCCCCCGATCCGGGGAAATTCGATCAGCGACTTGCCGAACTGCTTGCGGTCAAGCGCGTATTGCATGCCTGTCTCCAGCGCCGATTGCGCCACGCCCACGGCGCGCGCCCCGGTCTGGATGCGAGCAGACTCGAAGGTCTGCATCAGCTGCTTGAAGCCTTGCCCGGTAACGCCGCCCAGAAGGTTCTCGCCCTTCACGGCGAAACCGTCGAAAGCGAGTTCATATTCCTTCATGCCACGATAGCCCAGCACCTCGATTTCGCCGCCGGTCATGCCCGGAGTCGGGAAGGGGTCTTCGTCAGTGCCGGGGGTCTTTTCGGCCAGGAACATGGAAAGACCGCGATAGTCGGTCGTATCCGTTTCCGTCCGCGCCAGAAGCGTCATCACATGGGTGCGGGCGGCATGGGTAATCCAGGTCTTGTTGCCGGTGATCTTCCAGTCGTCGCCCTCTCTCACCGCGCGGGTGCGCAGGGACCCAAGGTCAGACCCGGTGTTCGGTTCGGTAAAGACGGCGGTGGGCAGGATTTCCCCGGACGCCAGCTTTGGCAGCCAGTGCGCCTTTTGCGCATCGGTCCCGCCGCAGAGGATAAGCTCGGCCGCAATCTCGCTGCGAGTGCCAAGGCTTCCGACGCCGATATAGCCGCGCGACAGTTCCTCGCTTACCACCACCATGCTGGCTTTCGACAGGCCGAAGCCGCCGAATTCCTCGGGGATGGTCAGGCCGAAGACGCCCATTTCGGCCAGCTCGGTGATCACCTCCATCGGGATCAGTTCGTCCTTCAGGTGCCAGTCATGCGCAACGGGGATGACCTTTTCGTCCGCATAGCGGCGGAACTGGTCGCGGATCATCTCGAGTTCGTCATCCAGACCTGGCGCGCCGAAGGTGGCGCGACCGTGGTTGTCCTGCATCAGATCCACCAGCCGTGCCCGCGCCGCAGGCGTGTTGCCGCCCGCGATCAGCGTTGCCGCAGCCTCGCCTGGCTGCCAGGCCATGCCAAGGTCGGACAAGCGGGCCAGTTCGCCCTGGCTCATCGGGATGCCGCCGGCGATCTGCGCCAGGTATTCGCCAAAGCCGATCTGCAGGATCAGCGCCTCCATCTCGCCGAACTGTCCGGTTTGGGTCACCCGACCGGCCCAGGCGTTCAACTGGCGCAGCGCCTCAAGGTACGTCGCAAGCCAAGCCAGAGCGTGCGCCCGGAATTGCCGCTCTTCCAGCGCCGAGGTGGAAATCCTGCCTGCAACGGTCACGTCCCGCTTCAGCGCCTCTCGGGTCGACGCGAACAGCTTTTCCACTTCCGGCAATGCCGAAGTGGTGCGGGCCACAAGGTCGGAAAGGATCGGGGTCTGGGTCATGGCCTGTCCATCATGCGGCATGGCGGGTCTCCGGTCACGTCAAGATTCTGCACCTGCGAAGACCTAGCGCCCTCGCAGTCGCAGAGCAATTAGATTTCGTAAAGATGACGGTGGACGAATTAAAATGTCGCAGGCGATTTTCGGGACATCAATCGCAGCCCCCTTCCCCCCGTGCAGACGCTGGCCTTTTCCGCCGCTGGACGCAGGCTTTGCTGGTGCTGACCGGCCTCAACATGCTGCGGCTGGCGCTTTTCGGCTAACGGTTGGCAGCAAACAGCCGGTTCAACCGATCGCAGCAGCCTTCACGTCGGCATCGATGAACGGCACGTATTGGGCGAAGTTCTTCGAGAACATCTCGACCAGTCTGCGCGCCTGAGCGTCATAGGCCGCCGTGTCCGCCCAAGTGCTGCGCGGGTCAAGAAGGGCGCGGTCCACCCCGGGAACTTCGACCGGTACGTCAAAGCCGAACATCGGGTCGCGGCGGAAAGTGCCGGCGCTCAGGCTGCCGTCCAATGCGGCGGCAAGAAGCGCGCGCGTCGCCTTGATCGGCATCCGCCGACCCGCGCCGTAGGCGCCACCCGTCCACCCGGTATTGACCAACCAGCACGACGCGCCATTCTTGGCGATCTTGGCCTGCAACAGCTTGCCATAGACCTCGGGCCGGCGCGGCATGAAGGGCGCGCCGAAGCAGGTCGAAAAGGTGGGAACAGGTTCGGTAATTCCACGTTCCGTGCCTGCCGCCTTTGCCGTGAAGCCGGAAAGGAAATGGTACATCGCCTGCGCCGGAGTCAGCCGCGCGATGGGTGGCAGCACCCCGAAGGCATCGCAGGTCAGCATCACCACATGGCGCGGATGCCCGCCAAGTCCGCTTGCCGAGGCGTTCGAAATCGCCTCAAGCGGATAGGCGCAGCGGGTGTTCTCCGTCAGCGAGCGGTCGGAGAAGTCCAGATCCAGTGTCTCAGGATCGTAGACCATGTTTTCGACCACGGTGCCGAAGCGGTGCGTGGTGGCAAAGATCTCGGGTTCCGCTGCGGCGCTGAGGTCGATGGTCTTGGCGTAGCAGCCACCCTCGAAGTTGAAGATGCCGCGGTCGGACCAGCCATGTTCATCATCGCCGACCAGCGTGCGGTCGGGGCTGGCCGACAGCGTGGTCTTGCCAGTGCCGGAAAGGCCGAAGAACACTGCGGCATCGACCGGATTGCCGATGGCGTGGTTGGCGCTGCAATGCATCGCCATCACGCCCTTTTCCGGCAAGAGGTAATTCAGCACCGTGAAGACGGCTTTCTTGTTTTCCCCGGCATAGGCGGTGTTCGCGATCAGCACGGTCTTTTCGTCGAAGTTGAGCGCGATGACCGTTTCCGTCCGGCAGCCGTGCCGCGCGGGGTCGGCCTTGAAGGACGGGCAGTTGATGATCGTCCAGTCGGGGACGAAAGTGTCCAGTTCGGTCCGGTCCGGCCGCCGCAAGAGGTGCCGGATGAACAGGCCATGCCACGCCAGCTCCGTCACCACCCGCACATCCAGCCGATGCAGCGGGTCGGCTCCGGCGTAAAGGTCCTGCACGAAAAGTTCGGACCCCTTCACATGCGCCAGCATGTCCGCCTTGAGCCGGGCAAATGACTCCGGCGTCATGGCTGCGTTGTTTTCCCACCAGATCGTGCCTTCGGTCGAGGGGGTGCGGACCACGAACTTGTCCCTGGGCGACCGGCCGGTGAACTGCCCGGTCGAACACAGGAACGCGCCGCCCTTGCCCAGCCGCCCCTCGCCCCGCGTGACGGCCGCCTGCACCAGTGCCGCCTCGACATAGTTGTAGTGGGCAACCGCCACACCCGAAATGCCTTGGTGGTCCAGCTGGTGAAGGGGGTTCACGCGTCCTTCGGTCATCCTGCAAGCTCCCGTTGCCGCGCCAATGTGCGCGGCGGTTCCATCCCAGGGCATCCGGGCCAATGAATGCCACGATCAGCCCTTGCGGGGGCAGGTCGTACTGGGCCTATAGCATGACGATTCGTCCACAGAATAGCATGTTTTCAAAGCGTTAGCGCAATCATTCGATCGTTAGCGCCACCATCGCCGCGCGTTGACGTTCCGCTGCCACGCCGCGGGCAAGGTTCGGCGAAATTGCCACCGTTTGTTGCTGTTCTGCCGGGGTGATTCGCTTTCTTGTTGATTATCGGTCCCCTACGCTTAAGAATGATGCAAAATATACTGGTGGCAGTAGTACTTACAGAGAGGCTTGAAGATGTCGCGCATCGCCCTTGTGGACGACGACCGGAACATCCTGACCTCGGTGGCCATGACACTAGAGGCCGAGGGTTTCGAGGTCGAAACCTATAACGACGGCCAGTCTGCGCTTGAGGCATTCAATCGCCGCATGCCCGACATGGCCGTCCTGGACATCAAGATGCCGCGCATGGACGGGATGGACCTGCTGCAGCGCATGCGGCAGAAATCGTCGATCCCGGTGATTTTCCTGACGTCGAAGGACGACGAGATCGACGAGGTTCTGGGCCTGCGGATGGGCGCCGACGACTACGTGAAGAAGCCCTTTTCGCAGCGCCTTCTGGTCGAACGCATCCGCGCGCTTCTGCGCCGGCAAGAAGCGATCAACACCGGCGAGGCCGCGGCAACCGAAGAAACCCGGATGATGGAGCGTGGCGCCCTGCGGATGGACCCGCTACGCCATTCGGTGACCTGGAAGGGGCTGGAAGTCTCTTTGACAGTGACCGAATTTCTGCTTTTGCAGGCATTGGCCCAGCGTCCTGGCTTCGTCAAATCACGCGATCAGCTTATGGACGTGGCCTATGACGATCAGGTCTATGTTGATGATCGCACTATCGACAGCCATATCAAGCGCCTCCGCAAGAAGATGCGCTCGGTGGACGACACGTTCTCTGCCATCGAGACGCTTTACGGGATCGGTTACCGCTACAACGAAGAGTGACGCCCCCCGGCATGAACTCGGTACCTAGGATCGGAACTGAAGACCCACGGCCCAAGCGATCGGGCGACGTCCTTCTGGGCGAAGACTGGGTATCGCCTGAAGCCACGATCGAAAGACTGAAGGAAGGGCGCGGCGGTCGCAGCATCGTCGGGTTGAACCGCTCTCCCCTTGCCCGAAAGATCATCGTCTTCAACCTGATGGCGCTGGTCATGCTGGTTGTTGGCGTCCTGTTCATGAACCCGTTCCGTGACAGCCTTGCGCTGCAGCGGCAGCAGGGGATGACGCGGCAGGCCGAACTGATCGCCGATGTCTACGAGGCGCGGCTGGATCCCGGTACAACCGGCTTTGATTTCCGCGGTACGCTGGCGCAGATGAACGTCGATCCGCAGGTCGAGGTCTTCGTCTTTGATCCGACGGGTCGGATGATCGCCTCGAAAGTAGGGCAGGGGACTGACACGCTGCTTTCGAATCCGGGACAGCCGACGATCCTGACGGACTTTCTTGAGGGTGTGTGGAATTGGGTGACAGTGATCCTGCGGCAAGGCCAGGACGTCCGAACCGAAACCATCGATGCAGCGCAGCAGGCGCTTGTCGCCTTCGAGGTCGCGCGCAGCGGTGAAACCGTCTCGCGCCTGGCGAAGGACAGCGAGGGGAGCCTGCTGCTATCGGTGGCGACCCCCATAACCGTTTCCGGCCAGATCGTCGGGGTGGTAGCCCTTACATCCACCTCGGCCGAGATTGATCGGCTGGTGCGCTATGAACGCGAACAGATACTGCAGATGTTCCTGCTTGCGGTGCTGGTTTCGATCGGCCTTAGCCTGATGCTGGCCTCGACGATCTCGAACCCGCTGTCCGATCTTGCCGCTGCTGCAGAGATCGGTCGCGACCGGGATGCCCGCCGGGTAGCCCCCAGCCGCGTTCGCATCCCCGACCTTGCCGCGCGTCCCGACGAAATCGGGCGCCTTTCTGTCGCGATGCGGGGGATGGTGTCGGCGCTGTATGATCGGATTGACGCGAACGAACAGTTCGCTGCGGATGTCGCGCATGAGATCAAGAATCCGCTTGCCTCGCTGCGCTCTGCCGTGGGTTCGCTGCGCTTCGTGAAGAAAGAGGAACACCGCGAGAAGCTGCTGGATGTGATCGAACATGACGTGCGCCGTCTGGACCGGCTGGTCAGCGATATTTCGAACGCCTCGCGCCTCGACAGCGAACTGGTGAAAGAGGAAGAGGAGGAATTCAACCTTCTGAAGACCCTGTCGAACCTTTGCCAGTATCTCAGCAAGCAGGCGGGCGAGAAGGGGGTTGATTTCATCATCGACCTGCCGTCCGACCCGATCGTGATCCATGGGCTTGAAGCACGGCTGGCGCAGGTTTTCGTCAACCTGGTGACCAACGCGATCTCCTTCTGCGATGAGGGGGACGCCGTTCGCGTCTGGGCCCGCAGACGGGAAAACCGCGTGTTGGTGGTGGTGGAAGACACCGGTCCCGGTATTCCCGAACAGGCGCTTGCAAAGGTGTTCAAGCGTTTCTACTCGGAACGCCCGCAAGCCGAATTCGGCCAGCATTCGGGACTTGGCCTTGCCATCTCGAAGCAGATCGTCGAGGCGCATGGCGGCGTGATCTGGGCCGAAAACATCCGTCCCACCGCCGCTGATCCGACGTCGGAACCGCTTGGCGCGCGCTTCGTCGTCGGCCTGCCGGTGTGACCGGGGCCGCCAGCAAGGCAATGCATGCCACTTGCGTGGCCGCTGGTGCTCGCGGGCTTTTGATCCTTGGACCTTCCGGCGCGGGCAAGTCGGCACTGGCACTGCGGCTGATCAGCCTTGGCGCCAGTCTTGTCGCAGACGACCAGGTCGAACTTGGAATCGAAGGGAACCACCTGATCGCCCGTTGCCCCGCCCCGATCCGCGGGTTGATCGAGGCGCGGGGCGTTGGTCTTCTGCGCGCCCCCACCGTTGAAAGCGCGGCAATTGCCCTTGTGGTGGACCTGGGCCAGCAGGAAGAACATCGCCTGCCCCCCAATCGAAAGATCACAATCCTGGGATGTGAGGTCGATCTTGTGCTGCACCCGCAGAATAACCATTTTTCCGACGCACTGATGCTGTACCTGAGACACGGACGGCAGGCATGATTCCTGCAGGAACCTCCGCATGACGGCAGATACCGGCCCCGATCACCGCATCATCTTCGTCACCGGCCCTTCTGGAGCAGGTCGGACAACCACGATCGGCGTGCTGGAAGATCTGGGCTATGAGGGTATCGACAATATCCCGCTCAGCCTGGTTCCCCGCCTGATCGAGGGCGCGCCGCTTGGCCGACCGATAGCCCTTGGTCTCGATGCCCGGAATCGTGATTTCAACGCCACTGCGCTGATCGAGTTGATCGACAGCCTGACCCGCGATCCGCGCGTTGCGCTGGAAGTCGTGTATCTTGACTGCGCGCCATCGGTTCTGATCCGCCGCTTCTCTGAAACCCGCCGCCGCCATCCGCTTGCCCCGGATGAGACACCGGCACGTGGCGTGGACCGGGAAATCGACCTGCTTGCCCCGATCCGCTTACGGGCGGATCACCTTATCGACACGACGGACTTCACTCAGCACGACCTGAAGGCCGAGATTGCCAGGCTGTTCGATACCAGCGGCACTGGACGGTTGTCCGTTTCGGTGCAGTCGTTCAGCTACAAACGCGGTGTGCCGCGTGGGGTGGACATGATCTTCGACTGCCGGTTCCTGGCCAATCCGCATTGGTCTGCCGAGTTGCGAGAGCTTGATGGCCGCGACCCGCGGGTCGAATCCTACGTCCGCTCCGATCCGCGCTTTGCCGTATTCTTCCAGAAGTTGTGCGATTTGCTTCTCTTTCTCCTTCCGGCCCATCTGGAAGAGGGGAAAGCCCACCTCGCCATCGGTTTCGGCTGTACCGGAGGGCAACACCGATCTGTTGTTGTTGCGGAATTGGTCGGGAACGCGCTTGCGGCGGCGGGCTGGCCGGTGTCAAAACGTCACCGGGAACTTGAACGCAGGGCGGCCTCGGGCCAGCCCGACGCAATGAAGGTGGCGGACGCTTGATTGGTATCGTGATCGTGGCGCATGGCGGGCTGGCGAGGGAATACCTCTCGGCGGTCGAACATGTCGTCGGCAGGCAGGACGGCGTCCGGGCCATCGCCATCGAGGATGAGCACGACCGCAAGGCCAAGCAGCAGGAAATCTGCGTTGCTGCCAACGAAGTGGACACCGGGCAGGGCGTTGTCCTGGTTACCGACATGTTCGGCGGCTCGCCTTCGAACCTTTCGCTGCCCGCCTGCGCCACTCAGGGCCGCCGCATTCTTTACGGTGCCAACCTGCCCATGCTGATCAAGCTGGCCAAATCGCGCGACATGACGGTTCCTGATGCCGTGGCTGCGGCCCTGGACGCCGGACGCAAGTACATAAACGCCCTGGATCTGGGCAACGGGCTCTGATCCATGACCCGTCTGACCCTTCGGATCGTCAACGAAAAGGGCCTGCATGCCCGCGCCAGCGCGAAATTCGTCGAAGTGGTCGAGGCGCATGACGCCCGGGCCGAAGTGCTCAAGGACGGGCTCTCGGTGTCCGGTGACAGCATCATGGGGCTTTTGATGTTGGCAGCCTCGCGCGGAACCACTATTGAGGTCAAGACAACCGGTGCCGAAGCGGGGAAGCTTGCCGACGCCCTGGAAGCGCTGGTTGCAGCCCGCTTCGGTGAGGAGTATTGAAGCGCGCTGGGGATGAAGGCGGTCGCTTCGTGACGGAACAGTCGCAAATCGGGGACGCGGTCGAACCGCTTGATGCACTGCCGCGCGCAAGCAAGGCTGAGCCGCAATATGACATGCGCCGGCTGTCCTATGCCGGCACCTTCAAGAACCCGGTCAAGGCCAGCACGATTCGCGTTATCGAATGGCTGACGGCCAAGGTCCAGCTTCTGCGCCTGATCCGCAGCTTTGAAAAATCTGGCGCCCCGCATGGCGCGCCCTTCTGGCCCAAGGCGATCCGGCACATGGGCATCCGGATCGACACGCCTGCCGATGAAATTGCCCGCATCCCTGCGACGGGCCCGCTGGTCGTGGTGGCGAACCATCCGTCCGGCCTGGTGGACGGGATGGTCATGGCCGAAATGGTCAACCGTGTGCGGTCCGACTTCAAGATCCTGACCCGCTCGCTCCTCACCGGTATCCCGGAGGTGGAGGAGTTCATGATTCCCGTCCCCTTCCCGCATGAAGAGAATGCCCGCGAACTGGGTCTTCAGATGCGCGACGATACGATGAAGCACCTGAAGGCCGGCGGCGTCATCATCCTCTTCCCGGCAGGAAAAGTCGCGATGAGCGCAGGGTGGTGGGGCCCCGCGGTCGAGGCTGAGTGGAACGTGTTCACCCACAAGATCGTCAAGTCCTCGGGTGCGACGATCCTGCCGATCTACTTCCCGGGCCAGAACTCGCGCGTTTTCCAGATCGCGAACCAGGTCAGCGATACGATCCGTCAGGGCCTTCTTCTGTACGAGATCAAGCGCAGCCTCTTCAAACCCCAGCGACCAGTGATCGGCGAACCGATCCCGGCTGAGGAACTGAAGAACTGGGAAGGCAACCCGCGGGGGTTTCTGGCCTGGTTGCGCGAGCATACGTTGGCGTTGGGGAAGTAGGCGGTTGAGTAAAACTCTGACCGCCTTTGGGACGCAGCGGCCATTTGTCCCGACACCGCTGAAGGCCGGCGCGCTTAGACTGAATATGCCCCGACCTGCGCCAATGCCTCGCCCGGCACCGATTACGGTTCAAATGGCGAGCACTAACAGCAAGTCGGATCGGCTAAGGTATCCTCGGTCCGATCCTTGGACCTAGCCAAGCCTCAACGGGCGAATAGGATGAAGCTCGCGAAGAGGATGATCACGACGTTCAAGACCCAGATCACGCGCTCGACTGTCTTCTCGTGGGAAATGTTCTTGTAAGCGACAGTCAGGCCGACGAGTCCGACGAGCGTCACGAAGAGCACGGCCCAGAGCGCATAGGGGATGCCGAGGAATATGGCGACGGTCAGGGCGGCGTAGGCAAGGCCGAAGACGAGGGGCGGTTCGTTCCCCTTCACGCCGAAGCGGGCGATGATCACTCCGTGCAGAATGGCGTCGACCGCCAACAGAATGGCGAGCAAAGTCGTCATTTGGGCATCCTCCCTTTGACACTGGGGCTTCCGGCTGCCGGACAGTAGCGGCCCGATGGTCCGGTCTGTCAAGATGGGGGGTAGGGCGAAAACGCGATGACAACGACGCTCAGTTCGACTCTTGCGTGCCGGTTTGGCTGATGTCCGACCACCTCGGCACAGGCAATATCGGTTCGAATTGATGGCGGCTTCGGGCTCTTTGCTGCTCTCCCTACCGTCAATTACCGCGTCGGAACCGGCACCTCGCCCCGGTAATCGTAGAAGCCCCGCTGGGTCTTGCGACCCAGCCACCCGGCCTCGACATACTTGGTCAGCAACGGGCAGGGCCGATATTTGGTATCGGCCAGCCCCTCGTGCAGGACGTTCATGATCGCCAGGCAGGTATCCAGCCCGATGAAATCCGCCAGCTCCAAGGGCCCCATCGGGTGGTTGGCCCCAAGCTTGAGCGATTCGTCGATGCTCTTGACCGACCCTACGCCTTCATAAAGCGTGTAGACGGCTTCGTTGATCATCGGCATCAGGATGCGGTTGACGATGAAGGCGGGGAAATCCTCGGCACTTGCCGCTGTCTTGCCCAGCTTCTGCACCACCGTGTGCATCGTGTCCCAGGTCTCCTGATCCGTGGCGATGCCACGGATCAGCTCTACCAGTTGCATCACAGGCACCGGGTTCATGAAGTGGAACCCCATGAACTTTTCCGGTCGGTCGGTGCGGCTGGCAAGCCTGGTAATCGAGATCGACGAGGTGTTCGACGTCAGAATGGTTGTCGGTTTCAGATGCGGGACCAGATCCTCGAAGATTGCCTGTTTCACCGTCTCGCGTTCGGTTGCGGCCTCGATGATCAGATCGCATTGGCCCAGATCCGTCAGCTTCAACGTGGTCTTCACCCGGGCAAGCGCCGCACGCTTGTCAGCCGGCAGAACCTTGCCGCGCGCCACCTGCCTCTCGATGTTCCGCTCGATGGTTTCCAGCGCTTTCGACAGGCTGGCCTCCGAGATATCGGTCATCAGCACGTCGTAGCCCGCCAGCGCGAAGACATGGGCGATGCCGCTGCCCATCTGGCCCGCGCCGACCACGCCCACCTGCCTGATTTCCATCATGACACCTCCATTTGACCCGTCGCTTATGCCTGCAGACCCCAGCCCGCGCAAGGATCGGGAAGGCAGGACGAAATGCATCAACTTGTCCTTAACCGCCCGATTTTAGCCATTCGGCAACCACTGTCTGCAAGCCTCGGCGCTGGGTGACTACAAATGGGTGGTGTGATGATGCAGGTCCAGGCAGGCGCTGGGGCGCTTGACTATTTCCCTTGCCGATATGGGCTTTCGCGTTCGGTCTTTCGCGGGCCGGAACGGGACCTGTCGGGGTCCTATGTCGTGGCGCTGGGCGGATCGCCGACCTTTGGCAAATACGTGGCCGCACCCTATCCGACACTGCTGGAGGCTGCCACCGGCCATCCGGTCGCCAATCTGGGCGGCTTGAACGCAGGCGCTGATTTCTATCTGTCGGACCCGGCTGCCTTGCACGTCGCATCGCGCGCGCGGGTGGCGGTGATCCAGATCACCGGCGCCGATGTGACGTCGAACCCGTTCTACACTGTGCATGTCCGGCGGAACGACCGTTTCCTGTACGCCACGCCCGCGCTGCGGACCCTTTATCCCGAGGTGGATTTCACCGACTTCCACTTCACCCGGCATCTGCTCTTGGTCCTGCAACGGACCGACGCCAACCGCTTTGCCATGCTTTGCGCCGGTCTCAAGGCTAACTGGCTTGCCAAGATGCGTGCGCTGCTGGCGCACCTGCCGCCGCGCCGGGTGCTGCTGTGGATGGCCGATACCCGGCCGCCGGCGCTGGCGACGGACCTTGATCCGGCATTTGGGCCGCTGCTGATTGACCGGCCCCTGCTTTCAGAGCTTGGCCCCGCCGTGACGGCGTTGGTCGAAGCCGTGCCCAGCCCCGCAGCGCGGGCAGAGGGCCTGGCCCGGATGCAGTTCCCGCAGACTGAGGCGGCTCAGGCCCGCCACCTGCCCGGGTCTGCCATACATGGTGAAGTGGCAGCGTTGCTTGGCCCGGTGGTGGCCGCGTTGCTTTGAAATGAAACCGGGGGCCGCTTTCGCGACCCCCCTTGGAAACACAAGTCCGGGTTGGGCTATACTGCCCGACTTACAGCTTTTCGATCAGCTCCGGCACCGCGATGAAGAGGTCGGCCACCAGACCATAATCCGCCACCTGGAAGATCGGGGCTTCTTCGTCCTTGTTGATCGCAACGATGACCTTGCTGTCCTTCATCCCGGCCAGATGCTGGATTGCACCCGAGATGCCGACGGCCACATAAAGATCCGGTGCCACGACCTTGCCGGTCTGGCCAACCTGCCAGTCGTTCGGAGCGTAACCGGAATCAACCGCAGCACGCGATGCGCCGACGGCGGCATTCAGCTTGTCCGCCAGCTTTTCGATCAGCGCGAAATCGGCTTGCGACCCGACGCCTCGCCCGCCCGAAACCACGATCCCGGCACTGGTGAGTTCCGGACGACCGGACGATGCGACCTTGTCCTCGACCCAGGCCGACAGGCTGCCGTCGACCGAAGCCGTGACCTTCTCGACCGAAGCCGAGCCGCCCTTTCCGGCGGCATCGAATGTGGCGGTACGGATCGTCATGACCTTCTTCGCGTCCGCAGTCTTCACCGTCTGGATCGCGTTCCCGGCATAGATCGGACGCTCGAAGGTCGAGGCATCGATCACGGCAAGCACTTCGGAAATCACCATCACGTCCAGCAGCGCCGCAACGCGCGGCAGCACTGATTTGGACTGCGCGCCCGAGGCCGCAACGATGTGCTCGTAATCGCCCGCCAGCGACACGACCAGCGCTGCAGTCGGCTCCGACATGCTGTGGCAATAGGTGTGGTCGTCGGCAAACAGCACCCTGGTCACGCCTTGCAGCGTCGCGGCTTCAGCTGCAGCTGCGTCACCGCCAGTGCCCGCAACCAGAACCGTGACTGGACCCAAAGCCTTCACGGCGGTCAGGGTTTTCGCAACCTGGTCGGTGGCCAGCTGGCCTTCATTCACGTCGGCAAGAAGAAGAACGGCCATCAGAGCACCCCCGCTTCGTCTTTGAGTTTCGCGATCAGTTCCGCCACCGAGGCAACCTTGACCCCGGCCTTGCGCCCCGCCGGTTCAACCGTCTTCACGACGGTCAGGCGCGGGCTGACGTCCACGCCATAGTCGGCCGGAGTCTTGGCGGCCAGCGGCTTGGCCTTGGCCTTCATGATGTTCGGCAGCGAGGCATAGCGCGGTTCGTTCAAGCGCAGGTCAACGCTGATGATCGTCGGTAGCTTCACGGTGATCGTCTGCAGCCCGCCATCCACTTCGCGCGTGACCCTTGCGCTGTCACCCTCGATCAGTACTTCGCTGGCGAAGGTTGCCTGCGACCAGCCCAGAAGCGCCGACAGCATCTGCCCGGTCGCGTTCATGTCGTTGTCGATGGCCTGCTTGCCGCAAAGGACCAGGCCGGGGGCCTCTTCCTTCACCACGGCGGCCAGCAGCTTGGCCACAGCCAAGGGCTCGATGTCCACATGCACATTGTCGGTAGCTTCGATCAGGATGGCGCGATCCGCGCCCATCGCCAGCGCATTCCGCAGCGTTTCCTGCGCCTGCTTGACGCCGATGGAGACGACAACGACCTCGGTCGCTACGCCCTTTTCCTTCAACCGGATCGCCTCTTCCACGGCAATCTCGTCAAAGGGGTTCATCGACATCTTCACATTCGCAAGGTCGACACCTGAACCGTCCGCCTTCACGCGCACCTTCACGTTATAGTCGATCACCCGCTTGACCGGGACCAGCACCTTCATCGCTGCAACTCCTTCGTATCGCGCCTTCGGGGCGCACAAGGTCTCGCCCGCCTGTTACCGGAAGGCGCGGGCCCGGAACAGAGCAAATGCGACAGGTTTCAGCGATACGACGCCGCGTTTTGATCGTCAGGGCCGATCAGAGGCCGTCGTTCGCCCGCACAGTGGCGATCAGGGCGTGGACTTCCAGCGCGATTTCGTCGCCGTCCAGCGCAGCCTGTTCCATGCGGTCCATCAATGCCTTTGACGTGTACCAGCCCCAGACCAGCGACTTCGCGGGCTCGCGCGCCCAGAAGGCGTCGAAAGGGATGGTCCCGCTTCGGAAATGGTACCAAGTGCGGTGCAGAAGTGCTGCCAGATCACGGTCCGGCAGCGCGTCCAGACGGCGTAGAAGCGGACCGATGTCGATGCCACCTTCGCCGAACATGCACAGGAGGTAGTCGAGTTCGTCCCATCCCATCGGAAGGTCGGCCGCAAGCTTCATCTCCAGGTATGCCAGCGCAAAGCGGTTGATCGCGGCAACCTGTGGCGTTCCGGCCAGCGGTCAGGGAAGCCGGTCAGCGGCAGACGCATGAAGGCAACTTCATCGCCGGCAGGTGCGAACTCATGCCCATCCGCCAGCAATTCCATGACGCGGGGCAGAAACCAGGCGACATGGCTGTGGCTGATGGCATCGGTGAAAGCCGCGAAGTACCAGTCCCGCACATATTCCAGCGGCAGGTCCCGCGCCTTTCGCTTCAGGAAATCCGCCTCGATCTCGGGATCCATGCAGCAGTTGACACAGACCCCGGTCGTCGCGGGCGCGGGGATGTCGAACACCCGCCAAGCCTCGTCAATCGCCGCCTTCAGCGCGTCAGGCCGGGTACCCACAGCACGTCATCCTTGCCGTCGTTGTTTGCAATCCGGCCCGCGACGAAGAACCAGTCCGACAGCCGGTTGAGGTAACGCACCGCCTCGGGGTTCACGTCCTCCATCGTCGCGGTTTCCACCACCAGCCTTTCGGCCCGCCGGCAGACCGTCCGGCAAAGGTGCAACTGCGCCGACAGTGCCGAGCCGCCGGGCAGGATGAAGGACCGCAGCGGTGTCAGCCGATCGTTCATCGCGTCGATCTCGCGTTCCAGCCGGGTGACCTGCGCCTCGATCATCCGGAGCGCCGGGTGGTCGCGGGTTGCGTCCAGATGCCGGTCGGGGGTGCAGAGATCGGCCCCCAGATCGAAAAGATCGTTGGAAATGCGCTTCAACGCATCGTCCATCTCGCCGCTGGCATGCAGCCGCGCAAGGCCCACCGTGGCGTTGGTCTCGTCGACCGTGCCATAAGCCGACACCCGCAGCGAATGCTTGGCGACCCGCACGCCATTGCCAAGCGCGGTTTCGCCGGCATCCCCGGTCTTCGTATAGATCTTCGACAGCACCACCATGGCCTAGCCCCGCGCCCGCAGCCAGGCGAAAGCCACGATCAGCACCACGGCCACGAACTGAACGCCAATCCGCCAGCGCATGATGCGGTTGGCGTGGCGGCGGTTGAACTCGCCGCCCTTGGCGAAGGTGCCGATCCCGAAAAGAAGGATCCCCAGCACCACCAGGCAGGCGATGGTGGCAAAGATGAACAGCGGATCGGACAGCATCGGCGACTCCTTTTCGCAATGATGTAGATGCTGGGTCCCCAAAAGCGAACCCGAATTTGCCAAGGAATGGTTCTGCGAGCAAATCCCCCCCAAGCCTTGCGCGCTTATGCCTTCGCGATCAACCAGTCCAGCGCCCGGGTCGGCAGTATCCGGCGGGCAAAGCCCATGAGGTATGTGGGCGTCGTGACATAATAGCGGGCACGCGGCCGCTTCGCCTCAAGCGCGTGAACCAGCTTTGCGGTAACAGCCGAGGCATCAAGCTCGAAGGCATCCTTCTTGACCTTCGCGGCATAGAGTCGCCCGCGCAAAGCCTGATATTCCTCTTTGCGAACCGAAGCTTCCCAGTCGATCCACTTTTCAAAGTGCGGAATCGCGTTCTCGCGGATTTTCGTCGCGATCGGCCCCGGTTCGATCAGGATCACTTCGATCCCCGTGCCCCGCATCTCGATCCGCAGCACGTCGGTCAGCCCTTCCATGGCGAACTTGGTCGCCACATAGGCCCCGCGCCAGGTCAGACCGACCAGACCAAGGACAGAGGAGCAGTTGATGATCCGCCCACGGCTCTGGGCCCGCATCATTGGAATGACCCGCCGCGTCAGGTCATGATAGCCAAAGAGGTTCACCTCGAATATCTCGCGCAGGGCACCCCGGGGCAGGTCTTCGACCGCGCCCGGACAGGCGAAGGCGCCATTGTTGAACAATGCGTCCAGTTTGCCACCGGTCCGCTTGGCCACTTCGGCAATCGCTTCCGCGATGTTTTCTTCGTCAGCATAGTCCAGACGAAAGCTTTCCAGCCCTTCGCCGCGAAGCCGTTCGCAATCCACCTCTTGCCGGCAGGTCGCAAATACCCGCCAGCCGCGTGCGTGAAGTGCGCGCGCCGCGTCAAGGCCAATGCCGGACGAGCATCCGGTGATCAGAATCGAACGTTGGGTCAACTTCGGGCTCCCCTGCCAAACGGCCTCAGGGGGCCTCGGGGCTTAGGTAGCGCAGCGCAACGAAACCTTCCATCCCATCGCCCTGAATGACGATCCGGGCCCATTCGCCATCGACATCGGTGACGACCAGCGCCGCTTCGCCCAAGGCAAGCGTGCCAAGCACCTCGCTGTCGGTCGATGGCTTCACGCGCACGTTCACCGAACTGGCCGTGACGTACCAGATTTGGCCCGTTGCGTCGTTGGCGACTTCCGGTTTGGTCGGGGCAGGGACATCGGAGGCCCCGGGAACTTCCTCGGTGGGCAGGGCCGAAAGGGTGAAGACCGGCTCTTCCAACTGCTGCACCACTTCCCGCAGCGGCTCGACGTAGGGCTCCGGCTCGGCCCGTGCCACCACGCGCGTTTCTTCAGTCTTTGGCGCGGGTGCCGCCACGGCCAGTTCGACGGCGGCGGGGGCAGGCTTCGCTACGACCAAGGATTCGGCTGGTTCGACGACCGGCCGCCGGCTTTCTGCAAGGGCCAGCGCCAGGCCGGGGCGCATCTGCCCCCGATCCTCGCCGGCGATCAGGAGGGCGGCAAATATACCAACACAAAGAAGAAACGTCAGACGTTGCATAGGTAATCCCGCCAATAACTCTGTCCCTTCTTACCACAAGCCGGGCAGGCGGGTTGAGTCCAAAACGCACCATCTGCCGCCTGGTTCCGGCGCCTTGGAACGCAAAGCCATCTGGACCGAGGCGCTTGACCGTCATACACAACATGCATGACCACCGATGATGATGATCCCAAGATCGAGGGGCCGACCGGCCTGACCGTTTCCGAACCCCTCTCCCGCGCGATCGGAGAGAGGTATCTGACCTATGCCCTGTCCACCATCATGCACCGTGCCCTTCCCGACGCGCGCGACGGGTTGAAGCCGGTTCACCGGCGAATCCTATGGGCAATGCGGCGCCTGCGCCTGACTCCGACGGGGGGATTCCTCAAGTCGGCCAAGATCGCGGGCGACACGATGGGGGATTTCCACCCCCATGGCGATGCCGCGATCTATGACGCGATGGCCC
>PNJK01000016.1 GCA_013821825.1 Rhodobacter sp.
CCTTGCCCGGGCATGCTTGGACCAATAGCGCGTGCCCGCTCACATCGATCATCACCGTCTTTTCAGTGGCTGTCTCTGACGCCAGACCTTTCATGATCCGGGCGAAGAGGTCCTGTTCGCGGTGGCGCTCGAACCGGTGGCGCACCCCCTAGGATCACGGCGGACAAGCCGATGCAAGATGCGCTGATGGCGTACTTGCGACCCGAATGACCACGAAAGCCCAACAATTGCTTTGACAGGGCGCAGCGTTCGCCCAAAGCTGATCCGGCAATTGCACTTCCGGACAACGGAGGGCGGACCAGAAACCAACAGATGTGGGAGACTGAGATGAGAACGGGTTACCCGATGGCCGTTGCGGCCTTGGTTTTCAGTGCGGGAGTGGCGCTGGCCGAGGTTGAAAGCACCGATCCGATCAAGCTGACGCTGCATGACTGGACCGGACAGCTGATCACCACCAACATCATGGCCGCGATTCTGGAAGAGGCGGGCTACAACGTCGAACTGGTACAAGCGGATTATCTCGCGCAGTTTTCAGGGCTTGAATCGGGCGATCTGAGTGTGGCGATGGAGCTTTGGGCGACCACGGCATCCGAGGCGATGAACGCCTCGCTGGCCACCGGCAACACGGTCAGCTTCGGCGAGACCGGCATGCAGGCCAAAGAGGAGTGGTGGTATCCGATCTACATGAAAGAGCTGTGCCCCGGCCTGCCCGACTGGAAGGCGCTGAACGACTGCGCCGAGCTTTTCGCCACGCCGGACACCGCTCCGAAAGGGCGCTATCTCGGCGGGCCGGTCACCTGGGGCGGCTATGATGACGAACGCGTTGCGGCGCTGGGGCTGAACTTCGAGGTGATCCACGCGGGCACCGACGCGGCCATGTTCGCGGAACTCGAGGCGGCCTATCAGCGCAAGGACCCGATCCTGCTGTGGGTATACGCGCCGCACTGGGCCCCGATCAAATACGAAGGCGAATGGGTGGAATTCCCGCCCTATACGCCGGAATGCTATGCTGATCCCGCAGCCGGCATAAACCCGGACGCGGCCTATGACTGCGGCAAGCCTGCGGGCGGCATCTTCAAGGTGGGATGGGCCGGGCTTGAAGGCAAATGGCCCGGTGCTGCCAAGGCGATCAGGGCGTTCCAGCTGACCAACGAGGAGATGGGCTCGATGGTCGGCAAGGTCGATGTCGACGGCATGTCGATCGAGGATGTGGTCGACGAGTGGATGACCGCGAACGAGGGCGTCTGGACCAAGTGGATCGAATAATCCTGACAGTGCGGGACGGCCAATGGCCGTCCCGTCGTCGTCGTGCCTGCATTCCAGACCTTTGCCTTCGGACCCCCAAATGAATGAACGTCCCGTCAAGCTTGCCTGTCGGCATGTCTGGAAGATCTACGGCTCACATCCCCAACGGCTTCTGGCGGGCGGGAACACTCCGACGCTGGATCAAATTCGTCAGTCCGATCATGTGGGAGCGGTGCGTGACGTCAGTCTTGAGGTGGGGGAAGGCGAGATATTCGTCATCATGGGCCTGTCCGGATCGGGCAAGAGCACTCTGGTGCGCTGCCTGTCGCGGCTGATCGAGCCTTCAGGGGGCGAGATCCTTTATGACGGCGAGGATCTTCTGAAGGCATCGCCCGCCCGGATGATCGAGATCCGAAGGCACCGCATGGGAATGGTGTTCCAGCACTTTGCACTTCTGCCGCATCTGACGGTGCTGGAGAACGTGGCCTTTCCGCTGGAAGTGCAAGGGATGGAGCGCGGCGCCCGTGAGGCGCGGGCGCGCGAGGTGGTGCAACTCGTCGGGTTGCAGGGCCGCGAGGCCAACTATCCGCGCCAGTTGTCCGGCGGGCAGCAGCAGCGGGTCGGGATTGCGCGGTCGCTGGCCGTGGAGCCGGACCTGTGGTTCCTGGACGAGCCCTTCAGTGCGCTTGACCCGCTGATCCGACGCGAGATGCAGGAGGAGTTCCTTCGCATCCAGCGCAAGCTGCGGAAGACCATCGTGTTCATCACACATGACTTTGACGAAGCCATCCGCCTGGCTGACCGGATCGCGATCATGAAGGATGGGGCTGTCGTGCAAGTCGCCACACCCGAAGAACTGGTGCTGGCGCCCGCCAATGACTATGTCGCCGCCTTCACGGCCCATGTGACGCGGGCGAAGGTGGTGACGCTGGGCCGCATTGCGGCTCCGGGTCAGCCAGACGGCATTGCAGGAACTCTGTCCGCCGGGGCCACGATCGAGGCGGTTGCCGAACAGATCGTCACGGCAGATGCCCCCTTTGCGGTCGAGCGTGACGGCACGGTGATCGGGCATGTCACGCCGGCGGCGGTGATCTCGATCCTGATCGGCAAAGAGACATGACGCTCTGGCGTGGCATCTGGGCGGCGCTGGCCCTGCTTGCGCTGGCGCTGGCGGGCCTTGTCACGATGCCCAGCGGCTGGTTGTGGCCGCCGCAACAGCTGCACCTGCCGTTCGCGGCCGGGCTGACGGCCGCGATGAAATGGCTGACCGAAAGTGCGGCGATCGGGCCGGTGGTGGTCAAGGACCTGACGCGCGGCTTTGCCACCCTGATCGAGGCGCCCTACGAGGTCGTCAAGGTCCTGCTGGTCGACGGCATCACCGAAGGCAAGGGCCGCCGCGCGACAACGATCATCCCGCCGCTGTCCTGGGTCGCGGTCACGCTGGCCGTTGTTGCGCTGGGACATTTCGCGCGCAGCTTCCGGCTGGGGCTGCTGGCCGGGGCGTTGATGACCTACCTTGCCGTCTTCGGGCAGTGGGACAGCGCCATGATCACCCTGGCCTCGATTGCCATCGCAGTGCCGCTTGGGGTGCTGGGGGGACTAGCGCAGGGCATCGCGGCCTGGCGCTGGCGCTGGGTCGAGCGGGTGATATCCCCGATCCTCGATCTGATGCAGACGATCCCGACCTTCGCTTTCCTGGTACCGATCCTGGTGCTGTTCGGTTTCGGCCCGGTGGCGGCCCTTCTGGCCACGATCATCTATGCCATGCCGCCCATGGTGCGGGTGACCATCGTTGCGTTGCGCTCGGTGCCGCCCGAGATCCTCGATTTCGCCAACATGGCGGGCTGCACGCCCTGGCAGCGGATGCGCAAGGTCATGCTGCCGGTGGCGCTGCCCGACCTGATGGTCGGGGTCAATCAGGTCATCATGCTCAGCCTCAACATGGTGATCATCGCCTCGATGATCGGGGCCGGAGGGCTTGGCGCGGATGTGCTGGAGAGCTTGCGTCGGCTGAACATCGGTGGCGGGATCGAGGCGGGGCTGGCGATCACCGCCCTTGCCGTGGTGCTGGACCGGCTGGGGCAGGCCATGTCAGAACGCGTGGCACAGGCCGAGGCGCGGCAGGGCAACTGGTGGAAGCGGCATCCGCGCACGACCTTGGTGCTTGTCGTGGCGCTGGTGACGGGCGCGCTCGGATACCTGGTTCCAGCGCTGCAAGACTGGCCGAAAGCCTGGCAGATCACCACCAAGCCCTTCTGGTCGGACCTGATCAAGTACATCAATGTCAATTACTTCGACCAGCTTGAGGCGGTTCGGGTCTGGTTTCTTGAAGCGCTCCTGTTGCCGGTGAGGCGGTTTTTTCTGGCATTGCCCTGGCCTTTCCTGCTGGCGGTTCTGACACTGGCCGGCTGGCGGCTTGGCGGGGTCAGGCTCGCGGCGCTGGTTTTGGCGCTGGGTCTCTTCGTCGCCGCGACCGGCCTCTGGGAGCAGGCGATGATCACCGTCTATCTTTGCGGCCTGTCGGTGGTGATCGCCATGCTGATCGGCCTGCCGGTGGGGATCCTGGCCGCCTCGAACGAGACGGCGGGCAAGGTGATCGGCGCGGTGGTCGACACGCTGCAGACGCTGCCCTCGTTCGTCTATCTCATCCCGGTGGTGATGCTGTTCCGCGTCGGCGATTTCAGCGCGTTGATCGCGGTCGTCCTCTTCGCGCTGGTGCCTGCCGTGAAATACACCGCACACGGTTTGCGGACAGTCCCGGCCGAACTGATCGAGGCCGGGGTGGTCTGTGGCTGCACCCGCGGCCAGATACTGCGCAAAGTCCGCTTGCCGATGGCGGTGCCGATGATCCTTCTTGGCCTGAACCAGACCATCCTGTTGGCGCTGTCGATGCTTGTGATTACCGCGCTGGTCGGCACGCGGGACCTTGGGCAGGAGGTCTACGCAGCACTTGCCACGGCCGATGTCGGCCGGGGTCTGGTGGCGGGTTTCTCCGTGGCCGCAATCGCGATAATCGCTGACCGCCTGATCGGCGCGGCCGCCATGCGCGCACGTGCCCGGCTGGAAGGGACCACATGATCCGAAGCCCCGTGCCGGGCCCGTATCCTGGCCCAACCGGGCATTCGAGACCTTCCTCAGGCGGGACCGAAAGCCGCCATTCGTGTGTCGCGCAGCATTTGGACGGTTGGATGTCCCAAGTGAGGACTGAAGCAACCCTCAGCGCAGCAGAGCGGAAAGGCAGTTTGTTGCCTGAAGCGGGGACTGGGGCTGCTGAACCATCTTTCCCACTTGCTTGACCCGGATCATTGCGCAGCCGGTTCCGGGAACCAAGACCTCATACACCGCTGCGGATGAAGTCAAAAGCGTCGCTGGCAGATGGCCTGCCCCTTTCGGGTGGTCCGGTTTCAATCCTAGCGGATGACAGGTCTTGGCACTACGGCTGGGGTGCCCGGCGAAGCGGCTCCGGGTGGCGAAGCCGGCCACTGCTCCGCCTCCGGGGCCGTGGCAGGGATGGTCCCCGGATCTGTCGATCAGGACAGAAGGGCGTCCGGTTGCAGCGGCGTCGTTCCGGTTCCCGTTGTCTTTCTGGCGTGCGTCCGGCAGAGTCGGGACGTCGACAAGGATTATGGCCGGATTGCCGATCCCCGCCTCTTTCACGGTACGGGACAGCGCCCCAAGGGTCGTCTCGGCAAGCTTCTCACGGCGGGTGCTTACGGCTTGGGCAATGGACACCCTGGCATCCGGCGGGATATCCGCTTTCAGGAGTGCGTCCTGCAGTTCGACGCAGAGATGGACGCCCATGTAGATCGCCAGCCGGGTCCCCGGTCCGGCAGACCGCGCGATGTCTTCCGGCAGACCGCCCGTCAGCGTGGTGGCCGTCATTATCAGCAGCCGATCGCTGCGGTTGCGTTCCGTCAGGGGCGACAGCAGCGCGGCGGCAGCGGCGGAAGCTGCGGTGACGCCCGGAATGACCTCGATCTCAAGTCCAAGGGCCTGGGCGGCGCTGATCTCTTCTGCTGCACGGCCAAAGACCGAAGGGTCCCCGGATTTGAGCCGCACCACCCGCAGGCCCTGTTGCGCTGCAAGAACGATCCGCGCGGTGATGAGGTCTTGCGGCCAGGCGCAGCAGCCAACGTCCTTGCCGACGTTCACGATCTGAACATGCGGCGGGATCAGTGCCAGAACCTCGCCATCCACCAGCCGGTCATGAAAGACCACATCCGCAGCCTGCATCCGCTGCAGCGCGCGGGCGGTCAGAAGATCGGCGGCGCCGGGCCCGGCGCCGACCAGACTGATCCGCCCGGGCCTGATGTGGAAGACGTCCTGATCTGGAAGACGGGTCATTCGGCGGCCTCGCTTAGGGACGGGCTGAATTGAGCGATCAGGGAGGCAAGTTCGGACTTGCAGGAGCCGCAGTTGGTGCCGGCCCGTAGCCTGGCGCCAAGGGCAAGGACTGAATGGCAGCCGCCTTCGGCTATGGCTCCGGCAATGGTGTTGAGGCCAACGCCGAAGCAGGCACAGACGATCGGGCCGGGATCGGGGCGGTCGCCCGACGGGCGGCCAGACAAGGCGACGGTGCTGACCGGCCGGCCCAGCAGCCCGGCCACCGTTCCGCGCGACAGCGCGACCGGCTGGGGGGACACGAACAGCGCGGCGACCATCACGTCGTCCTGCACGAAGGCTATTCGGACCTGTCCACGGGCGGGGTCGCTGTAGCTGATCAGCCGCGCTTCCGAGGCCACAGAGAAAGCTGCGCGCGCCCAGACCTCCCAATCGGGGGGCGGGACCAGACCGGCAAGTTCCGCCTTCACTCCCTGTTCGATGATCGACACGGCCCAGTAGTCCGCGTCCAGGCGCATGGGTTGTGCCGACACCGCAAAGCCATACCACGCAGGCCGGAACGGGCGCAGGGCGACGGCGGCGGACTTGCTTTCCGGCTGGCCTGAGATTGGGTCGGTCAAGCCCGCGACCAAGGCATTCACCCGCCCGGTCGGCGCCGTCTCTCCGGTCCAGTGCATGGGTGCGAAGGGGTGGCCGGGGGCGACGCGGTCCGTGACCAGCACCCGAAGGATGGCGCGACCTTGTGGGCTTGTCACCTCGACCAGTTCGGCCGGGGCCAGCCCAAGCACGCCGGCATCCTGCGGATGCAGTTCCAGAAACGGCTCGCCAAGGTGCTGGTTCAGACGCGGGGCAAGGGCGGTCCGTGTCATCGTGTGCCACTGGTCCCGGATGCGCCCGGTGTTCAGCCGGTAAGGCAGATCCGGGTCAAGCGCCTGCGGCGCGCGGGGTGTCACCGGGATCATCCGGCCACGGCCATCGGGCGTCTGAAACCGTCCGTCGGCAAAGAATCGCCCGCCTGACCGGCTGGGAGAGGCGGGCCAGACGAAGGGGGGCAGGGCATCATAGTCGGCGGTGCCGAGGCCCGCATGGGCCGAGATGTCGAAATCGCCGCCAAGCCGGCCCGCAACGCCGGACAGGGCCGCGTATTCGGCATGGATGGCTGCCGGATCCTTCCAGTCGAACCCGGAGAATCCCATCCTCTGCGCGACTTGCGCAAGTTGCCACCAGTCCGGCCGGGCCCTCCCCGGTGCCGCGCGGAAGGGCCTCTGGCGACTGATCCGGCGTTCCGAGTTGGTGACGGTGCCGTCCTTTTCGCCCCACGCGGCAGCGGGAAGCAGCACATCTGCCAGCCGCGCCGTATCGGTCGCGCCGGTGATGTCGCTGACAACAGTGAAGTCGCAACTGGCAATGGCGCGGGCCACGCGGTCTGCGTCGGGCATCGATACGGCAGGGTTGGTGTGGATGATCCACAGCGCCTTGATCCGCCCGTCCTCGACCGCGCGGAACATGTCCACCGCCTTCAGGCCGGGGGCCTTCGCCATGGCCGGGCTGTTCCAGAACTGCTGTACCGCCGTGCGATGCGCGGAGTTTTCGATGTCCAGATGGCAGGCCAGCATGTTCGCAAGCCCGCCGACCTCGCGTCCGCCCATCGCGTTGGGTTGCCCCGTCACGCTGAACGGTCCCATGCCCGGCCTGCCGATCCGGCCGGTGGCAAGGTGGCAATTGATGATTGCGTTGACCTTGTCGGTGCCACTGGTCGACTGGTTGATCCCTTGGGAATAGACCGTGACCACCTTTTCGGTCTTCACCCAAAGATCGACAAAGCGCGCGAGATCGCCTGCGGGCAGTCCCGTCATCGCCGGATCGCTGGCCGCTGCCGCCGCGATTGCCTGTTCCACTCCCGCGACATGCTGCAGGAAACCTTGGTCCATCGCCCCGCGCCGGGCGATTTCGCTTAGCACCGCGTTGAACAAGGCGGCATCCGACCCCGGCGCGATGGCCAGATGCAGATCCGCCGGATCCGACGTCGCCGTGCGGCGCGGATCGACCACGACCACCTGCAACGCTGGGCGGGCCTCTTTCGCGGCGGCCAGGCGCTGATAAAGCACCGGATGACACCAGGCCAGGTTGGACCCGACCAGCACCACAAGGTCGGCCTCTTCCAGATCCTCAAACTGGCCCGGAACGGTGTCGCTGCCAAAGGCGCGCCGGTGCCCCGCCACTGACGAGGCCATGCAGAGCCGCGAGTTGGTGTCGATGTTGGCGCTGCCGATATAGCCTTTCATCAGTTTGTTCGCGACATAGTAGTCCTCGGTCAGCAACTGGCCCGAGACGTAGAACGCCACCGAGTCCGGCCCATGAACGCGGATCGCGTCGGAAAACCGTTGTGCCACCAGATCAAGCGCCGTCGCCCAATCCGTATCCAGCCCGCCGATCCGGGGGGCCAGAAGCCGCCCGGCAAGACCCACGGTATCGCCGAGTGCGGCCCCCTTGGAGCAAAGCCGCCCGACGTTCGCCGGGTGGTCGGGATCACCCGCCACCTCCACCGATCCGCCGCCTTTCGGGGTCAACAGAACCCCGCAGCCGACACCGCAATAGGGGCAGGTGGAGCGGACGGCTGCCATGCGCTAGCTCCGCGCCAGCCGGGCAGAGTCCAGCAACACGCGGCCCGCCTGAACCCGCACGGCGTAAGTTGCAACCCGGCCTTCGTCGGCGCCTTGTGCCTGGCCGCTGGTCATGTCGAACACCCAATTGTGCAAAGGACAGGTGACCGAATGGCCATGCACGATGCCTTCCGACAGTGGCCCGCCCTTGTGCGGGCAGCGGTCGTCCAGCGCAAAGACGTGGTCATCGGCCGCCCGGAACACCGCGACACAGCCCTTCGGCGTCTTCAGCACCCGCGCGCCCTGAAGCGGAATCTCTTCCAGCGCGCCAATATCCAGCCAGGCATCAGCCATCACGTTCATTCCGCTGCCTCCCGGCTTAGGTCCATCAACGGCGCGAAGTCGTTGCGCAGCTTCGGTTCTTCGGCCCATGGGTCTTTCTGGTAGATCGACTGGCTGAGCATGAAACGGTCGCAAAGCGCGCGGCGGTTGGCCGTGTCGTCCACGACCTGCGCCTTGCACCAGTCGAGCCCTACCTTCGCTACCCATTTGTAGATCCGGTGCAGATAGCGGCTGTTTTCGCGGTAAAGCTGGACAAAGGCCGCGATCACTTCCATCGCCTCGTCCTCGGTGGCGACGGCGCACAGAAGCTCGGTTTCCTTCACGTCTATGCCCGCGGCGCCGGCGACGCTGATCTGATAGCCACTGTCGACGCAGACCACGCCCACGTCCTTGCAGGTCGCCTCGGCGCAGTTGCGCGGGCAGCCCGACACGCCAAGCTTGACCTTGGCCGGGGTCCACGACCCCCAGAGCAGCTTTTCAAGCTTGATCCCCAACCCGGTCGAATCCTGGGTGCCGAAGCGGCAGAATTCGGTGCCGACGCAGGTTTTTACCGTGCGCAGACCCTTGGAATAGGCGTGCCCCGACACCATCCCCGCCTCGTTCAGATCGGCCCAGATCGCGGGTAGGTCCTCTTTCTTCACGCCCAGAAGGTCGATGCGCTGCCCGCCGGTCACCTTGACCATCGGCACCGCGTATTTGTCCGCCGCATCGGCAATTGCCCGCAATTCGGCCGGGGTGGTCACGCCGCCCCACATCCGGGGCACGACCGAGTAGGTGCCATCCTTCTGGATGTTGGCGTGGTTGCGTTCGTTGACAAAGCGGTTTTGCCGGTCATCCACGTACTCGGTCGGCCAGTCCGACAGAAGGTAGTAGTTCAGCGCCGGGCGACACGAGGCGCAGCCACCCACCGTCTTCCAGCCCATTTCCTGCATGACCGCAGGAATGGACTTCAGCCCAAGGGTCTTGATCATCCGCCGCACGTCTTCGTGCGGATGATCCGTGCACTTGCACATCGGTGGATTGGCGTTCGCACTGAAGGCATCGCCAAGCGTCATGGCCATGATCTGTTCGACCAGCCCCGTGCAAGTCCCGCATGAGGAACTGGCCTTGGTCTGAGCCCGCACCATGTCCAGAGTCCTGGCCCCACCTTGGATCGCCTGAACGATCTTTCCCTTGCACACGCCGTTGCAGCCACAGATTTCCGCCTCAGGCGGCAAGGCTGCAACGGCTGCCAAAGGGTCCGCTTTGGACCCCCCTGCAAAGCCGGGGCCGAAGATCAGCGTATCTCGCTGGTCGGTGATGTCGCTGGCGTCCTTGATCAGGCTGAAGAACCAGGCGCCATCGGCGGTGTCGCCATACATCACCGCGCCGATCAGGCGCTCGCCTTCAATGACCAGGCGCTTGTAGATGCCACGCCCCGGATCGCGAAAGACGATGTCCTCGCGTCCCGGACCTTCGGCGAAGTCGCCCGCGCTAAGAAGGTCGACCCCGGTGACCTTCAGCCTGGTCGCGGTCTGCACCGGCCGGAAGGCCGCCGCATCGCCCACCAGCGCGCGGGCCAGGACCTTTGCCTGATCGTAAAGCGGCGCGACCAGACCGAAGAGCTGGGTGTCGTGCTCGACGCATTCGCCAAGCGCATGGATCGCCGGGTCGCTGGTCTGCATCTGGTCGTTGACCACGACCCCGCGACTCACTTCCAGATGCGCATCAGTCGCGATGCGGGTCTCGGGGCGAATGCCGACCGCCATGCAGACAAGGTCGGCCGGATAGACCGTGCCGTCTTCCAGCAGCACCGCTTCGACCTTTCCGTCGCCCAGAATGGCCTTGGTCGCACCCTTGCAGTGCACCTTGATCCCGCGTCGTTCCAGATCCTTTTGCAGCAGATACCCTGCAGCCGGGTCCAACTGGCGTTCCATCAGGTGACCCATCAGGTGAATGACGGTCACTTCGGCGCCGCGCGTGGCCATGCCTGCCGCCGCTTCCAGCCCCAGCAGGCCGCCGCCGATGACCACCGCCTTCGCGCCGGGACGCGAGGCTGCGATCATCGCATCGGTATCTTCCAGATCGCGGTAGGTCACCACGCCGGGAAGATCCTTTCCGGGAACCGGGATGATGAACGGGGCCGATCCGGTGGCGATGACCAGCTTGTCATAGGCCGTTTCGCCGCCCGGGGAGATCACCACCTTCCGACCGCGGTCGATTTTCGTGACATGCTCGCCAAAGCGGCAGGTCACGCCATGCGCCGCATACCAATCGTCATCATGCGTGACGATGTCCGTATAGGTCTTTTCCCCCGACAGCACCGGTGACAACATCAGACGGTTGTAGTTCCCGCGAGGTTCTCCGTTGAACAAGGTCACTGCGAAAGCACCGGGGGCCGTTTCGAAAAGATGCTCCAGCATCCGGCCCGAGGCCATTCCGGCTCCGATGACGACAAGTCTTCTGCCCATCATGCGGCATCCTTCTTGTGCGCGCCATGTTCGTATTCCTGAAGGAAATCAAGCACTTGCTGGCGGTAGAGGTAATAATCCGGGTGGTCGAGCAGTGCCTTGCGGCTGCGCGGGCGGGGCAGGTTCACCTCGGTGATCTTGCCGATGGTGGCGCGGGGACCGTTGGTCATCATCACCACGCGGTCGGCCAGCAGGATCGCCTCGTCGACGTCATGGGTGACGCAGATGGCGGTCACCTTCGTGCGCGACCAGACCTCCATCAGGACTTCCTGCAATTCCCACCGGGTCAGGCTGTCCAGCATCCCGAAGGGTTCATCCAGCAGCAGAAGCTTGGGCGAGAGGGCAAAGGCCCGGGCGATGCCCACCCGCTGCCGCATGCCGTTCGACATCTCGGACGCGGGCTTGTCCATCGCATCGGCCAGACCCACGCGTTCAAGGTAGTATTCCACCACCTCCTGCCGTTCGAGCCGGGTCGATTTCGGATAGACCTTGCCGACCCCGATCGCCACGTTCTCTTTCGCGGTCAGCCAGGGGAACAGGTTGGGTGACTGGAATACGACGGCGCGTTCTGGATCGGCACCCTCGACGTGATAGCCGTCCAGCTTGATCGCGCCTTTCGAGATGGCATTCAGTCCGGCCGTCATCGTCAGCACCGTCGACTTGCCGCAACCGGAATGGCCGATCAGGCTGACAAACTCGCCCTTCTTCAAGGTCAGGTTGAAGTCCTCGACCACCGTCAGCGGGCCCTTCGGCGTGCTGTAGACCTTGTGCAGTTGCGAGAATTGCAGGTAGCGGTCGTCGATTTGGCTGACCGCAGCCTCGGCATAGGCCCTGGGCATGGCATGGCGCGGTGTCACATCAGGCAGCAAGCGGGTTTCGGCGACCTTGGCAGCCATGCCGACATCCATCAGATAGGCGGTAATGGCGGCGCGGAGTTCCTTGTAGGTGGCACTCCCGCCCATCTTGTGGCGGTCGCGCGGGCGCGGCAGCCCTACCTTGAACACATCGCCCAGCGTGCCATCGGGGTTCAGGCAGGCGACGCGGTCGGCAAGGATCAGCGCTTCGTCCACGTCATTGGTGATCAGGACGGCAGTGCGGCGGTCCGCCTCCCAGATCGCCTCGATCTCGCTTGCGACATTGCCCCGCGTCAGGGCGTCCAGCGCCGACAGGGGTTCGTCCATCAACAACACCTCGGGCGACATGGCCAGCGCCCGCGCCACGGCAACCCGCTGCCGCATCCCGCCCGACAATTCCGCCGGGCGGCGGTCAACCGCAGGTGACAGGCCAACCATGTCGATGGATTTCGCCACTATTGCTGCACGCTCGGCTTTCGGCTTGCCACTGTGGACGGCATCCACCGCCAGCGCGATGTTGCCCCGGACCGTCAGCCAGGGCATCAGCGCGTAGGATTGGAACACCAGGCCCCGCTCTGGCCCCGGTCCGGTGACCGGCTGGCCCTTGAACAGGACCTGCCCCTGGTCGGGCAATTGCAGGCCTGCCATCAGGTTCATCAGCGTCGTCTTGCCGGACCCGGAAAAGCCCAGGATCGCCAGAAACTCGCCATCCTCGACCGCCAGATCCAGATGCCGGATCACCGGATGGTTGCCATAGCCTTTCGACACGTTCTTGAATTCAAGGATTGCCATTGCGACTACCGGTTGTTCGAGAAGGTGAAAGCCGATTGCAGCGCGTACATCACCCGGTCCAGCAGAAAGCCGATGATGCCGATGGTCAGCACCGCGACCATGATCCGCGCCAGGCTGTCGGAGGACCCGTTCTGGAATTCATCCCAGACGAATTTGCCAAGGCCGGGGTTCTGCGCCAGCATTTCGGCCGCGATCAGCACCATCCAGCCCACACCCAAGGACAGGCGAAGTCCGGTGAAGATCAGCGGCAATGCCGAGGGCAGCACCAGCCGGGTGATCTTCTTCCACGGGCCGAGCTTGAGCACCCGCGAAACGCTGACCAGATCCTTGTCGATCGAGGCGACGCCGAGGGCCGTGTTGATCAGAGTTGGCCACAGCGAACACAGTGTCACCGTCACCGCCGAGATCAGGAAGGACTTCGACATCGACCCGTCGCCGCCCACATAGACGGCCGAGATCACCATGGTGACGATAGGCAACCATGCCAGCGGCGAGACCGGCTTGAAGATCTGCACAAGCGGGTTGATAGCAGCGTTGGCCGTGGGGGAAAGGCCCGACACGATGCCAAGCGGCACGGCCACCGCGGTCGCGATCAGGAAGCCGAAGAACACTGTCTGGATGCTTGTCCAGATCTGCTGGTAGTAGGTCGGCTTGCCGGTATAGGCGCGGGTCTTGACCTCCTCCGCCTTGCCTCCTTCCACAAGGACCGCATTCTTTTCGGCCTGCCGCGCGTAGAATTCAGCCTCTTTCGCCTGTTCGGCCCTTGCGTCCTGATGCAGGTTCACAGCCTGCACCAGCACCTCTTTCGGGCCGGGAATGGCGCCGAGGGAAGTCTGGACCATCGGGGCCAGCTGCGCCCAGAGCGTGACGAAGATCGCCACCGCAAGCACCGGCACCCCCAGAAGCCGCCAGATGTCCTTCAGATGCTGCTTCGGCGGGTCGCCGGCCGCCATGCGCAGGATCGGGGCGACAAAAGGCAGGCCAAGCGCCCTAAGCCAGCCGTCCAGCTTGTTGATCCGGGCAAGGCGCCGGGCCTTGGCGGCCTCGTCAGCCCTGGTCTTTGTGGTAGAGATCGAGGCGGGGTCGACAGCGGTCATGGGGCAGTCCTTTTTCGGGCAGGAGCCCGCCCCGCGCCAAAGCCCGGCGCGGGACGCGTGTTGGATCAGGTCAGTTCGTGGCGGTTTCGACGGTCAGGCCGGTCTTCAGCCCGATGGTCAGGCTGTCGATGTAGGCATTCGGCGTGGTCCCGTCGTAGGTGATCCCGTCAATGAAGGCGCTGGTCGGCTCGCGGTAGCCATCGGCGTCGAAATCGAACATCTCGGACGTTGCCTTGCCCTCGGCGATCAGTTCCTCAGCGGCCAGCCGGTAGATGTCGGGGCGATAGACCGACTTCGCGGCCTCGTCATACCAGGCATCCGGCTTGTCTTCGGCGATCTGGCCCCAGCGGCGCATCTGGGTCAGGTACCAGACCGCGTCCGAGTAATAGGGGAAGGTCGCATTGTTGCGGAAGAACACGTTGAAGTCAGGGGCAGGGCGCTTGTCGCCCGGCTCGAATTCGAACGTGCCGGTCATCGAGTTCGCGATCACCGCCGCATCGGCGCCGACATATTCCGACCGGGCCAGTATCTCGACCGCCTCGGGGCGGTTGGCGTTGTCATTCTCGTCCAGCCAGATCGCCGCGCGGATCAGCGCCTTGGTCAGAGCGATCATGGTCTGCGGGTTTTCTTCGGCGAAGGCCTTGGTCACGCCAAAGACCTTTTCCGGGTTGTAGTTCCAGATGTCGTGATCCGCGATCACCGGCACGCCGATGCCCTTGACGACGGCGGCCTGGTTCCAGGGCTCGCCCACGGCGTAGCCAAGAATGGTGCCGGCCTCCATCGTGGCGGGCATCTGTGGCGGCGGGGTGACCGAGATCAGCACGTCGCCCGCGATCTGGCCTGATACATCGTCGGGCGAGTAGAAGCCCGGATTGATCCCGCCCGCAGCCAACCAGTAACGCAGTTCGTAATTGTGGGTGGAGACCGGGAACACCATGCCCAGATTGAACGGCTCGCCCCGCTCAGCATAGCTTTCGATCACCGGCTTCAGCGCAGCGGCAGAAATCGGATGGATCGGCTTGCCTTCGGTATCCGCCGGAACATACGGCTTCATCTCGTCCCAGACCGCGTTCGACATGGTGATCGCATTGCCGCTCAGGTCCATCGAGAACGGGGTGATCACGTCGCCCGCGGTGCCGTAACCGATGGTTGCGGCCAGCGGTTGACCTGCCAGCATCTGCGCGCCCTGCAATTCCCCGGCAATCACGCGGTCCAGCAGCACTTTCCAGTTCGACTGGGCTTCCAGCGTGACGAACAGGCCCTCCTCTTCGAAGAAGCCCTTTTCCTTGGCAATTGCCAGCGGCGCCATATCGGTCAGCTTGATGAAGCCAAGCGTCAGTTCATCGGTTTCGGGTTCGGCGGCGAAGACCGGCTGCGTCACAAGCGCCGATGTCAGGATCAGGGCCGTATGAAGTTTGCGAGGGCTCATGCTGAAGTCCTTTCAGGTTGTGGAAATGCGAAAAAGGCCGCAGACGACGCCGCACGAAGGGTGCAACGAGGTCAGGCGGCCTTGCCTGTCGTCCCGGACTGTCGGGAGAGCGAAACGCCATTGTTTCGCGATAAATTCATGAGAGCGCGATGCTTCCGGTCTGGTCAAGTCCCTGTGCCAGAGCAAACCTTCGCGGCAGGCAGATTTTTTCTGCGATGCAGCATTCTGCCCATTTATTCAGCTAGCCAGCTGCTCGGGGTCGAAAACCTGGCCATCGAAGAACTGGTTGCGATCCAGAATCAGGGCGCCATGCACAGCCGCTACCGTCTCGCTTGCGGCCAGCGCACCCTCTACCTTGTCGGAACAGCGCGGCAATGGCGCGCCAGTGGGGCCGATGTGCTGGCGGTAAAGGTCGCTGCGGAACAGGTCGCGCGCCTGTTGCATGGCCGTGCCGACGTCCAGGCCGTTGCGCTGGGCAAGCCTGGCGCCGATCCAGGCCGCCTGACTGCGCCAGGGAAAGTTGGCAAGGCCCGTGTGGAAAGTCTGGAACTGCCGGATCGGAATTTCCGGACCCTCAGGTGCAATCAAAAGCCGCTGCGACAGGGCTCGGTCAATCAGGTCGGGCGAGACGTCAAGATAACCGGGCCGCGACAGCACTTCGGCCAGAGTGGTCCGGTTGCTGGCGTCGCCGACCCAGCGACTTGCGCGCCACAAGGCCCGCATCAGCTTGCCCGCCATGTCGGGCCGCGCTTCAGCCCAGCCCTTGCGGACCGCCAGCACCTTTTCCGGCGCCTGGCTCCAGATCGCCGAGCCGGGCAGCACCAGCCGAGCCCCCGCCTGTTCTACAGCGTGGCTGCCCCACGGCTCTCCGACGCAAAAGCCGTCGATCTCGTCTGCCAGCAGGGCTTTGGCCATCCGCGGAGGTGGCACGGTGCGGATATCGACCCGGATCCCGCCGCCCACCCGATCCAGCCAATAGGCCAGCAGTTCGGCCTGCATCGAAAACGGAAAGGGCACCCCGATGCGCAAAGGTCTGCCCAGCTCGCCCAGGGCCTGACCGACGCGGGCGGGATCGCCAAAGGGCAAAGGCGGCAGTTTGGACGACAGGCCGAAGATCTGCCCGTTCAAGGACAACACCATCAAGGCCTCGATCGGCTGGTCGCCACTGCCAAGGCCAAGGGCCCGCGCCACCGGCATGACCGACAGCATGTGCGCCGCCTCGACCTGACCGAAATCCAACTGGTCACGCAGCATCGACCAGCTGTTCGCCCGCACGAGTTCCAGCTTGATGCCTTCTTCGTCGGCAAAGCCGAATTCGGTTGCGACGATGGCGGCCGCAGCATCGACAAGCGGAATATAGCCAAGCCGCAGGACCCGGCTCATTTCAGGACCTCATGTGCCATGACGATGGCCTGTGCGACTTCCGACAGCCGCTTGCCCTGATCCATCGCTGCCTTTCGCAACAGGGAATAGGCCTGTTCCTCACCCAGACCCTTCGCGCGCATCACCAGCCCCTTGGCGCGGTCGATGACCTTGCGTTCCTCCAGCGCGGCCTTGGTTGCGGCCAGTTCGGTGCGAATGCGGCTGACCATGTGGAACCGCGCAATGGCGGCATCCAGAACCGGACGGATCCGCTCTGGACGCAGGCCGTCGACGACATAGGCGCTGATCCCGGCCTCGATCGCCGCGCGGGTCAGGCCGCTGTCGGATTGATCGACAAACATCGCAACCGCCCGATCCCGCGAACCCGAGGCAAGGGCAAGCTCTTCAAGGCTGTCGCGCGATGGGTTCGAGATGTCGATGAGGACGAGGTCGGGCCTGATTTCGGCCACCCGACGCGCAAGCCCGGCCGGGTCGGCCAGAACCGACACCCGGTGTTCGCCGGCCAGCCGGATGGCATCGACAATGGCCAAAGCGCGATCCCGGTCCGGTTCCACCACAATAATCGCCAGCGGACTGTCCATTGCGAACGCTTAGCCGATGGGGGTGGAGCGAACAGGCCAGGTCCTCGCCCAGGGCACCAGAAGAACCAACGGCCCAGAGAGATTGCCCGAATTCCGTGCAATTTGCCTGATAAGTCAGCATCGACGCGTTCGGCGCCGCTACTCTGCCGCCTGATCAAGGTTCAGCCGGTCGGCCGCATAAAGGTAGTCGCGCGTGATCGGAACAGCATCCGGGCGTTTGCACAGCTGGAACTGGAACACGTCCTGTGGTCCGTGGCGGAAGGTCTGCTCGCTGGCGGCCAGATAGAACCGCCACATCCTGACGAAGTCCGCGCCCTTGAGCGCAGTTGCGACTGCGGCCCTGGCACTGAAACGGTCGAACCAGCAGCGCAGGGTCAGGGCATAGTGCAGACGCAGGCATTCGATGTCGCCGATCCGAAGACCGGCGTCCTGAAGTGCGACGACGACTTCGGAAAGGGCCGGAACATAGCCGCCGGGAAAGATGTACTTGGCGATCCAGGCATTTGTCCCAGCCGGCGGTGCGGTCCGCCCGATGGTGTGGACAAGCGCCACGCCGTCATCCGTCAGGAGATTCTTCAACACGTTGAAGTAGTTCTGGTAGTTCGGTGCGCCGACATGTTCGAACATGCCCACCGACACGATCCGGTCAAAAGTCCCGGTCACCGCGCGGTAATCCATCAGTTCGAACGACACCCGATCAGCAAGGCCCGCAGCCTCGGCGCGGCTGCGCGCAATCGCCAGCTGCTCTTGCGACAGGGTTATTCCGGTCACCCGGGCTCCGTAGTCACCGGCCAGCGTCAGGGCAAGGCCACCCCAACCACAGCCGATATCAAGGACGCGCATCCCCGGGGTGATCAGAAGCTTGCGCGCGATATGCGCCTTCTTGGCCGCTTGTGCCGCTTGCAGGCTGCCTGAGGGATCGGTGAAATACGCGCAGGAATACTGTCGGTCGGGGTCAAGGAAGAGGTCATAGATCGCCGGCGTCAGATCATAGTGATGCGCGACATTGCGCCGGGATCGCCACGCCGGGTTGGCCTGGTAAAGCCGGCGCCACCGGCTGGGCCGCAGGGCCTGAAGCCGGGTCAGGACCGACATGTTGTGCCCACGGATCCCGCTTTTCACGACCACCGCAAGCAGACCCTGCACGTCATCGCCTTCAACCGTCAGCGAGCCGTCCACATAGCATTCGCCCAAAGCCAGTTCCGGGTCGAACATCAGCCGCCGGACCGTCGCCATATCCCTGAGATGAACCTTGGTCTTCGGTTCCTGACCACTGCCGAAGACCATCTCGGGGCTGTCGGCAATGGTTACCACCATGGTCCCTTCGCGGACCAGGCGGCGCAAAAGACGGCTGAACAACGCAATCCACATGGGCCCTCCAGACTGCCCAGGTTTCTGCCATGCTTTTCCATGATCTTTACCCAGGCATTGACCGAGGTCAACTTCGGATGCGGGTGGAAATCCTTGGAGTGTAGCAGGCCGCCGAAGCGCCATGCCGACGGGCGCGGCCCGACTTCGGGGCTGGGGGTGGCAGGGATCAAAGGCGCGCCTTCGCCGCGCGGTCGGCGAGAATTGCCGCCATTACAGGTCGGAGGTGGAGTCCTCTGGTGTCTCCATGACCAGATCATCGCCCGCCGCATCGGTCAGGGTGTCCAGGTCCGCGATCTCGACAAGGTAGGGGTTCAGGATCCGCAGCACGCCTTGGTGTTCCAGCTCGTGAAAGGCCCGGCTGAGCGACTCTGGTCGCGTGCCAAGATAATGTGCCAGATCCTTGCGCGACAAGGGAATGCGCAGGCGTACCGGCGCGCCCGACGTCCCAACTCTGGACCGCCGCACCATGATCATCAGGAACGAGGCCAGCCGATTGGCGACCTTGCGGCCGCTCATCAGCAGCAGCCATTCCCTTGCCGCATCCATTTCATCAAGAAGATGCACCAGGAACAGCCGTTCCGCCTCGGGGTGCTGACGCAGGATCTCTTCCAGACGGGCGCGCGGGAAGTAGACGATCCTTGAAGGCGTCAGGGCCTCGATCTGATAGTTGGACGGGCCATCGAAGATCCGGCCATAGATGTCGGTCGGCACCAGAAGGCCGACGATGTGCTTTCGGTCGTGCTCCAGCACCTGGGTCATCGCCAGGGTGCCGACGATCACGTACCCGACCTCGGTCGAGAGCTGACCGCTGCCCACAAGCACCTCGCCGGTCTCGACCTCGCGGATGCCGGCATGCGACAGAAGCGATTCCCTGATCTCGGGGGACAGCGAAGTCAGCAGTTTGCGCAGCAGACCGTTTCCGGTGCTGATCACCTCACGGATGTCCTTTCGCAGCGTGATCCGCTCTTGCATCATCTGGATCCTTAAAGGGTCGTCGGCGCAATATCTTGCGAAGCAACAGCCAAGCGTCCGACTGCCCAGGTCCCATCACCACCCGATTGTCGCTGAAGCGTCCTTGATCCCTGTCAATGTGCCTGGATTATCTATCGTTATCTTCATGGAAACCGGCAGCGATTCGCGCAGAGGTTGAGGTATGCGAGAAACCCTGACGCCGATTGCCAGCTACCCGTGCTGATCTGTCAAGCCCGGACCCAGAAGCTAGGTCGAAAGGTTCGCCATGAAAAGTCCGATCAAGGCACAGGACACTTCGTTTCAGCCCGCATTCGACGGCGTTCGTTCCCTGTCGGGCGGGTGCGCAACGGGATCGTCCGGTGGCCAGGCACGTTGCGCGGGACGGCTGCATGGCTGTCTCGGGAAACGCTTTGACCTTGAAGTCGGTTCAGTGGTCCTGAGCGGCGAAGCCCCAAGCCGCCATGTCTGGTTTGTCAGGTCTGGCATCCTCCGGCTGCAGCGCTACGGGTATACTGGCCGAAGACAGGTCTTGTCCCTGATCCTGCCCGGCGAAACCATTGGCTACGAAGCGCAACTGCGCGAGGGGATGAGTGTCGATGCCGCGACGCCCTGCAATGTCTGCCGGATCGACAAGCGCGATTTCGACCTGATGCTGGAAAGGGACAGCGACCTGCGCAAGGACTTCCTGCTCCAGCAACAGCGGCAGCTTGACCGGTTGCTGTGGCTGACCTGGTCCATCGGTGCGCTGCGGCCGGACGAGCGCTTCAGTGCCTTTCTTGTTTTGGCCAGCCGGTTCATGCCCTATCAGGTGCAGCCCGACGGCAGCGGCATTCTTTCGATGCGACTGTCCCGGCCCGACATCGCCGATCTTCTGTCAACGACGGTCGAGACGATCAGCCGGATCACCCACCGCCTTGCCCATACCGGGATCATCGAGATCGTGGATCCAGCGAATTTCCGCATCAGGGACATGAAAAAGCTGTCCAAGCTTGGCCGGATCGGCTCGGGCTTCGACGGATTCCCGAAAGGGCCGGATCCGCAGAACACGCGGCTCAACGTCCTGTTGGGCCTTGTCGATGCCCAACCCGACGGCGTTTCGCGTGTCATGACGGCGGTCAATGAAAGACGGCAGATAACTCCTTATGCAAGTGATCAGTCCAGATCCACCAAAGGAGGAAACGTGACATGGCTGACAAGAGCACCAGTGTTGAAGTGAAACGCGAACCCGCCCAGCCGGGTGCGATGCAGGCAGCAGAATGGGAACCGTTTCGTTCGCTTCGCCACCAGTTCGACCGCCTGATGGATATCGACTGGCCTGACCTGCGCCTCGGCTGGCCGCGCCGTCCGGCGATCGCGTCGCAGGCCTGGCCCGAATTGGGCGTGGCCGTGCCGCCGGTCGATCTGGTCGAACGGAATGGCGGCTACGAGTTGCAGGCGGAACTGCCCGGAATGACCAGGGATCAGGTCGAGATCAGGCTTTCGGACGGCATGATGACGATCAAGGGCGAAAAGTCGGCGGAACGGGTCGAGGACAAGGAGGACTACTTCCTGCGCGAACGCAGCTATGGTTCGTTCCAGCGCTCGTTCCGCGTGCCCGCCAGCGTGGATGTCGACAAGATCGAGGCCAAGTTTGAAAACGGGGTTCTGAAGGTCACATTGCCGAAGTCGGCCGCTGCCCTTAAGCAGGAACGCAAGATCGAAGTGAAAGCGGCCTAGCCGCCAGAGCTTGCCCCTTTGACAAGACTGCCAAGGGCCGCAGATGCTGCGGCCCTTGTTGCATCAGGCGACCCGCCGGCGTCAATTGTCTCCCACCCCGGATCGCTGACCGGCGCGTCAAGCGAAGCGATCTGTGCCGCCACAACGGCCGCATCGGCATCCGACGCATCCCCCTGTCGAGAGGTCACCCGCTTGGTCAGAACCGGCAGCGGGGCGGTCAGCCAAAAGCCCCGAAACGCAACGCCTTGGCGCAAGGCAAGGCCTTGCGCAGCGCGGCGCTGGGCCAGGTCCAGAAAGGTGCCGTCCAGGATCACGCTGCGGCCAGCCGCAAGGATATTTGCCGCCCGTGCCAGCATATGCGCGTAAACTGCAGATCGGGCGGCGGGGGCATAGCTGACCGGATGCGCCTCGGCCTTGCGTTCCGTGTCGGTGCGCAGGTGAACCGGGCCGGGACAGGCCCCGATGTCCTTTGCAAGATCGCGCGCAAGGACTGTCTTGCCGGTACCCGACACCCCGCCCACTGCGATCAGCACCAGCGCCTTCGGCTGCAGATACCTTGCAGCCTCCGTCAGATATCGCCGGGCTTCGGGCAGGCTTTCGCCGCTGTGGCCCGTCGCCAGGTCGGTCTGCAACAGAACCATCGCCCGGATCGCACCGCGCACCGCCATGAACAGGGGCAAGGCCGACAGGCCGGCATCCTCGGCCCTTGCCGCGGCAAGGAGATAGGCCGTCATCGCGGCATTCGCCTGTCGGCCTAGGTCGCGGTGGCAAAGGTCCATCAGCAGGAACGCCAGATCGTAAAGCACATCGCAGGTGGCAAGCCGCTCATCAAACTCCAGCGCGTCGAACAGGACCGGCTGCCCCTCGATCAGCAGAAGGTTGCGCAGATGCAGATCGCCATGCACCCGGCGAACATGGCCGTTGGCGGCGCGGTCCCTCAGGTGCTGCGCAAGGTCGGCAAGTTGCTTGCGCGCCCGGCCAAGGAAGACATCCACCACGCCGCTGCCGATCTGGGTGTCGAACTCCGCCAACACGCGCCCCAACTCGTCCAGAATATCGCGGATCAGGGCGTCGCCGGGATCAGAGCGCCTGGGGCAGGCGGCATGGAAGCCTTGAACGGCACCGCCAAGGGCCTCGGCCACGGCATCCGTCAACCTTCCGCTGGCGGCCACTTCCGGCATCTCGCAATCGGCTGCAAAGCGGTGCATCCGCAGCGCCCATTCTACGGGTGGACCCGAGCCGCTCAGTTCAAGTCCGCCGCCGGGGGCACGCGTGATGGGGACCACGTCGCGGTAGATCATCGGCGCAATGGAGCGGTTCAGGTCCAGTTCGCGTTGCACCAGGGCTTGCCGCAACTCTGGCGTCGACTGGTCCAGATAGTCATATCGGACTGCCCGCTTGATCTTCAGCGCAACCTCACCGCACAGGAACACGTGCGCGCTGTGGGTTTCGATGTGGTTGATCTGACCGTCGGCCGGAAAGGCCCCGGGCGACATCAGAAAGCCGATCACCTCGGCCTGCTCATCGCGCTTTGACTGTGTCATGCCGGTTCCCCGCTTTCGTCCCGCCTGCCACGGCGGGCATGCCCGATGATGACCTTGGGGCCTTCCGGAGGCCATGGCCTTGACAGTGATCAATGACCCTGCGGTCAGGGCCAGTCATATGGTTCCAGTGCTCCAGCCAGGACGATCGGACGACCGTCCATGGTCCAAACCCAGAAGGAGATCCAGATGTCTGACATGGAAATCAAAGAGAACATCCTTGACGCGTTCGAGTTCGAGCCCAGCCTTGATGCCGCCAGCATCGGGGTCGCTGTCGATCATGGCGTCGTGACCCTGTCAGGCCATGTGCCGACCTACGGCCAGAAACTGAAGGCCGAGGAACTGGCCATGGCCATCCGCGGCGTCAAGGCCATTGCCCAGGAGCTTGAGGTGCGCCCGATCGGCACCCACCTTACCGCCGATGACGAAATTGCCAGCCGCGTGCTGCACGTGCTGCGCTGGGGCACGACCCTGCCTGCGGACGCCGTGAAGGTGAAGGTGCAGGCCGGCTGGCTGACGCTGTCCGGGTCGGTCGAATGGAACTACCAGCGTGAAGCAGCAGCGCGCGCGGTCCGCGACATGGCCGGGGTGAAAGGCGTCACCAACGCCATCGTGATCGAGGCCAAGGCCAGCCCTGCGGACATCCGTGACCGCATCGAAAAGGCGCTTAAACGACAGGCGGAACTGGACATGAAGGACATCCGGGTCGAGGTGACCGACGGGTCGGTCACGCTGGAGGGCAAGGTTCACAGTCTTGCCGAACGCCGGGCGGTCGAACAGGCGGTCTGGGCCGCGCCCGGCATCCGCGAAGTGCGTGACCGGCTGTCTGTTGTCTGATCCCGCGCGAAGGTGGTGCCTGCGGTCATCCTGCGGGCGCCACATCCACTGCAAAGGGGCCCTGCGCACCGGCCTGTTCCCTGAACCGCAGGCGGGCGCCGCGTCCAAGGTCGTCCCAGTCCCCGGCGACCAGGCTGTCCTTCTGGAAATAGACCTCCTTGCCATCGTCGGCGCGCAGGAAGCCATAGCCTAGCTCTGGCTCAAGCTCGATGATCTCGCCATGCAGGATGACCGGGTGATGCTTGACCTCAAGCCCGCCCAGTTTCAGTCGTGCCTCCTTGGCCTGCTGTTCCAGTGCCGTGAAGGCCGCGTTCACTGCCCGCAACAGGTCATCCGCCGCATGGCCTTGCCGCACGCTGCGGGCCACGTCGACATCCGGCCCCGGAAGTGACAGGTGCAACCGGACATCAAAGCCGCGACCGGCGTTCCGCGGCTTTTGCGGGGCGTCCAGAACGATGCTCAGGCCGATTGCATCAGGACAGAACTTCTCGATCGAGGCGATCCGTTTCCGGATCACCGCATCGACAGCCTCGGACTTCTGGATGTTGCGCCAGGTGATTCTGGGCTCGCGCTGCATGGGGACGCCTTTCAACGATGGTGGTCGGCGACGGCGTTGATCAACTCTCCCACCAGCCGCTGGGGCAGGGCGTCGGCGACATCCCCAAGGCTCAGCATGCCGACCAGCCGCTTCTTGTCGTCGATCACCGGCAGCCGACGGATCTTTTTCTGTTCCATCAGATAGACGGCATCCTCGACGGTCTGCGTGGTCCGGCACCAGATTATGCCCGGAGTCATCACCTGTTCCACCGTCGTCTTTGCAGGATCACGGCCTTCGCCCAAGACTTTCAATGCAAGGTCCCGGTCTGTCACCATGCCGATCAAGCGATCATCCTTGCCGACAGGCAGCGCTCCGATGTCGGCCGCCTGCATCCGCCTGGCGGCTTCGGCGACCGGGGTGTCGGCTTCCACCCATTCCGCCGGAGTGTGCATCACCTTTTCGATTTCCATCACGTTTCCCTTTCCTTACAAAGGTCTCAACGGGTCATTCCCGAGGGGTCCAGAACCGGGCTGACCGCCTGTCCCTGGTGCATACGCGCAAGACATTGCCCGATCATGGGGGCGACGCTCAGCCGGTGGATCCGCAGGTCCGGCAAGTCCGCGGTCCGGCCTGTCGTGTCGGTGACCGTCACCGTGTCGATGGCCGGATCCTTCAGGCGCCCGATGTCTTCGGCACCGCAGAACATGTGCGTCGCCATCAGGTGCACCGACCGGGCCCCGCGCTCGCGGCACGCCCGGGCTGCCCGCAGCATGGTCTCGCCGCTTTCGATCATGTCGTCGACGATCCAGACCTCATGATCCTCGACGGTTCCAGCGAAGAGATGACCGCTGACCACGCCCCCCGAGCGGTGCTTTTCCATGAAGGCAAAGCCCGCAGGCTTGTTGCGCACCAGTTCGACCGACTGGCGCAGTAGCTCGGCCCGCTTCAACCCTCCGCCATCCGGCGACATGACGGTGACCGGGGCCTCGCCTGCCCGCGCCGCAATCTCGTTCGAGAAAAGCCGGCAGGTGTCCAGATGGACCGTCTGGCAGCGGAACCCGTTCTGGAACGCGGCCTGGTTGTGGACGTCTATCGTGATCACGACATCGGTTCGCACCGCGTCGAAAAGCTGCGCGACATAGCGCGAACTGATGGGGTCCCGCGCCTTGGTCATCCGGTCCTTCCGGGCGTAGGGTAACCAGGGCACGACCGCCGTCACCCGCTCTGCGCCATGATCGCGGCAGGTGGCGATGAAGAACAGCAACCGGACCAGAAGGTCGTTCACGGATAGGCCGTCACCCGCATTCAAGGCCGAAAGCACGAACACATCCTCGCCGCGCACGCTGACCAGGGGGCGCAGCTTGTGCTGCCCGCCGCCGAAGCTGCGCAGTTCCAGTGGCGTCAGCGGATGGCCAGCGTGGCGCGCGACGTCCGGACCAAGTGCTGGATCGGGTGTGAGGTCGAAAATCTGCATGCTGTGCATCATCGGCAAACGCCGCTCCGGCTTCATTGACAGCCGTCAATGTGATTGCGGCGGTCGCCCGCGATATTTGCAGAAGCGGAAGAAAGGTCGGTTCTCCGACGGGCTGCTGCCCCGGCGCGTTCCGTCACTTCCGTCCAGCCAGTTGGCTGGCCAGCTGGAATGGGAACACAGCATGAAAACCACGGGAATTTCTTCGATCGACCATGCGCCGCAAGTGGTGGCCGAATGGCTTAACCTGCTCCAGACAGACTTGGGCTGGTCGGACCGGGGCCGCGCACTCCAGCTTTTGCGCGGTACGCTGCACGCCTTGCGCGACTTCCTGACCGTGGATGAGGCCGCCGACCTGGCTGCGCAATTGCCGCTGCTGATCAGGGGTATCTACTTCGAAGGCTGGGTGCCCTCCAAGACCCCGGCGCATCCCCGCACGGCCGAAGACTTCATGGGCCGCGTGACGAAATCCTTCGGCAATGACCCGCCAATTGATCCCGATGCCGCTATAGCGGCTGTGTTTTCGGTGCTGCGGCGCCAGATCAGCCTTGGCGAGTATGACCAGATCACCCACGCAATGCGCAAATCCCTGCGGCATCTGTGGATGTGAGGACTGACTTGCCCGATCCGCCGTGGCAGGTGTCGACAGAACGGAAAGTCGCGTTCCTGTCGGGGCTGCCGGGCGTGACGCAGGTGATCGAGACGCATATGGCCTATGTGTTCCTGACAGCGAAGTTTGCCTTCAAGCTGAAAAAACCGATCTGTTTCGGGTATTTCGATCATCGTAGCCTGCCCGCGCGCGCCCACGCCTGCGCCGAGGAGGTGCGGCTGAACCAGGCCTTGGCAGGGGATGTCTATATCAGGCCGATACCGCTGGTCTCGTCTGGCGAGTGGCTCTGGCTGGGTGGCAAGGGGCCGTTGGCCGGCCGGCCTCTGGCAGGCTGGCCGGTGGTCGATTGGCTGGTCCAGATGCGGCGCTTGCCTCAGGCGCGGATGCTGGACACGGTGATTGCTGCGGGGCAGGGCCCGCGGAAAGACGAGATGTCGGCGGTCGTAGCGCTCCTTGCGCGGTTTTACCGCCAGCAGCAGGCTTCTCCGGTCAGGGCGGGCCTCTACTTTACCCATCTCCACCGCGAACAGCGGGTCAACGCAACCCACCTGACGAAGATGGCCCACCGCCTTCCTAACCCCGGTCTGGCCCGTGTGGCAGAGGATCTGAGCCGTCGGCTTGACCTTGCCGCCCCCGACATCGCCGCCCGGGAACAGGCCGGATTTGTGGTCGAAGGCCATGGCGATCTGCGGCCCGAACATGTCTGCCTGACGCGCCCGCCGGTGATCTTTGACCGGGTGGAAAGCGCAGTCGAACTGCGGGTCCTCGATATCTATGACGAGGTCGGATATCTGGCTGCGGAATGCACCATGCTGGGCCGCCCCGATCTGGGCAAGGCGCTGACAGGCGCGCTTGAAGCCGAGGGCTTTGCACCCCCGGACCCCGCGCTGATGACCACCTATGCCATGTTCAGGCTGGTTACGCGGGCGCGGCTGGCCATCGACCATCTGCAGGATGAAAGCCCGCGCACGCCTGCCAAATGGCCGCGGCGTGCCCATGACTACCTGGCTGAGGCGTCCCGGCTATCGGCAGAAGCGCCTGCCTGATTGCTCACAAGGATTGCGGCCCGCCATCCATCGCCTTCAGGATCACCCTGGGAAGATCCTGCGCTGAAAGATGCACAAGGTCCCTTGGCACTTCACAGACCACCGTGGCGCGCAGCGTCCCGGGCAGCATCTGTCGCAGGGTGCCCAGGACATCCTGTTCGGCAAAGACGGCCAGCTTGTCGAAATCGCCCGCGCGCCGGTGACTTTCCAGCATTGCCAGAACCTGACGGATGAACTCGCGCCGGTCATCGCCGACAGGGTCGCTGCCCGGAGCCGCGCTGCCAGCGAGAGGTGCTGTCCGGCGACTTGGGCTTCTGAATCGAAAGTCACGGCCTGATCCGTCCGACATGCTCTGTCGAAGGTTTCTGGCTTCCGATTTCATGACCAGTTCGACCTCCTGATCCACACCCGCTTCAGCCAGCCCGCGCAGCACGCGGGCGCGGGCGGAATTCATCGCCAGCGCCCATGTCCTTGATTGTTCCCTTCCCATCGCTCTCTGCCTGCCCATGCCAAGCCTGATGAAAGGAATCTTCCCGAACCCGCCCTTCCCGCGCATTGACGAATCACAATGGCCGCGCAGGCCGATGGCGTCTTTTGGCGGGCAACCCCGGTCCTGGCAGTGCCAGACCCGGCTAATTTCCCGCCCGAGCCGCGCTCAGCGCAACAGAGGGCTCACCCGGGCCAGCTCGACCGGGTTCCTGACCTCCATCTTCCGCAGGACCCGCGACCGGTGTACCTCGACTGCGCGCATGGCGATGCCCGGACAACGGGAGCGCTGCCATTACCTCGACCTCACGCGGAGACAGCGTTGCATGGCGCGCTGCAATGGCGGCGCGGGTGTCGGTCTCCTCGGCACGGCTCTGGCGCAACTGACTGGCATGCCGCGCCAGATCGACGATCTGATTCTCGTTGAAAGGCTTTTTCAGAAAGCCGAAAGCGCCGTTCTTCGGGCTTTGCACGGCCAAGGGAACATCGGCATGCCCGGTCAGGAAGATCACCGGGGGCAGGGCGTTCTCCGAGGTCTACCAGCGCTGCAGACCGGCGCAGTCGACGGCTCCGAAAACCCGCCCTCGAGCATGTATACCCGGAAAATGAACGAGGTTCAGACCCAGCAACCGTGTCGAACCACGGCTATCTGGGATATGCGATCATCGTGAACAAGCGGTTCTGGGGCGGCCTTCCCGAAGACGTTCGCGCCGATCTGAACAAGGCGATGATGGAGGCCTCCGACCTCGCCAACCCGATCGCCAAAGATCACAACGACGCCGCGCTCGCGGCAAGGGTGGCGGGCAATACGACCGAATTCTCCGAGTTGACCGCCGATGAGCGCGCAGTCTGGATCGAGGCTCTGGTCCCGGTCCAAGACGAGATGGCCTAACGCATCGGCGCCGACACTATGGCCGCCGTCAAGGGCGCCATCGGTCTGTAGGTCCGGCTTACGCGGCAGTCCCAGACCAGAGACTGCTCCCAGCCCGTCTTCACCCAATCCCGGAACTTGCCCCGAACCATGCGGGGTGTGCCATGCTGCGCCTTCTTGACCGGCTTGAGGAAGTGCTGATCGCCACGCTGATCGCGGTGGCGACCGTGCTTGTCTTCATCACCGTCACCCACCGCTTTGCCATCGGCCTCGCGGCCGACCTTGTCGGTTCGTCCCGATTGGTCGAGATGCCGGCGCTTGCCGATCTTGCCAGATCGATGTTCAAGATATTCAACGCGCTGAAGATGACCTGGGCGCAAGAGGCCTGCATCTATCTCTTCGTCTGGAGGGCCAGGTTCGGCGCGGCCTGTGGGGTGCGGACCGGCGTCCATGTCCGTGCCGATATCCTGGCCGAACGCCTGATCCAGGCGCAGGCCGAGGCCATCGCCAAGTCCGCGCCCGCCGATCTCACCGGCTACACCCGCGTCAAGCAAGAGCTTGTCGCCCCACCCTTCGCCCCGGTTCACGATCAGGTCGCGACCGGCGGGCCCAAGATCGTCGAAGTCCATCTGGAGACGCAGCAACGTCTCATGACCGTCGACGGGGACACCGGTGCCGAGATCTGGGCGCTGAGCTACAACGGCTCGGTTCGCGGGCCGCAAACAAACGCGCATGAGGGCGATCATGTCGAAGTGACGCTTCGCAACCCCACTGACGGCGTGTTCGAACCCGACATCGATTTCCACGCCTCGAGCGGGGCGCTGGGCGGCGGCGGGCTGACCCATGTCTTCCCCGGCAAGGAAGCCGTGCCGCTCCGGAAGGCGACCAAACCCGGCGTCCTCACCTGTCACTGCGTACCGGGGGGCGAGATGATCCCCTGCCACATCTGCCACGGCATGAATGGCACCATGAAGTTGCAGCCGGGCGACGGGCTGAAGCACGGCCAGGGCAATCCGCTGCGTCATGGCGAAATCGCCCACATCGGCCGGCAGGACTATTCCATGCCGATGAACGAGGAGGGCAGCCACAAGACCTAAGCGACCGCAGGCGCGGACTACTCCGACGGTCTTGCGGCGATGCGCGGGCTGGTTGCGACACCTTCGGTGTTCAATCGTGCCGTTGGGGCGCTGACCGGCGACAAGGCCCTGCGGAGCAAGGTTGGCGACTCCGTGCTGATGATCCACAATCAGGCCAACCACGACACCTGCCCGCACCTGATCGGCGGACACGGCAACTTCGTCCGGGAGCCGGGGTCGTTCAACGACGCACCCGCGACCAACTTCAAGACCTGGCTGATCCGTGGCGGCCCGTCTGGGGCAGCGATGTACACCTTGGAACAGCCCGGCGTCTGCGCCTTCGTCAACCACAACCTGATCGAGGCCGAGCTGCTGGGCGCCACTGCGCATTGCGTGGTCCAGGGTGAATGGAACAACGCGCTGAAGGAACAGGCCCCGGCGCCGAAAGCCTTCGAGACCTGAGGTCGACCGCCATGACAGAGCCCCTGCCAGCCAGGGACGCCCGGGCAGGACACGGCTTGCCATGGCTCTGACGGCGGCGTGGCAATCCTCGGGGCCGCCTTGCTTTGGCCGGGCGGCGCTGACCCCGTGCCGGTTGACCTTGTGGAGGTCGCGCCGGGTGACGGCCGGGCTCCTCATGTTGGCCGGACAGGGATCACCGTGGCCAAATGGTCGATCTGCCATGCCGGCAACAGCGCCCGTACAGATCCCGCGACCTGCGCATCTTGGCCTCCCCTGGTCACCGAAACCCGTCCGCAGTGAGGTGCCTAGCCCCGCAAGAGGTCGGGCAGCGCTGCCCGCAAACGTTCACACTCCTCTACGCCGGTCACCACCCCCGGCGACAGCCGCAGGACTTGCCCCCTGCAGTCCGAGGTGATCCCTTGCGCCCGCAGCCCCGCCACAATCTGACCCGCAGGGAGCGCTTCTGGCAGGCGCAGCATCACCGAACCGCCGCGCCGGGCTTCGTCGCGCGGCGTGACCGGCGAAAGCCCGCACTCTTCGGCGATCTCGAACAACCGGCCGGTCAGCGCCCGATTGTGGGCCAGGATCGCGGCATGGTCCTGCTCTGCGTGCCAATCAAGCGCAGGCAGCGAGGCCAGCGCCGCCATGCAGGACGGCGTGCCAGAGTCGAACCGACGGATGCCGGGGGCATAGGCAAAGCGGGTGATGTCCCAGTTGAACGGATCGGGCTGGCTGAACCAGCCGCGCAATTGCGGATGACAGACCGGGATCAGAGCGGGGTCGACATACAGCATCCCGGCCCCCGGTGTGCCGCACATCCATTTCAACGAGGTGGACAGCACGAAATCCACCGTCGGCGCCGCCACGTCAAACGGCAAGAGCCCCGCAGCCTGGGTGATGTCCACGCCCACAAGCGACCCCATCCGCCGCGCGTGGTCGACCAATGCCGCCAGGTCGATCCGGTGGGACGAGGTCGAAGACACCCATGTCAGCAGCGCCAGACCCACGTCCGGGGTCCAGGCGGCAAGGAAATCCTCATCCTCGACCCAGGTCGCACCCTGTCGCGAGGGCACGGTCTTCAGGGTAAAACCCCGCGCCTCGGCCATGCCCGCCAGCAGGAAATGGTTCGACGGAAAGCAGTCCGCCGCCACCAAAAGGCTTTTGCCACGCAAGACATGATCCGGCAGCGCCTCGATCAGCATATGCAGGCCTTGCGTCACGCTTTCGCAGGTGGTCACGCTGTCCGGGGCCGCCTTGAGGATGCCGCGCCAGCGGTCGAGGAACCGTTGCCGCAGCGGCAGCATCATGCCCCATTGCGCGTCATCCGGACGGCCCCAGATGTCGGCGAAACTGGTCAGGGCGCGGGCCAGATCCGCGGCCTTGCCGGGATACATGCCGATGGAATGATATAGGAAATAGGCGTCGGACATGATGCTTCCCGATGGTCTGGCAACCCAGTGATAGGCCCTCCGACGCCCCGGGTGAAGCCCCGCAATCGGGAAAGCGGACGGGATCGTGGCCCGGACCCTATGCAAGGCCGCCACCTTCAACCCGCCCCCGCGCGTCACCGCCAGCCTGCGGCTTCATGATGGCGGACAGCCATTTCCCCCTTGCCTTGGGGCCGGACTTGGCCCTTTCTCCCCCGGGTCACATCAAGGAACTCTCATGCCCCCGACCCGCCTGCGGCTGAACGACGGCCACATGATCCCGCAACTTGGCCTTGGCATCTGGCAGGTGCCCGCCGCCAGCACCGCCGAAACTGTCGCGACGGCGTTGGGCATGGGCTATCGGCTGATCGACGGCGCGGCGATCTATGGCAACGAGGCAGGGCTTGGCGAGGGCATCCGCCAAAGCGGGCTACCGCGGGACGAGGTGTTCGTGACCACCAAGGTCTGGAACGAAGATCAGGGTCACGACGCCACCCTGCGCGCGGTTGAGGCCAGCCTGATGCGCCTGCAGTTGGACCGGGTGGACCTGTGCCTGATCCATTGGCCCACCCCCGCCCGCGACCGATATGTCGACACCTGGCGCGCACTGGTCCGGCTGCGCGAAGAGGGCTGCGTCCGGTCGATCGGCGTGTCGAACTTCATGCCCGCACATCTGGAACGGCTGGTCGATGAAACCGGCGTCGTCCCGGTCCTGAACCAGATCGAGCTTAACCCCCGCCTCCAGCAAGCCGAATCCCGCGCGCTGCATGACCGCATGGGCATCGTCACCCAAAGCTGGACGCCGCTGGGCCGGGGCAGCAGCTTCACTGTCGCCCCGGTTCAGGCCGCCGCCGCGCGCACCGGCAAAAGCCCGGCGCAGGTAATCTTGCGCTGGCACATCCAGCTTGGTGCCTCGGTCATTCCCCGGTCGACCCGCGCTGCCGGACTGGCTGAAAATCTGGACGTGTTCGATTTCACTCTGACCGCAGAGGAGATGACCGCGATGGCCAGCCTTGACGAAGGTCAGCGCTGCGGCCCCGACCCGATGACTTTCGCCTGAGGTAAACGCGTGCTTGCTCCCGAACTGCCACTGCAAGACGCCGACCAGGCCGCCAAGGCGCTGGAAACGGTCGTTGGCTTTGCCCGTTCGGGCGGGCTTTGGCATCGCGGCGACCAGGGCCAGCTTCTTGTGCAAGGTCAGCCCGAGGGCAATAGCAGGATCGATCACATCGCCCTGACCTTGCCCGACATGGACGCGGCCCTTGCCGGTCTGCAAGCGGCAGGCACTGCGCTGGATCCGAACGTCACTCCGGGCGGCCCGCAGTTCATGCCGGAATTCTGGGAGGACGGGTTGCGGTTCGTCCATGTCTCGGGTCCCGAAGGTGCCCATGGCCTCTGGTCGCGCCAGCTGGTGTCGGACCTTGCCAGCCCCCTGCAAGGCCCCGAGGGGCTGATCCTTGCGCCACTCTAGGCCTGCGGGATGCGCCAGACCCTGACAGAGATCTACGAGGCCCGCGTCGCCACCGGCACTCTGCGCCCCGATCCCGCGCAACATGCGGTGCTGGCCCCGCTGGAAAGCCTGCGGGCGTGGCTGGAAGAGAACGCCACCCGCCGTGTCGGTCTTTTCGCCGGTCTTTTTGCCCGACCGATCACGCCGCCAAAGGGCATGTATCTGTGGGGCGGGGTCGGGCGCGGCAAGTCGATGATGATGGACCTTTTCACCGACGCGACCGACATGCCGTTGAAACGCCGGGTCCATTTCCACGCCTTCATGCAAGAGGTGCATCAGGGCCTGCACGCGGCGCGCAAACGCGGCGTCGAAGACGCAATCGCCCCGGTGGCCGAGGCGATCATCCGCGACACCCGCCTTCTGGCCTTCGACGAGATGCAGATCTCCGACATCACTGATGCGATGATCGTCGGGCGGCTGTTCGAAAAGCTCTTCGCCGCCGGGATCGTCGTCGTCACCACTTCGAACCGCCCACCGCAGGACCTTTACAAGGACGGCCTCAACCGCGCTCTCTTTCTGCCCTTCATCGCCCTTCTGGAAGACCGGCTGGATGTGGTGGAACTGGAAAGCCCGACCGATTACCGCCAGCACCGCCTTGCCGGCATGCAGGTCTATTTCCACCCGGCCCGCAGCGCCACCAAAGACATCGCCGCCCTCTGGACCGATCTTACCGGCGGCGCCCCCGAGGCGCCACTGACGCTGACCGTCAATAACCGTAGCCTGACCCTGCCGCGCTTTGCCAATGGCGTTGGCCGCGCGAGCTTCTGGGAACTTTGCTCCAAACCTCTCGGCCCTGCCGATTTTCTGGCCATTGCCAATACGGTCCGGGTGCTGATTCTCGAAGACATCCCGCAGCTTTCCGCCGCCAACTACAACGAGGCGAAACGTTTCGTAACCCTGATCGACGCGCTGTATGAGGCGAAGGTGCGGCTCATCGCCTCTGCCGCCGAAGCGCCGGAACGGCTTTACATCGAGGGCGAAGGCGCATTCGAATTCGCGCGCACCGCGAGCCGCCTGCGCGAAATGCAGGCGGCTGATTGGGGCGCTTGATGTGCTGCGGCTGACCGGAGATTAGTCAAACTACCGGTCTTATTTGATCGCCCGCTTCGACACGCTCGCGGCCAGCAGGTCAGCGAATTTTTGGTTCACGTCACGATGCTTCGCCTCGTCGGCGCGAACGGCGATCACGACGTCGCGCAGGCGCGCGTTCGGGGCCAGGTAACGGTATTCCAAGGCGATCTTCGGGGCAGCGACATCTTCGACCCGGCCGGCGTCGATTTCGGCCAGATACAGCGTGTAGCTGACGACCGCTTCCTCTTCCAGATAGCCCGCCACGCGGTGCGCGGTCTTCGGCGCGAAGAGGTAGAGGAAGAAGCACGTGTTGAAGAACACTGCCTGCCCGAACATGATCAAGCCCCGCTCCGGAAGCGTAGGCTTGGCGGTGTGGATGAAAGTCATCAGGTGCATCCGCTCGTTCTCGGCCTCGTCCAGGAATGCGCGGATCCAACCCTGATCCTCGCGGATGAGGCGCGACACTATGCAGCTGCAGTTTCAGCCCTGAACCGCCTGCCACAACAGCCGGAGCGCCATGGCGGTCGAGGTGACGACCAGAAGCGGCTTGATCAACCCGGCGCCGATCCGCATCGCCAGCCGCGCGCCAAGGCTTGCGCCAGCGACCTGCGCCGCCGCCATGGCCAGCCCCACCGCCCACCACGTCGCGCCAGTCGGGATGAAGACCAGCAGGCTGCCGACATTCGAAGCAAAATTCAGCATCTTGGTATGCGCTGTCGCCTTCAAGACGCCGTAGCCCGCCAGCAGGACGAACCCCATCATGAAGAACGACCCGGTTCCCGGCCCGAAGAAACCGTCATAACCCGCGACCAGCGGGACCAGAGTGGCGGCAAAGACCGGCGGGCTGATCCGCGCTGCATTTGCGTCATCCGACAACCCCGGCTTCAGCGCGAAGAAGAGCGCGACCCCGATCAGCACCACAGGCATGACGATCCGCAACACCTCGACCGGGACCAGATGCGCCACCAGCGCCCCGCCCGCCCCGGCCATGGCACTGATCGCCGCCATGCCCAGCTGATCCCGCGGCCGGACATGGCCAGCCCGCGCATAGGCGACCAACGCCGCCCCGGCTCCGAAACTTCCCTGCAGCTTGTTGGTCGCCAGCGCCTCGACCGGTGAAGCACCGGCAAGCAGCAGGGCAGGGACCGTGACCAGCCCGCCGCCGCCCGCGATGCTGTCAACAAGGCCTGCAACAAAGGCGGCGAGGATCAGCAGGAGTGCGACCTCCGTCGCAACCTCAAACAAGATCGAACCGCCGGTGAATCCGCCCGACGATCGTGCCATCGCTTAGAGCAAAGCCGGGATCGCCGCCGATATCGCGGAACCCGATGCGGGCGTAATAGGTCAGGCCCGGTGCATTGTCGGCCCGGATCCAGGCAATGATCCGGTCGATATCGCAGGTGCGCAGCCGTTCCAATGTGGCCGCGAAGAGGGCTGCCCCAACTCCCTTGGCTTGCAGCCCCGGGCGGACAAACGTCCCGATATGCGGGTCGTGATCCCACCATCCGACCGACTGCCATCCGATGATCGCGTCACCATCGACGGCCACGACCGAAGACAGCACGTCGCGCCCGTCGACGAAGTGTTCCCGCACAACCGATGCTGTCATCGGCGTTTCATGCGCCGTCGTGCCACCCGCAGCGATGACCTCGTTGAGAAGCGAAGCCATATCGCCGGAGTCCGATGATGTCGCAATGCGAACGATCATTCGGCAAACTCCCCGCGCGAGTAACCTTGCAGGTAAAGCAGCGCCGTCAGGTCGCCATGGTTGATGCGGATGTCACATTCGGCCTGCACCCGGGGCTTTGCATGCAGCGCCACCCCGGTCCCTGCCGCCCGCAGCATTGGCAGGTCGTTGGCTCCGTCGCCGACCGCAATCGCCTCGGCCGGGGTGACCCCCAGCCGCGCGGTGATCTCGCACAACGCATCGAGCTTGGCTTCCTTGCCCAGGATCGGTTCGGCCACTTTGCCCGTCAGCGCCCCGCCTTCGATCCCCAAGGTATTCGCCCGTGTCTCGTCAAACCCCAGCCAGCCGGCCACAGCCGATGTGAAGGCCGTGAACCCGCCCGACACCAACGCCGCATAGGCGCCATTCGCCTTCATCGTTGCCAACAGCACCGTACCGCCCGGCATCAGCGTGATCCGGTCGCGCAGGACCTGCGCGATCGTGTGCTCTGGCAAGCCCTTCAGCAGGCCCACCCGTTCCCGCAACGCGCCCTCGAAATCCAGATCGCCATTCATCGCCCGGGCAGTGATATCCGCCACATGCGCCCCAACCCCGGCCTCGTCCGCCAGCTCGTCGATGCATTCCTGCCGGATCATCGTCGAGTCCATATCGGCGATCAGCAGGCGTTTCTTTCGCCCCTCGGCCGGCTGCACCACCATGTCCACGCGCAAGCCTTGCAGCCCCTCCCAGACCTCCCAACGGTTGGCCGGCACGACTTCCACCGCGAACTCCGCCGCCACTCCGGGGTCAAGCCAGCGCGCGTCGCCTCCGCCCCAGGCATCGCGCAGCGATTCCACGATCATGCGCTCCAGCACGGGTGTTTCGGGATTGGTAAGCAGGGTCACGACGTGCATGGCTGCAGTTTCCGATAGTGAACGGGCCTGTCGCTTTTTCGCGACGATGCGGCGCATTACCGCGATTTTTTGCCTTGCACCAGTCCGGGGCGCCCCTTATTCACGGCAGCGGGACACCCTTCCCCAACGAAGGGCTTTTAGCTGGAAGGCTACCATGACAGAGCTTACCCCGCCGGCCAAGCGCCCGGCCAATCCGCGCTTCTCTTCTGGCCCCTGCGCCAAGATCCCCGGTTTCTCCCTCGACATGCTCGCCGATGCGCCGCTGGGCCGCTCGCACCGCGCCGCGGTTGGCAAGGCCAAGCTGAAAGAGGCGATCGACCTGACCCGCGAGATCCTCGGCGTTCCCGCCGACTATCGCATCGGCATCGTTCCCGCCTCGGATACCGGCGCCATGGAAATGGCGATGTGGTCCCTGCTGGGCGCGCGTCCGGTCGAGATGCTGGCCTGGGAGTCGTTCGGCGAAGGCTGGGTCACCGATGTGGTGAAGCAGCTGAAACTGGACGCCAAGGTGCGTATCGCGCCTTACGGGCAGATCGTGGATTTCGCCGAAGTTGATTTCAACAAGGATGTCGTCTTCACCTGGAACGGCACCACCTCCGGCGTCCGCCTGCCAAACGGCGACGCGATCCCCGCGACCCGTCAGGGCCTGACCATCTGCGACGCGACCAGCGCCGCTTTCGCGATGGACCTGCCGTGGCAGAAACTCGACGTCACCACCTTCTCCTGGCAGAAGGTGTTAGGCGGCGAGGGCGCGCATGGCGTGATCATCCTCTCGCCCCGCGCCGTTGAGCGGCTGGAGAGTTACACTCCCGCCTGGCCGCTGCCAAAGATCTTCCGGCTGACCGCCAAGGGCAAGCTGATCGAAGGCATCTTCGCCGGTGAGACGATCAACACCCCCTCGATGCTGGCAAATGAAGATTACCTTGTCGCGCTGAAATGGGCGAAATCCGTGGGTGGGCTGAACGGCCTGATCGCCAGGGCGAATGCGAACGCCAGGGTTGTTCACGACTTCTGCGCCCAGAACCCCTGGATCGCGAACCTGGCGGAAGACCCGGCGACGGCATCGACCACCTCGGTCTGCCTGAAATTCACCGATCCGCGCATCGCCGATGGCGAGGCCTTCGCCAAGGCCGTCGCCAAGCGGATCGAGAAGGCCGGCGCAGGCTTCGACTTAGGCGCCTACCGCGACGCGCCTCCGGGTCTGCGGATCTGGTGTGGCAGCACGGTGGAAACCGCCGATGTGGCGGCACTAATGCCCTGGATCGCCTACGCCTTCCACGCCGAGATCGCGGCGGTTTCGCAACCTGCATGACAGAGTCGGGGCAAGCCCCGACCTACCCAACATCGTAGGTCGGGCTTCAGCCCGACTCTTCCCAAAGACATCCAAGGACCCGAACAAATGCCCAAAGTCCTCGTTTCCGACGAACTCTCCGAAACCGCCGTCCAGATTTTTCGCGATCGCGGCGTTGAAGTGGATTACCTCCCCAAACTCGGCAAGGACAAGGATGCGCTTGCCGCCGTCATCGACCAGTATGACGGGCTGGCCATCCGCTCGGCCACCAAGGTTACCGAGAAACTGCTGGCCAATGCCACGCGCCTGAAGGTTGTCGGCCGCGCCGGGATCGGGGTCGACAACGTCGACATCCCGGCGGCCTCGAAAAAGGGGGTCATCGTGATGAACACACCCTTCGGCAACTCGATCACCACGGCGGAACATGCCATTGCGATGATGTTCGCCGTCGCCCGGCAACTGCCCGAGGCAAACGCCTCGACCCATGGCGGCAAATGGGAAAAGTCGAAGTTCATGGGGGTCGAGCTGTTCAACAAGACCCTCGGCGTGATCGGGGCAGGCAACATCGGCGGCATCGTCTGCGACCGCGCGGTGGGCCTCCATATGAAGGTCATCGCTTACGACCCCTTCCTCAGTGAAGACCGCGCCAGGACGCTGGGCGTCCACAAGGTCGAACTGGACGAACTTCTTGCAAAGGCGGATTTCATCACCCTTCACGTGCCCCTGACCGACAAGACCCGCAACATCCTGTCGAAGGAAAACCTGGCCAGGACCAAGAAGGGCGTGCGTATCATCAACTGCGCCCGTGGCGGTCTGATCGATGAGGCCGCCCTGGCCGAAGCGTTGAAATCCGGCCATGTCGCCGGGGCAGCCCTTGACGTGTTCGAAACCGAACCCGCCACCGAAAACCCGCTTTTCAACCTGCCGAATGTGGTGGCGACCCCGCACCTTGGCGCCTCGACCACCGAAGCGCAGGAAAACGTGGCCCTGCAGGTGGCCGAACAGATGGCCGACTACCTCTTGACCGGCGCGGTCCAGAACGCGCTCAACATGCCGAACGTCACGGCGGAAGAGGCCGTCGTGATGGGCCCCTGGATCAAGCTTGCCGGCCACCTTGGCAGCTTCATCGGCCAGATGACGGATGAACCGATCAAGGCGATCAACATCCTTTATGACGGGAGCGTCGCGGGCATGAACCTTGCAGCCCTGAACTCGGCCGTCATCGCCGGGGTGCTGAAGGCGCAGAACCCGGACGTGAACCTTGTTTCCGCCCCGGTCGTCGCCAAGGACAAGGGCATCCACATCTCCACCACCCGGCAGGAAAAGACCGGAGTGTTCGACGCCTACATCAAGGTCACCATGGTCACTGACAAGCGCGAACGCTCGGTCGCGGGAACCTGCTTCAGCGATGGCAAGCCGCGCTTCATCCAGATCAAGGGCATCAACATCGACGCCGAGATCGGCGCCCACATGCTTTACACCACCAACGAGGACGTGCCCGGCATCATCGGCCTTCTCGGGATGACCATGGGCAAGAACAACGTCAACATCGCGAACTTCACCCTGGGCCGGTCTGGCATCGGCCAGGACGCCATCGCGATCCTCTACCTCGACCAGCCGATCGACCCCAAGGTGATCGAGACGCTGGAAGGAACGGGCATGTTCAACCAGGTAAAGGCCTTGCAGTTCGAGGTCGGTTGATCGATCTTCCGTCGGCCGGATCCAGACCCCGGCCGACGCACAAGGCGAGCCATGGCTACTCTCACCCCGCTGCTCAACGCTCTGGCCGATCTGACGGAGACCGAGCCAGGGACAGAGGCATTCGTCACCGCCAACATCCTGCGCTCAGCCGCCAGCACTAAGAAGTTCAGGCTCGAGCCGCCGTCGATCCTTGACGCCGAAATCCGCGCCGCCGCGCAAAGCCCTGATGCTCTGCCAGCGGCCCGGCTTGTGGCAGCCGCCCAATCCTTCCTGCTCTGGCAGGCCAGCCCCGCTGCCGCCCTGCAACCCTCCGGTCTTGCCGCAACCAAGGCCGTGGTCACTCTCGTCAGCCCCGAAGGGCCGATCCATGCCTCAGACATCCGCTGCGGCCTCTACTTCCAGGCTCCCGGCACCTACTACCCGCTTCATGCGCACAACGCTGCCGAGACCTACACCATCCTTGCCGGAACCGCGCTCTGGCAGGCGGGCAATGATCGCAGCCCGCGCGATCCTGGCGCGGCCATCCATCACCCGCCCCGGATGCCCCACGCCATGCGCGCGGGGCCCAATGGCTTTCTGGCGATCTGGCGATGGTCCGGTGACATCGCTTTCGAAAGCTACCACATGATCCCAGACCCGGAAGACCCGGCCCGATGATTGCAGCCCCTTGCCCTTTCATCTGCCGATAAATATCCCGCGAGAGGTCCGGAGCGTGTGAAACCATCCGGGCGCGGGCATAAGGCTCTTCAAATGCATTTCTACGCCATAGGCGACATCCACGGACACCTTGGCCTTCTGCAGGCCGCGCATAAGCTGATTGCCGATGACATGGCCCGCCATGGCCCCGGGCAGGTGGTGCATGTCGGCGATCTTGTGGATCGTGGCCCCGACAGCCGCGGTGTGATCGATTTCCTGATGCAGGGCATTGCCGATGGCCAGAACTGGGTGGTCCTGAAAGGCAATCACGACCGGATGTTCACCCGCTTCCTGCGCGACCCCCATGAACCCGAACCCGGCCTGCGGTCCGAGCTTTCGTGGCTGCATCCCCGCCTTGGCGGGCCCGACACGCTGGCCTCATACGGTGTGGCCAACGCGGGCGACCGCCCGGTCGCCAAGGTCCATGCCGATGCCACCGCCGCCGTGCCGCAGGCCCATCTCGACTTTCTGAACGCATGCCCGACGCAGCACCGCGCGGGTGAGGCGCTTTTCGTCCACGCAGGCATCCGCCCCGGCTTTGCGCTGGAAGACCAGTCCGAGACTGACCTCGTCTGGATCCGCGATCCCTTCCTGAAATGGACGGCCAGCTTCGGCCCCCTCGTCGTGCATGGCCACACTGCGATCGACCAGGCCACCCATTATGGTAACCGGCTGAACATCGACAGCGGCGCTGCCTACGGCGGCCCGCTTTCCGCCGTGGTGATCAAGGGGCGCGAGGCCGCCCTTCTGACCCGGGAAGGGCGCCGGAAACTGATACCCGCCCGGCTCTGAGCTGAGGCGCGCAGCGAGGAGAGCAGGGGCGCGCCAGGGATGCTCGCGCCGGATCGGCTGCTTGATCGACCGCCCGACAAGATAGCCGAAGACGACGCCAGCCAGCCCCAACCTCCTCGACCAGGGCCGGGCCACTTGGCACGCGCCGCAGGAACAGCGCGACGGCCATCGGCCCAAGACCGCCCGCACTGACCCAAAGCCGGACCCAAGGCTCCCCTCTGGACGGGCCAAAGCGGCAGGGGTTCTTTTCGCTCATTCCAGCATCTATCGCGCTTATGCCACCGACCCCCACGTGGCGGGCAGCATCCATGCTTTGCCACAAGAGGGGCTGCACGATGGAAGGCAAGTCCGGCCGCACCCCCAGTCGGTGCCAAGGTCCTGAAGCCCCGCCACCAGCACCCCCGCCACAGCCAAGGCAAACTTGCGCTTCACGTCCTCATTTCGCTGGACGGGTGGTGGACCCCATGATCCCCTCGCCGCATGATAAGACGCATCTCCCCGGTCCCGGTGCTGGCAGGGATTATCCTGCTTACCGCCGCCTATCTTTTCTGGATCGGGCGCGAGCCGATCTGCACCTGCGGCTATGTCAAGCTTTGGCATGGCGAGGTGGTCAGCGCCGAAAACTCGCAGCACCTGACGGACTGGTACACCCCCAGCCATGTGATCCACGGACTGCTGTTCTACGGCTTTCTCTGGCTGGTCGCCCGCGGGCTTTCGCCAGGCTGGCGGCTGACCATCGCCACCGGCCTCGAATCCCTGTGGGAGATCGTCGAGAATTCCAACGCCGTCATCGAACGCTATCGGACCGTGACCATCTCGCTCGACTACTACGGCGATTCCGTCGTGAACACGGTTGCGGATGTGCTGGCAATGGTGCTGGGCTTTCTTCTGGCGCCGCGGCTGCCGGTCTGGGCCGCCGTCGCCCTGATCCTGTTCTTCGAAGGGATGACGGCCTGGATCATCCGCGACGGCCTTGCCCTGAATGTCCTGATGCTGCTTTTCCCGCTGGACTGGGTCGCCGACTGGCAGGCGGGCCGCTAGACCTGCATCCGCCGCAAGGACGACAGCGCCGCCACCGCCAGCGTCAGCGTCACTCCGGCCACCAGCCAGAAGAACCCGCGCTCGCCCATGCCCGACATCAGGGGTGCCACGATCAGCGGTGCGCCGATCCCGCCGACCAGACCCGAGGCGATGATGGTGGGCGGCACGCGCAGATCTTCGCCCATCTTGCCGGTGGCGGTCACGTAGAAGCCCGGGAAAAACAGCCCCGCCGGCGCCCCCATCGCCACGAAGAACACCGCCGGCGATACCAGTGCCGAACTCAGCGCGCAGACCGCCGCGACCGCAATCGCGCCGGTGTAAAGCACGAAAGGCTCCACCCGGTGCGCGACGAAGATCAGCACCACCCGCGACAAGAGGAAGACCACGAAGAAAGCGCTCAGAAGCTCCGCCGCCGTCGCCTCGGCCACCCCGGCGCGGATCAGCGCGGTCGGGCCAAGGCCGATCAGACTGGCCTCCACCCCGATCGCAACCATGCCGAAGGCCAGGATCGGCCAATGCGGCCGGAAGGCGCGAACCTCTCCCGCAGCTGCCGCCCCGGCCTGGCCCGCAGGCCCCGCAAACAGCCATATCACCGCCGCCAGCGCCGCGGTCAGCCCGAAGGACCAGCGCGGATCGCTGCCCAGCGCCACGAAGATCAGCGGCGCTGCAATCGCGCCGACGCCGAAGGTCGCGTTCAGCAGGCTCAGCATCGACGGCCCCTTGTCGCCAAAGGCCCGCAGCACGCGCGGGTTGAAGACGGCCGTGGACATCCCGTAACCGATGCCGAACACGACCGCACCGGCAATCGTCGCCCACCAGCCGGCCAGCGCCGCGACCCCCGCCGCCCCCAAAGCCATCGCAGCCAGCGCATGCCGCGGCGTGACCGCGCCGCCTTTCAGGAACATGAAGCCGACGCCGATAAAGCTGCCCACCCAGTGCGCGGCAACCAGCACGCCCGCCTCGGCCAGCGTTACGCCGAAGAGCCGCGAAAACGCGGGCAGGGCAGGTCCATACAGCGATTGCCCCGCGCCCATCATCACGAAAGTCGCCACTCCGGCGAACATGAGGCCCGCATGGGCCCGGATCAGGTCTTTCACGATGATCTCCCGCTGGTCCGCCTGATCTCCCCCGCCCGCCCGACACTGTCAATGCGGCATCCGTGACGCAACGAAGCCTCGTGTGCCGGTGCCGCTTTTGTGCATGATGCGGCAAACCCGAAGGAGGACCCCCATGACCGACATCCACATCCTGTCCGCTGCCCGCACCGCCATCGGCAGCTTCGGCGGCGCACTTTCCGGAATGCCGCCGATCGACATCGCCACCCATGCCGCGAAGGCGGCGCTGGAGCGGGCCGGGGTCGAAGGTGGCGAGATCGGCCATGTCGTCATGGGCCATGTGATCAACACCGAACCGCGCGACATGTATCTGTCGCGCGTCATGGCGATGCAGGCGGGCATCCCGGAAACGACCCCGGCGATGAACGTGAACCGCCTGTGCGGATCGGGCGCGCAAGCGGTGGTTTCTGCGATCCAGAGCCTGATGCTGGGCGATGCCTCCATGGCCCTCGCCGGCGGGGCGGAATGCATGAGCCGCTCACCCTATATCCTGCCCGCTGCCCGCTTCGGCCAGAAGATGGGCGATACCCGCGCGCTTGACATGATGACCGGCGCGCTGACCTGCCCCTTTGGCACCGGCCACATGGGCGTGACAGCGGAAAACGTGGCCGCCCAGCACGGCATCAGCCGCGCCAATCAGGACGCCTTCGCGCTTGAAAGCCAGACCCGCGCCGCCCGGGCGATCGCCGAAGGCCGCTTCAAGGACCAGATCACCGCCGTCGAGGTTCCGGGCCGCCGGGGTCCGACCGTCTTTGACACCGATGAACACCCCAAGACCACCAGCATCGAGGCGCTGGCCGGCCTCAAGACCGTCTTCCAGAAGGACGGCACGGTTACCGCCGGCAATGCCTCGGGCATCAACGATGGGGCGGGTGCGCTGGTCCTGTCACACGGCGACAATGGCGGTCGCGCCCGCGCCCGGATCATGGGCTATGCCCATGCCGGTGTAGACCCCAAGGTGATGGGCATTGGCCCGATCCCCGCCGTGCTGGCGCTGTGCAGGAAGCTCGGGCTCACGCCGCAGTCCTTCGACCTTGTCGAATCGAACGAGGCCTTCGCCGCCCAGGCCCTTGCCGTCAGTCGCGCGCTGGATCTGGACCCGGCGAGGGTAAACCCCAACGGCGGGGCGATTGCGCTTGGCCACCCGGTCGGCGCAACGGGTGCGATCCTTGTGGTCAAGGCCCTGCACGAACTGGAACGCAGCGGCGGCCGCACGGCCCTGATCACGATGTGCATCGGCGGCGGTCAGGGCATCGCCCTGGCGATCGAGCGATGAGCGGCCTGACCCTATCGAACCTGCACCTTCGAGCGCGCCGACCGTCCTTTGGCGTCGATCACGCTCAGCGTCACAAAGCCCGCGCCGGGCAGGACCAGCATCGTTTCCCGCGCCTCCAGCGCCACGGCCAGCGGCACGCCATCGGCAAGCCAGGTGAAAGGCGCAGTCCCGCCGCTGACCTTCACCTTGAGGCCAGCAGGCAGCAGTTCCACCTCGGCCCCGTCGGGCGGAAACGCCACGGCGGGGGCATCGGCTGCCCTCTGGAACGCCGCTGACCGCGATCGGAACCGCTGCAGGGGCTGCGGCAGTTCCGCGTTGGAAACCAGCAAGGTCGAGGCCGGGGCAGGGGGCTGCGGGTCCAGCTTCTGCTTCAGCCGGTTGAAAGCCTGAAACAGCACCGGTGCCGCCACGTCCGCGCCGAAGGCCCCGGGCACCGGTGTCCCGTCCGCCCGACCCATCCAGACCCCGATCACGTGGCTGCCGTCAAAGCCGATCGCCCAGGCATCGCGGTGGCCGTAGGACGTGCCGGTCTTGTAGGCCAGCCGGTTGGAAGGCGCCCCCGGCGGTGGCGCGAGCCCAGCCAGGATATCGCCCACCTGCCATGCCGCCACGGCAGAGATCACGCGCTGTCCCTCGGCCTCGGCCCCCCCTATCCGGTAGGTCAACGGCCGGACCACTCCGCCCCGCGCGATTGTCGCGTAAAGCTGCACCATGTCCTCCAGCGTCACTCCGACGCCGCCAAGGGCGAGCGCCAGGCCCGGCTGCCCGCCCGGAAAAACCGGCTTCATCCCGGCCTTCTCCATGCCGGAGATCAGCCGCGCCGGCCCCAGCGCCTCGGTAAGCGCGACAGCGGGGATGTTGAGCGACAGTTGCAGCGCCTCGCGCAGCCGGATCGTGCCGCGATACAGCCGGTCGAAATTCTGTGGCGCATAGGTGCCGAATGTGGTCGGCTTGTCGTCGACCATCGTCTCTGGATGTGCCAGCCCCTGATCGAACGCCAGCGCATAGATCAGAGGCTTCAATGTCGATCCGGGCGAGCGCAGCGCCTGCGTCATGTCGACAAACCCTTGCCGAAGGTCGGCCTGATACCCTGCCGATCCCACACTTGCCAGCACCTCGCCCGAGGCATGGTCGGCCACCACGATCGCCACCTGCAACTGTTCGCCCAGACCCTCGACCGCTTCGGTTGCCAGCGTCTCCAGCTTTGATTGCAGGTCCCTGTCAAGCGTCAGCCGATGGGTCGCAAGGGCAGGGTCCCCGGCCCGGGCCCGGTCAGCCAGATGCGGGGCAAAGGCGGGAAACGGCTTGCGAACTCCGGGAACCTCTTCGCGCAGCGCCGCCTCGGCGGTGTCGGTGTCAATCACGCCTTCGCCCACTGCGGTCTTCAGAACCCGGTTGCGCGCGGCCTCGGCCCGGTCTGCGGCGCGGTCCGGGCGGCGGCTTTCGGGGCTTTGCGGGATCGCCACCAGCAGCGCCGCCTCGGCCGGGGTCAGGCGCAAGGGCTCTTTGCCAAAGTAGGAAATCGAGGCCGCCCGCACCCCCTCAAGGTTGCCACCAAAAGGTGCAAGGTGCAGATAAAGCTGCAGGATCTGGTCTTTGGTCAGCCGCCGCTCCAGTGCCAGCGCTACCCGCATCTGACGCAGTTTCCCGGCAACTTCGCCGGTTCCGCTTTCTTCAAGCAGCCGCGCCACCTGCATCGTCAGCGTCGATCCGCCCGACACGACGTGCCCGTTCCATGCCGCCTGCAACAGCGCCCGCAGCATCGACCTTGCATCGACGCCGGGGTGATCGCGGAACCGCTTGTCCTCATAGGCCAGCAGCATCGCCAGATAGTCCGGGTCGACACGGTCTGGTGGCAGGGCCAGCCGCCAGCGGCCATCGGCCACCGTATAGGCCCGCAAGAGATCGCCATTCCGGTCCAGGATTTCGACCGAGGTCTCGACCACCAGCGACGGCAGGATCGTGGCGTCGATCCAACCGTCCACCCGGTCACGCCCATAGGCGGCAAGCCAGAGGCCCGCCGCCGCTGCGATGATCCAGCGCGCTCGCATCGTCAGGCCCCGGCCGTGTCAGGCGCCACTGCCGGGCGAAGGGCGCTTCCCTCCCCCCTCGTGGGGGAGGGAGAGGGTGGGGGGGCTGCGTGACAACAGCCGGACCGCCGTCTGCTGGCGTCCCCCCACCCCCATCCCCTCGCCACGAGGGGGAGCGGAAGTGCATATGTCCGCCCGCGCCGCATCCCTCAGGGCGCGATGGTGACCGTGCCGGTTTCACTCCGGGCACGGAAGTCGGGGCGGTACATGTCTTCGACCGACGCCGCTGGATGACGGAACGTGCCTGGCGACACGGCGCGGACGACATAGGCCAGCCGGAAGCTGGCATCCGACCGCCAGTCCACCGCCGTCAGGAACCGGTCCTGGCGGAATTCGGAATGCTGGACGTCCTGCAGCGTGTCCAGCCAGCCCAGCTCCGAAGTGGACCCCGCCGATATCAGGTTCGGGTTGTCGATCTCGAACCCGGCGGGCAGGGGGTCGCTGACGATCAGCCGCGCCTCGCCATAGCCGAAGGGCGTGACTTCCAGCACCGTGACCAGACGCGACCCGGCAGCGATGCCGTCCAACGACACCGCTTCACCGGACATGGTGTAATAGGTCCGCGTGATGGCATAGCCATTGCCGCCTGCCGGCTCCGGCTCCGACGGCACGCCATAGGTGGTGATCGTCAGCGTCGTGTCGAGGCCATCGTTCTTCACCACCACAGGCGTCACCGCGCTTGCGTCCAGCACCCGTACAAGCGGCCCATCGGCAGGAGCGCCGTCGATGGTGATGCCGTCAGCCCCCGGCCGGTCAATCAGCGCGTTCGCCGCCAGCAGCGCCCATGTCGCCTCTTGCGTCGAAAGGTTGCCGCCGCTGGTGGCGATCCGGTCGGTCAGCGCCTCGCGGTCCACGGCCGTCGATCCGGCCTCGACCGCCAGCGTCAGCAGAGCCGCCGCATCGCGGTAGCGAGTGCCGTAGTCGGCGCGCCAGATCCGTTCGGTATCCGGGCCGGCCAGTGCGTCCACCTTGGCCGCGGCCTTGCGGAACATCGCATCCGCCCTGGCCTGGTCGCCGTAAGACGCCAGCGCCGCCCCCAGCTGCGCCTGAGCGATCGGGGTGGAGAAGTCGTCGCCCTTCACATCGGCATAATAGCGCAGGTCGCCGACCGCCGCCGCCCCTTCGCGCGCCAGAACCATCAGCGCATAGGCCAGCGCCTCGCCACCGCCATTGGTTCCCGCGTCGAAGTCGGGCGCATAGTTCACCTGATTGCGCAGGTTCGCCAAGGCGTTGCGGAACGCGAGGTCTGGCACCGCATAGCCCTGCGCCCTGGCCCGGCTGAGGAAGTCGGTCACATAGGCGTCCAGCCAGAAGTCGCCGTAATCTGTCCCCCACAGACCAAAGCCGCCGGTCGAGGCCTGATTGGTCAGGATCTCGGCCACCGCTTCGTCGATGCGCTTCTGGATGTCTTCGGCGCCCTTCAGCTCCATCACCCGCGCCACCTCGTCGAAGTACAGAAGCGGCAGCGCCCGGCTGGTCATCTGTTCGGTGCAGCCATAGGGATAGCGGTCCAAAGCGGCCAGCAGCCCCGGTGCATTCAGCCGCGCCAACGGCCCGACGGCCATCGTGGCCTTCCCCGACCCCGCCACCAGCCCGGCAAAGACATCGCCGTCAAAGGTAAAGCTCTGCCCCGAGGCAAGCTCCAGCCGCGAGACCCTTGCGACCTCTGGGTCATTCATCTGCACCGGGATCGTCAGCGTCTTCTTCAGCACCTTGCCGTCCGGCGTGGTTAGGCTGACGTCAATCGTTTGGATGCCCACCGCCCCCGCCGTCACCGGCACCTCGAACACCGCTTTCGCTTTGTCACCCAGATCGAACCCCGAAGGCACCGCACCAAGGGTCATGCCCAAGGCGGACACATCCAGGCTCATCCGGCCAGCGGGTCCGGTGGCGTGGACGATCTCCAAAAGCAGGCGGGAGCTGTCCCCCGGCGCCATGAAGCGCGGCAAGCTGGCCGTCACCACCACCGGGTCGCGCACCAGAACCTCTGCCGAGGCCTGCCCGACGCCGGTCTTTGTCCAGGCGACGGCCATGACCTTCACGGTGCCGTTGAACGACGGCAGATCGAACGACGCCCTGGCATAGCCATCTTCCCCCACCGTCACCGGCCCCGTGAAATAGGCCACCAGCTCTTCCGTGGGCGGCGGCGCCTGCAGCCGCGCCTGCGCGCCCGCGTCGCCACCCGAGCGGACCTCGCCCACGGTGCCGTTCAGCCCGTCGATCAGCCGGCCATAGATGTCGCGGATGCCGACACCGAGCCGGCGCTGGCCGAAATAATAGTCCTGCGGATCGGGGGCCTTGAAGCCGGTCAGATTCAGGATACCGACATCGACGGCGGCTATGGTGACATAGGCGGTCTCGCCCGCCGTCACGTCATCCACCTTCACGGCTACGTCCAGCGGCCCGCGGGGTGCGGCTTCCGCCGCCACCTCGACGACAGCCGACAAGGCCCGCGCGCCCGGATCAATGGACGCATGGGTCAGCCCCAAAGCCCGCGCCGGGTTCCGCCCGGCCGCCACATCCATCGGCCGCAGGACCGAGGCTGTCACATAGACCCCGGCGCCCCATTCATCCGTCACCGGCAGCTTGATCAGGTTTTCGCCCTCCGTCACCTCGACCGCCTGCATCGCGACCAGCCGGTTCGACAGAACGGTGATCAACGCCGTTCCCGCCGCGCGCGGCACGATCCGCAGCGTCGCGGTCTCACCGGGCGCATAGGCGGCCTTGTCCAGCGACAGCTCCAGCGTGTCGGGCGTCGAACTGGCGTCAGCCGCGGCATACCAGCCGGCGTAGAACGCGGTGGAACTGGCCGATTGCCCGCCGTCCGACCGTTCCACAAGGATCTCATAACTGCCCCATTGCACCGGAGCCGAGACTTCGACCGGCTGGCTGCCCAGCATCGCCTCGCCCTCGGCCACCGGGGAGCGGGTCACCACGGGTTCCCAGCTCCAGTTGCCAGCGCTCTGATACCACTGGTAATCGGTTTCCACCCGGACCACGGACCACTTGATCGGCAGCGCCGTCAACGCCTCGTCCGCGTCCACGGCGATCAGGTTGAACCGCGCATCGCCGCCTTCGGCCACGACGCCGTCGAAGAGCGCGTTGATCCCGATCAGCGGGCCGGCCGGCGCGAGCTTCTTGGTCACCGACCGTTCCACCGGCCGGCCCGAACCTTCCGCGACACGGATCGTCACGCGCGCCTCCAGCGGGCGGTGCGGGTCATCGACCTCGGGCAGGAAGACCGGCAGGACGGCGGTTCCGGTCTGGTCGGTTTCTTCACCCTCCAGCGCGGCCATCTGCGCGTTGAACGGCTGGTCATGGCGGCCAAAGACATATCCGGGGAAGGCCTCAAGCCCCTCGGCGGCGCGCAGCAGCACCTCGCCCTCGATCCGCAGGCCCGCGCCGGGCGCGCCGAACAGATAGCGCGCGGCTACGCTCAGATCGATGCTGGACGCGGTGCCGACCGACAGCGGCGTATCCGCCAAGGTCAGGCCGAAGTCGATCCGCTCCGGCAGGAAATCCTCCACCAGAAAGGTTTTCGACGCCAGCGCCCGGTCTTCCAGATCGGCGAACAATTCAAGCCGCCAGACCCCGCGCGGGGCGCCGCCGCTGATCGGCAGGGCAAAGACATGGCCACCCGCGCCCTGATCCTCGACCAGCTGGCGGGAGTATTCCACGCCGTCGGGCCGCAGCAGGACCGCCGTCAGCGGCAGTCCCTCAACCGCCGCCGTCCGCGGGTCACGAGCGAGCGCGGTGACATAGACCGTCTCGCCGGCGCGATAAGCGCCGCGGTCGGTGGTCACGAAGACATCGACCGGCGGGGCGGCCTCGCGCCCCGCGACGCCGCGGTCCGACAGGTCGAACTCCGGGTCGGTCAGCGACAGGAAGGCGATATCCTTATCGCCCTCGCGCGCCACGATCATCGCGGGGGCGCTGCCCCCGGTGCCGCGGGTCAGACCCGCGTCAAAGCGGGTATAGCCCTGATCATCCGTCGTCGCCGTGCCAAGAACCGCGTTTGCGCGGTTCAGCAATTCCACCGTGATCCCAGGCTTGGCGCCCGCCGTGCCAAGGCTGCGCACAAAGACATGCAACCCGTCGACGCCGCTCATCGTGGTCAGGCCAAGGTCCGACACGACGAACCACTGCCAGGCTGCCGGCACCACATAGGGATCAACCCCGGGCACCGCCGCTTTCAGCGCGTAGATCCCGGCAGGCAGCCCTTCCAGCGCCTCGCCGATCGGCAGCCGGGTGGTCACGTCCTTGTTGACCTCCTGCCCGACGGTGGCCGTGCCATCCCACAGCTTTTCCCCCACGGTGTCGGTGAAATAGTATTCCGAATAGGTCTGGATCGGCGCGCCGAAGTAATAGTCCTGGATCGAGCGCAGCAGGTTCCGGTCGGTGACGCGGAACAGGGTCAGGTCCAGCTTTTCGGTGTTCACCGTCTCGACCGGGAGGGCCTTGTCCGCCGTGTTCGGCAGCACATAGCCCCGGCCCGGAAAGCGTACGCCCGGATTGCGGTCGCGGATGTATTGTGTGACCTTGACCGACTTGACCATGGATTGACCATCAGCGGCAGGCAACCCTTCGCGGAACGTGACCGAATAGCGCTTGCCGTGTTCCACCCCGGTCACGCAAAGCTGCCGCCAGCCGCCGGCTTCCACGACCATTCCCGCGTCGGGCACCTGGACAAACGTCGAGTAATCCACCCCCGCCGCCGCAAGGTCTTCCGAGAAGGTCGCGCAGATGCGCGGGCGGGCCAGGTCGGACTGCACCGCCGTCTCGACGATGCGGAAGCCGTATTTGCCGATCGCCTCTTCCAGCGCCGCCTCGGTATCCGTCCGCGCCTGCAACGACTGCGCCAAACGCAGCGCCTGCACGGTGTCGCGGCCGCGTCCGTTGCGCTCCAGCGCGTCGGCAAGGATCACGAGGATCGAGTGGCGCAGGGCCGGATTCTCCGCCCGCAGATAGGCGTTCGTCGCCGACTGGAACGCCTGATAGAAGAAATAGCCCGACTGGTTCTGATCGGTCTTCCCGGCCTCGATCTGCCGGCGCGCGAACTCGCCCCAGGTCGCGGCGTCATCGGTCAGGTTCAGCGCCGCCCCGGTGAAGGCCGCTGCCCCCGCCCAATCGCCGCGCGCTTCCGCCTCGGCGGCTGCCTGCAGGTGTTCCTCGGCCAGCCAGGGGCCGGTGGTGTGCTGGCGACCAAGGCCCACGGCCTGATCATACGCCGCCTGGATGTCCCAGTCCGGCAGGAACCCCAGTTCGGCCCGGCGGTCCTTCGCCGCCGCCCGCACCGCCGCATCGCCCTCGATCACGAAGGCCGAAAATGCGCCCTGGAAGAACTCTCCCGCACCTGGATTGTTCTTCACGAAGCAGGACCCGTTGCGGGTGTTGTAGACAAGGGCCGTGCAGCGCGCGTTGGTCAGGCAGGCCCTTTCGCAGGCTTCGATCGTGGTATCCAAGACCGAGGCGATGTCGCCCCCCGGCAGGTCCTGGTCCTGGGTCACCGCCACCCGCCGTTCGGGAATCAGATCCTGCGCCGCTGCCAGCCCGGAAATGCTGCCGAAAATGCCGGCGAATGCTGCCGCAAGGGCGGTTTCTTGAAACCAACGCATTGAAAACGCCTCCCTGATGGATTGGCAGAAATGTCGCATGGCAGGGCGCGCACTGGCAAGGCCAGAGGCAAGCTGTCGCCGTTAAGTCTTGGTTCACTTTGGTCGGTCAGGGTAGTCGCGTAAACCAGACGTGCGGCGACTTTGCCTGCGCCCGGTAACAGGCAGAATGTCGGCTGGGGCGCATGGATCTTTCGGAGCGGCTGATCAGGGAACGGCGTGCGCGGCTTGCGGCCGAACGCCAGCTGGAACAGAAAAGCCGCGAACTCTTCGCGGCCAATGAAAAGCTGGCGATCCACGCCCGGTCCTTGTCCGACCAGATCGTCGAACAGCGCCAGGCCGTCCGCTCCGCCCTGTCCGAGGCGGAGGTGCTGAAAGGCCAGAACCTGCGCTATTTGGCCGATCTTGACCGCGCGCATACCCAGGCCGTCATGGCGGAACGCAGGCTGTGGGATTCGGTCAACACCATCCGCGACGGGTTCGCCGTGTTTGACGGCGCGATGCGGATGGTCACGGCGAACCGGGCCTGGCTTGCAGCCTTTCACGGCCAGACAATCGCGCCCGGCATTCCCTACGCCGACATGGTCGGGCTGATCGCCACGTCAAGCACGCTCGATCTCGGGGCAGAAACGGCCGAGGGGTTCGTCGCCCGCATGCTGGAACGGGTCGAGTCCGATCCGATCGAACCCGTCACCCTGAAATTCCGCAATGGCACCTGGGTCAAGCTGCAGGACCACCGTGCCCGCGACGGCGACCTTGTCTGCCTCGCGGTTGATATCACCGACCAGATGCGTATCTGGGCCGCGATCGACGCGTTGCCCGACGGCTTTGTCCTTTTCGACCGGGAGGAACGTCTTTTGACCTGCAACAAGCGCTACCGCGAGCTATTCCCCGACAGTGCACCGATGATGCAACCCGGGGTCACCTTCGAACAGCTGCTACGCTTCGGTCTCGGCAATGGTCACGTCCCCGAGGCTGTGGGCCGCGAAGAGGAATGGCTTGCAGATCGGATGACCCAGTTCCGCGACGCCGATGCCGCGACCGAAACCGGCCTTTCCGGCGGTCGCACCATCATCGAAAGCGACCACGCCACGCCGGACGGTGGCCGCGTGGGTCTGCGGGTGGACATAACCCACCTGAAGGAACAGCAGATCGAGCTTGATGCCGCCCGCAAGGCCGCCGAAGCCGCGAACCGCGCCAAATCGGCCTTCCTTGCCAACATGAGCCACGAGATCCGCACCCCGATGAACGGCGTCGTCGGGATGGCGGAACTGCTGTGCGACACCCAGCTTTCCGACGAACAGCGCCTGTTTGCCGAAACCATCCGGTCTTCGGGCGAGGCGCTGCTGGTGATCATCAACGACATCCTCGACTATTCCAAGATCGAGGCCGAACGCCTGACACTGCGGCCGGAACCCTTCGATCTGGAACGCACGGTGCATGAGGTGACGATGCTCCTCCAGCCCCGCGCGCGCGAAAAGGGCATCGATCTGATGATCGACTTCGACATGTTCCTGCCCACCCGCTTTGTCGGCGATCCGGGCCGGCTGCGGCAGGTGCTGACCAACCTGATCGGCAATGCGGTGAAATTCACCTCGTCCGGCCATGTGCTGACCCGGATCGTCGGCGTCGATTCCAGGGACGGCATGCAAACCCTGCACGTGACTGTCGAAGACACCGGCATCGGCATCGCGCCGGAATACCTTGATCACATCTTTGGCGAATTCAATCAGGTCGAAGATGAACAGAACCGCAAGTTCGAAGGCACCGGCCTTGGGCTGGCGATTACCCGTCGGCTGATCGAGCACATGGGCGGCGCGGTCTGGGTCGACAGCAAGCTTGGCGAAGGCGCCAGCTTCGGGTTCCGTGTATCGCTGCCGGTGGCCGAGGATGCGGGGCCGGTTCAGATACCGGTCGCGGTGCGCCGGGTACTGGCCGTGGATGACCAGTTCATCAACCGCACCATCCTGGAACGCCAGCTTGCTCCCTGCGGCATCACCGTCACGCTCTGCCGCTCGGGCGCCGAAGCGCTGGAGCGGCTGGCCTCGGATCCTGCCTATGACGTGGTCCTGACCGATCACTCCATGCCGGAGATGGACGGCCCTGCATTGCTGCACCACATCCGCGCGGCGGGCCATGTGCTGCCAGTGATCCTGCTCAGCTCCAACTCCACCAGCCTCGGGGCAGAGGCCGCCGAGTTCTCGGCCATCCTGCAAAAGCCGGTGCTGCGGTCCGATCTCTATCGCCGTCTGCAGGCCCTGACCGCCCCGGCACCGATTGAAATCGCGGACCCCGTTACCGTAGCCGCCGGGGATCTGCGGCAGATGCGGGTGCTGGCGGCGGAAGACAACCGCACCAACCAGCTGGTTTTCCAGAAGATAGTCCGCAATCTGGATATCGAACTGGTCTTCGCCGACAATGGCCGCATCGCGGTCGAGCTTTACCAGTCGTTCCGGCCCGACCTGATATTCATGGACATCTCCATGCCCGAGATGGACGGCAAGGACGCCGCCCGTGCCATCCGCGCGCTGGAGGGAAAGGGGGTGCGTGTTCCCATCGTGGCCCTGACCGCGCATGCGATGGACGGCGACGCGGAAGACATCCTTGCCGCCGGGATCGACCGTTACCTGACAAAGCCCCTGCGCAAGACAGCGATCGAGGGCGCGCTGACGGAATTCTGCCCCGCCACCGCGCGGCTGCCACAGGCCGAAGACGCAGCCTGACCGAAGTCCAGCCCGCTTTGCGAAGACCCTTGCACCATTGGGCGGAAGACAGGGGCGAAACCCCAACGCGTTTTCCAAGCCCTTGAAATCGTGCATTCTGCTCAAATGCCTCAGCGCGGGACGTTCTCTTACGCTTCGCGCAGCACCGCAAGAAAGGCCTCGCCGAACCGTTCTGCCTTCAACTCTCCCATGCCCTGGATCGCCTGCAATTCGGACAAGGTCGAAGGCTGCCTCTCGGCTATCTGGCGCAGGGTGGAATGGGTGCAGCTCAGGTATTTCCCGGTCCCGTTCTCCCCTCGTGACAGCTGAAGCTGCGCCTCGGCCAGCCGGTCGAACACGGCCCCCTCGGGTTTGCCCACCAGCCGCATCCGCGACGGATGCAGGCTTTCGGCCGCGCCGTTGATGACCTCCAGAAACGCGGACCCGTAGCTTTCCAGCTTCTTCGCCCCAACCCCGGTGATGCCGGCCAACTGGTCCAGGTTGCAGGGCCTGCGTTCGGCCATCTCGATCAGGGTCTTGTCGGGAAAGACCACATAGGCCGGTACGTTCTGCGCTTCGGCGAGCGCCCGGCGGCGGGCTTTCAAGAGCGACAGAAGGCCAGCATCCTCGTCCGCGACCTGGGTCCGCACCGCCTCTCGGTCGCCCGCCGCAGCCACGGTATCGCGGCGCAACGTCACCTGCGCCTCGCCACGCAGGATCGGGCGCGCGGCGTCGGTCATCCGCAGGGCACCGTGTCGGTCAGGGTCGGGGCGGACAAGGTCCTGACCCATCATCTGCCGGAAGACCGCCCCCCAGGCCGCCTTGGACATATCCCGCCCGACCGCATAGGTCGGCAACTGGTCGTGCCCCCGCTCGCGGACCTTGGCGGTGGCGTTGCCGGTCAGGATGTCGATCAGGTGGCCGGCGCCGAACCATTCACCGGTCCGCAGGATCGCCGACAGGGCCTTCCGCACCGCCTCCGTCGCGTCGAAAAGCTGCGCGGGCCGGTCGCAGAGGTCGCAATTGCCGCAAGGCTCGGCCACTTCGCCGAAATAGCCAAGCAGGACCTGACGGCGGCACTTCAGCGCCTCGGCCAGGCCCAGAAGCGCGTTCAGGCGGGCGTGGTCGGCAGCCTTGCGGTCGGGCGGAGCAGGGCTTTCGTCGATCTGGCTGCGCCGCAGGCGGATGTCGTCGGGGCCGTAGAGCGTGAGGGTCTCGGCCGGGCTGCCATCCCGGCCGGCGCGGCCGATTTCCTGATAGTAGCCCTCGATCGACTTCGGCAGGTCGGCATGGGCGACCCAGCGGATGTCGGGCTTGTCGATCCCCATTCCGAAGGCGACGGTGGCCACGACGATCAGCCCATCCTCGCGCTGAAAGCGGACCTCGACCTGCCGCCGCGCCTCGGCCTCCATCCCGCCGTGGTAGGCGACCGAGGGGTGGCCGACCTCACGCAGGGCCTGGGACAGCACTTCGGTCTTTGCCCGCGTGCCGCAATAGACGATGCCCGACTGGCCCTTGCGCGCAGCGGCAAAGCGCAGGACCTGTTCGCGCGGGCCGGACTTTACCGCGAAGGCGAGG
>PNJK01000017.1 GCA_013821825.1 Rhodobacter sp.
CAGATGGTGAAGGAAGTCGCTTCCCGCACCAATGACGAGGCCGGCGACGGCACCACCACCGCGACCGTGCTGGCGCAAGCCATCATCAAGGAAGGCATGAAGGCGGTCGCCGCCGGCATGAACCCGATGGACCTCAAGCGCGGCATCGACCTTGCCACGACCAATGTCGTCGCGGCGATCAAGAAAATGTCCCGTCCGGTGAAGGACAGCGCTGAAGTGGCCCAGGTTGGCACGATCTCGGCCAACGGCGAATCGGAAATCGGCCGTCAGATCGCGGAAGCGATGCAGAAGGTCGGCAACGAGGGTGTCATCACCGTCGAAGAGAACAAGGGTCTTGAGACGGAAACCACCGTCGTCGAAGGCATGCAGTTCGACCGTGGGTACCTGTCGCCCTACTTCGTCACCAATGCCGACAAGATGATTGCCGAGCTGGAAGACGCCTACATCCTGCTGCACGAGAAGAAGCTTTCCTCGCTGCAGCCGATGGTTCCGCTGCTGGAGGCCGTCATCCAGTCGCAGCGCCCGCTGATCATCGTGGCCGAAGACGTCGAAGGCGAGGCTCTGGCCACGCTCGTCGTCAACAAGCTGCGCGGCGGGTTGAAGATCGCTGCCGTCAAGGCCCCCGGCTTTGGCGACCGTCGCAAGGCCATGCTGCAGGATATCGCGATCCTGACCGGTGGCCAGGTGATCAGCGACGATCTGGGCATGAAGCTGGAGAATGTCACGCTGGACATGCTGGGCCGTGCCAAGAAGGTCATCATCAAGAAGGATGACACTACGATCATCGACGGCGCTGGCGTGAAGGCCGAGATCGAAGCCCGCGTCGGCCAGATCCGGGCGCAGATCGAGGAAACCACCTCGGACTACGACCGCGAGAAGCTGCAGGAACGTGTGGCGAAGCTGGCGGGCGGCGTTGCGGTGATCAAGGTCGGCGGCATGACCGAGGTTGAAGTGAAAGAGCGCAAGGACCGCGTTGACGACGCCCTGAACGCGACCCGTGCGGCCGTGCAGGAAGGCGTGATCGTCGGTGGCGGCGTGGCGCTGGTTCAGGCGGCCAAGGGGCTGGAAGGCCTCAAGGGCGGCAACAGCGACCAGGATGCCGGCATTGCGATCGTGCGTCGCGCGCTGGAAGCTCCGCTGCGCCAGATTGCCGAGAACGCCGGTGTCGACGGCGCTGTCGTCGCAGGCAAAGTGCGGGAATCGACGGACAAGACCTTTGGCTTCAACGCGCAGACCGAAGAATATGGCGACATGTTCAAGTTCGGCGTGATCGACCCGGCCAAGGTCGTGCGCACCGCGCTGGAAGATGCGGCCTCGATTGCGTCGCTCCTCATCACCACCGAAGCGATGATCGCTGACCGTCCGGAGCCGAAGGGCGCATCGGCCGGCGGCGGCATGGGCGGAATGGGCGGCATGGACGGGATGATGTAATCCCGACCAGGGACCTGATTGGGAAAGGGCGCCTTCGGGCGCCCTTTTTCGTTGACCGTGAGCAATGCGACGGGTCGCGGTCAGCCCTAGACTTCCATCGGGTAGGATCGGGGGATTTGAAATGGCACGCATTCTGAATGCACTTCTGGCACTGGTTCTGATCACGCTGCCAGCGGCTGCGCAGGATCAGGGCATCACGCAGATCGGCGAAGACCTGTTCGCCGCTGGCGCGACGGTGATCCTTGACCGGTCCGGCATCGACGATGTCTTCGCGGCGGGCGAGCGGTTGAGCGTTGCCAGCGCAATAACCGGTGGCGCCTATATGGCCGGGCGGCGGGTCGAGATTGGCGCGGCGGTCGGGGGCGATGTCTTTGGCGCCGGCATGGAAGTCCTGGCAAGGGCGGATGTCGCGGGCGACCTGACACTGGCTGGATACGATGTGCAAAGCGAAGGTGCGGTTGGCGGCGATCTGCGGCTGTCGGGGGCCAACATTTCGGTGACCGGACCGATCGCGGGTTATGCCATTCTGGCAGGCGACAGGATCCGGCTGGACGCGGTCATCACCGGCGAGGCGCATATCGCCGCGAGCGAAGTGGAATTCGGCCCCGGCGCGCGGATCGATGGCAAGCTGACGCTTTACGAAGAAACGATCGGACAGATCGTGGTGCCCGAAAGCGTGGTGCCGGCAGGCCGCATCGAGCGGATCGAGGCCGAGGGCTGGGACGACGGTGGGATGCCCGGTGTGCTGGTCCCGTTCAGCTGGCAGCGCGCGGTTCTCAGCTTTATCGGCGGCGTTGCGACGGTTGCTGTCATTGCAGCGCTGGTTGCGGCGCTGTTGCCGCAGCCGCTGGCGGCGTTGCGGCGTCTGGCGCTTGCCTCGCCCTTCCGCGCGCTCTGGTTCGGGTTTCTGGGGTTGTCCGTGCTTTGGGGGTCGGTGATCGTTTCGGCGATGACCGTTTTCGGCCTGCTGGCGGTGCCGGTGCTGGTCCTGCTGGCCGTTCTGGCGGGCTTCGCCGGCTATGTGATCGGCGCCTATGTGCTGGGCGTGGCCCTGCTGATCCTGATCGGGAAGGGGGAGCCTGGCACTTTCGGGATGCGGGCACTGGCCGCCGGGGCTGGCACGCTGATCGCCGGGCTGATCGCGCTGGTGCCGCTTGTCGGCTGGCTTTTCGCGTTGGCGCTGGCACTTGTGGGCCTGGGGGCGTTGGCGATGCGCCTGTTCCGGCCGGCGTTCTTCACGGTGGCGCCCGCCTGAGCCCGCGCTTGCCGAACCAAGAGCCGGGGGCGTTGATTGGCGGCGGGGAGGCAAGCCGTGACCGCGACGGGAAGGACAAGGCGGAATACGCTTGTCATCCTGCTGGTGCTGGCGGTTCTGATCCCGGGATTCGTGTTCGCGCCTACCGTGCCGGCGGGTGAGTATCCGCCCAAAGGCTGGGCGGTCTTCACCTTGGCGCTCGGTGCCGTGATGACGCTGATCCTCGTGGTGCTGCTGGTGGCGGGGAGAGCGGGCCTTGGGGCGATTGCGATGCTGGCGGGGCCGCTGGGTGTTCTGGCAGGCGCCGGGCAGATCGGGATCCGCTTTGCCAGCGATCATGCCCAGTGGACCGGCCAATTTCTGGCGCCAGTGTTTGGATGAGAAGGCCGACAAGGTCACACGGGGCAGGCTGGGGAAAGCGGGACCGTATCAAGGCTTGCGGTGGCCTTACGTCGCAGCCAAAGCTGGCGGCCATGCAACTGTTCCTTCTTGTCGCGCTGACCATGGTGGCTTTCGCCGCCAATTCGGTGCTGAACCGCTGGGCCGTGGGTCCGGGGCACATTGGCGCAGTGGAGTTTGCCAGTCTGCGGCTGCTGGCCGGGGCGGTGACGCTGGCGCTGCTGGTGCTGTGGCAACGGGGTGCACTGGTCTGGCCGGGGCGCCAAGGGCGGCTGGCGGGCGTGTTCGGGCTGTCGGCCTATCTGGTGGGCTTTTCGCTGGCCTACCGGGGTCTTGATGCCGGAACCGGGGCGCTGGTGCTGTTCGGGATGGTTCAGGTCACCATGTTTGCCGGGGCGGTTGCCCTGCGCGAGGCGGTTCCACCGCGTCGCTGGGCGGGGGCGGCGCTGGCGCTGGGCGGGCTGGCGCTGATCGCCGCGCCGGGAGAGGCGGGGCTGGCGGTGGGTCCGCTGGTGATGATGGCGCTGGCCGGCGTCGGCTGGGGCATCTATTCGCTGGCCGGGCGCGGCGCGACGGATGCGCTGAACGCGACGGCGTGGAACTTCGTGCTGGCACTGCCGGTGGTGCTGCCGCTGGGGCTGGTTGCGGGAATCGAGCGTCCAGACGTGTCGGGCATCTTGCTGGCAGTGGCGTCGGGCGCGGTCACATCGGGCCTTGGATATGCGCTTTGGTATGGCGTTCTGCCACGCCTTGGTGCCGCGCGGGCGGCGGTGGCGCAACTGTCGGTGCCGATCATCGCGGCAATGGGCGGGGCAGTGCTGCTGGCCGAAGTGCCGGGGTTGCGGTTCTGGCTGGCTGCGGCGCTGGTTCTGGGTGGCGTCGCGCTGGCCAGCCTGCCTCAGAGATCCTTGACCAGACGGTGAAGGGCGTGGCCGGTGTCCGGGTCGGTCCGGGAAAGCCCGCTCGCGCGGAAGCCTTCGCGCATCCAGAAGGCGCGGCCACGCGGATTTGCCTCCAGCACGGCGAGGAAAAGGTGGGGCGCCCCCCGGTCGCGGGCCAGGGTTTCGGCATGGGCGAGGAAGGCGCGGCCATGGCCTGCCCCTTGCGCCCAGGGGCCAAGCAGCATCAATCCCAGATAGGCGTCGGCGGGTTCGGGGAAGCCATAGGAAACCTCGGCCACGCCGGACAATTGACCGTCGAAAAAGAGGCCAAGCCGGTCGCTGCGGGCCGGATCGCAGCCGGGCGGGGCGTCCGTGAAGAGCTCATGCGCCCGACGGTCGGGGTCTGAGGCACCTTCGGCGAGAAGCCAGTAGTCGGGCGCCGCGCGGTAGAAGGCGGCGACGAGCGGGGCCTCGGACGGGTCAAGGCTGCGGATCGGCATGGGCTATCTTCACGACCTCGAGGTCAAGCGCGCCTGCGGGGCGGGTCCAGGTCACAACGTCACCGACCTGGGCATCAAGAAGCGCGCGGGCGAGGGGGGAGCCGGGGGCGATGCGGCCACGGGGGGCGTCGGCCTCGTCCTCGCCCACGATTTCATAGGTGGTCTGGCGGCCCGCGTCATCGGCGACCGTGACCGCAAGACCGAAGGCGACCTTTGTCAGATCATGCGCGCGGGGGTCGATCACGACAGCGGATTTCAGGCGCGCCTCAAGCCAGCGGATATCCCGTTCGGCGGCTGCCTCGGGCAGCTTGTCAAGGCGGTCGGGGCGGGTGCGGAGGCTGGCAAGCGTTGCCTGACGGGTGGCAAGGCGGGATTGCAGGTCGGCAAGGCCCCGGGGGGTGACGAAGTTCGGGCCGGCGGAAACCGGCAGGTCGGGCAGGTCGGGGCGGTCCTTCCCGGCGTCCTCGTTGACAAAAGCGCGGCTCATTTCAGGATCACTTCCAGCGGGTCGTAGAGCCCTGCCGCCTTCCCCCAGGCGGCGGCGGGCAGGCTGTCTGGCTTGAAGCGGTGTGCGCCGCTGGCAAGTTCTTCGCGCGAGAAGAAGCGGCGGTCGGTGACCACGCCCTCGGGGTCGACCCAGCCGGGCGTCAGGGTGCCGTGCAGAAGCGTGCAGCGAAAGAACAGATCGACCTGATGAAATCCGCTGTCGGGATCGTGGAATTCGTTCACCAGAACCGGAGGGCCGACGGCGATGGCAAGGCCTGTCTCCTCATGCACTTCGCGGGCGAGGTTTTCGGGCAGGGATTGCCCGGCATCGCAACCTCCCCCCGGAGCGCACCACAGGCCAAGCCGGGCACCGGGGTAGGCGTTGACCAGCAAGAGCCGGTCCTGATGCAGGATCAGCGCGCGGGCGGCAAGGCGGGGTTTGAAACGGGCCATGATGGTGAAAGGCTTGCGCGGTCGGGGGGCGGTTGTCCAGCCTTGCCGGTCGCCCCGGCAAGGGGCCCTGGTAACGCAGGGTCAGGCAAGGCTGCCCTTTCCAAGCGGTGGAAGGCGGGCCATGATCCGGCCATGGCGTTTCTGCGTTTCCCCTTCCAGGCTCCACCCGACCGGCCATCGGGGCCAATGCCGGTCGAGCGGGTGATTCTGGTGCATGGGCTGGCCCGGTCGTCGCGGTCGCTGGCGGCGATGGGGTTTGCACTGCGGGCGGCGGGCTATGCGGTCAGCCATGCGGCTTATCCGTCGACGCGCGCCGAGCCTGAGGCGCTGGTGGCCGAAGTGGCGGCGGCGTTTTCCGGGCCGCTAGCCGGGACCACGCATTTCGTGACGCATTCCATGGGCGGGATTCTGCTGCGGGACTGGCTGTCGCGCGGGCATCCGCCCGGGCTTGGCCGGGTTGTGATGCTGGCCCCGCCGAACCACGGGTCAGAGCTGGTGGACCGCTTCGGCGACTGGAGGGTTTTCCAGATGGTGGGCGGTCCGGCCGGGCTGTCGCTTGGTACCGGACCCGACAGTTGGCCGAACCGGTTGCCGCCGCCGGACTATCCGGTCGGGATCATTGCGGGGAATCGGTCGGTCAGCCCATGGTTTTCCCAGTTGTTGCCGGGGCAGGACGACGGCAAGGTGACGGTGGCAAGCACCCGGCTGGAGGGGATGGCCGATCACCTCACGCTGGCGGTCAGCCATACCTGGATGATGGTGAACCCCACAGTGATACGCCAGACCCTGCATTTCCTGCGCCATGGCCGGTTCGACCACGGCTGACGACTTGCCAACGGATTGGCAAGGGAATTGCGCTGGATCATGGCAAGCCTGCACCGGGCGCTGGACAAGCTAGGTTGCGGACCCCTTCTTGGGGCAAGGAGCAAGGCTGTAATGATGACTGAAACCGAAGACCCCGGATTGCCGCTTGGTGTCGCGCCGGAGGTGACGTCGCCGCGTCGCCGGTTCCGCAAGCGCTGGCTTCTGGTGCTGCTGGTGCCGGTGTTCATGTTCAGCGGGGCGGTCATCGGGCTTTATTTCCAGCCGCCCGCCTTGCGCGCCTTCTATGCGCTGACCGGGTTGCAGCCGGGGGGTGGGGCAGAATTCCCGATCGCCCTGCCGCCGGATGTGGAATTGCCAAAGGACATGGCGGAGACCATGCGGGCGACGGATGTGCTGGGCTTGGCACGGCTGCTGCCGAGGGGGGATATCGCTCCGGTTGCCGCGCCCTATGGGGCGGGGGATGCCCGGCTGGCCGATATTCTGGCGGTCGAAGGCGACCGGGTGGAGAAAGGCGCCATCGTGGCCCGGCTGGACAACCACGATTTCCTGGAAAGCGCGGTTCTGCTGGCCGAGGCCAACATTGCGATCCGCGAGGCTACCCTGATGCAGACCCGCGCCACGGTGCAGAGCAGCCGGGACGAGGCGCAGGCGGCTCTGGATCAGGTGCGCTCGGCCGCAGCCGAGGCTGTGACCCAGCGGCAGCGGACCGAGGACCTCTTCGCCAAAGGGATTGCCACCGAGGCGACGCTTGATGCGGTGCTGGCGGCGGAACGTCAGGCTGTTGCCGCCGTTGCCAAGGCCGAGGCGACGCTGGCGCGCTTTACCACCGTGGCGCTGGAGGATCAGCCGGATGTGGTGGTGGCGATGCGCAACCTTGATGCGGCGCAGGCCGACCTTGATCGCGCCGGCCGCGATCTGGGGCGCGCATTGGTGCTGGCGCCGATCACCGGCACGGTGCTGGATGTCACCGCCACGCCCGGCTCGCGTCCGCCTGCCGATGGCATCATGCTGATCGGCGATACCTCGGCGATGATGGCCGAGGTCGAAGTCTGGCAGGACCGCATTTCGCAGGTGGCGGTCGGGCAGCCGGTGGAACTGGCGGCGACCGCTCTGGGCAAGACGTTTCAAGGCCGGGTGCAGTCCATCGGACTGATCGTCGGTCGGCAGGGTCTGGTCGCCGATGACGCGGCGGCCAATACCGATGCGCGGGTGGTGCGGGTGATGGTGGCGCTGGACGCCGCCTCAAGCACCGAGGCGGCTGGGTTCACCAATCTTGAGGTGATCGCCCGCATCGACACCCGGCCTGCGCCATGATCGGCCGCCTGCTTCAGGCGCTGTTCGGGCGCTTGCCGATCGGCTGGCTGCAGCTGACCCACAGCCGCACCCGCTTTGCTGCGGCAATTGCGGGCGTGGCCTTTGCCAATGCGCTGGTCTTCGTCCAGTTGGGCATCATGCAGTCGATGGCTACGGCGACCTTGCGACCCTATGCGTTCTTTCAGGCTGACGTGATGATTTCGGCCGCCGAAGCCAATGCACTGGCCGAGGGGGGCAATGTGGCGCGGCAGTGGATGTTGCAGGCGCTGGCGCATCCGGACGTGGCGTCGGGGATGGGGTTGTTTCTGGCCAATGTCAGCTGGCAGCGCGACACGAATACGCTGGGGTTGACCACTTTCGGCATCGATCCGGCGCAGCCCGGGTTCCTTGCGCCCGAGATTGCTGCCAAGACCGGACCCTTGCAGGTGCAGATGGCGGGGCTTCTGGACAGGCTGTCGCGCGGTCTGCCGAAGGACGAGGCCGCCGGCATCCGCCCGCAGGCACCGCTGTCCTTCGAGGCCTCGGGCAAGACGCTGACGCTTTACGACACGTTTTCCGGGGGTGGCGGGTTCGGCGGCGATGGCTACATGATCGTCTCGGACCAGACCTTCCTGACCCTGTTTCCCGCCCGGCAATCCGGCGCGCCCGACCATATCCTGTTGCGCCTTCGCCCCGGTGCCGATCCCGACCGGGTCAGCGCGGAGTTGCGCGCCCTCATCTCGGACAAGACCCTGCGTATCCGCAGCTATGCCGACGCGGCGCAAGAGGATCTGACCTATCAGCAGACCAAGCGGCCGACCGGCATCATCTTCGGCTTCGGGGTGATCATCGGGGTGCTGGTCGGGCTGGTGATCGTCTATCAGGTGCTGTCCACCGACGTGGCCGATCACATGCGGGAATACGCCACCTTCAAGGCGATGGGCTACGGGCCGGGCTTCTTTCTGGGGATCGTCTTTGAAGAGGCGCTGATCCTGGGCCTGTCCGGCTTTGTCCCCGGTGCGCTGATCGGCGGGGTGCTGTTGACAGTGATGGGGATGATGACCACCCTGCAACTGGCCGTGACCCCCGGGATGATCCTGTCGGTCTTCCTTGGCACCTTGGTCTTTTCCACCTTGTCGGGTGTCATCGCCACAAGGCGACTGGCGGCGGCCGATCCCGCGGACCTGTTCTGATCATGGCCGAGGATGACTTTCCCATGCAGGCCCGGGCGCTGAACCACTGGTTCGGGCAGGGCGAGGCGAGGAAGCAGGCGCTTTACGACATCAACCTGCGGATCGCGCGGGGCAGTCTCACGGTGCTGATGGGGCCGTCCGGGTCTGGCAAGACCACGCTCTTGACGCTGCTGGGTTGCCTGCGCGAGGTGCAGGACGGGTCGGTCACCCTTTTGGGACACGAGTTGCGCGGGGCGGCGGCAGCGCAGAACGTGGCCTTGCGGCGTCGGTTGGGGTTCATCTTTCAGGCGCATAACCTGCATGAAAGCCTGACCGCGACGCAGAACGTGGTGATGGGGTTGCAGGTTCTGGGCCGGGTGGACAAGGACCGGGCGCAGGCTGCGGCGGCGCATGCGCTGGGCCTTCTGGGGTTGTCGGACCGGCTGGATTACCTGCCTGCCAACCTGTCCGGTGGTCAGAAGCAACGCGTCGCCGTTGCCCGCGCGTTGGTGGGCAACCCTGACGTGGTGCTTGCAGACGAGCCGACCGCGGCGCTGGACAAGGAAAGCGGGGCGAATGTGGTCGATCTGTTGAAACGGCTGGGCCGGGCGCGGGGGACGACGACGCTGATGGTAACCCATGACAACCGCATCGTGGAGCGGGCCGACCGGGTGCTGACGCTGGAGGACGGCAGAATCGTCGAGGACCGGACGCAGGGCTAGGCGCGGCCCGAGGCGCCGAGGTTGCGGAAGACGCTTCTGGCGGCCTCCATGACCGGGGCTTCGGTGTCCTTCAGGATCGCGATGCGGTCAAAGCGGGCCGGGTCGCGGTTGACCGCCTGCCGCAGCGCGGTGCCGAAGGCCATGCGCAGTTCGGTGCCGATGTTGAACTTGGCGATGCGAGAGGACGCGGCGAGGTTCGCGCGCTGTGCCGGGGGCACGCCGGAGCCGCCGTGGATCACCAAGGGAACCGTCGTCACCGCCTCGATCGCGCGAAGACGGGGCAGGTCCAGCCCCGGCCCCGGGTCCAGTTGCAGATGCAGGTTGCCGATGGAAATGGCCATCGCGTCGATGCCGGTTTCACGGGCAAAGCGGGCGGCCTCCTCCGGGTCGGTCCCGGCCGAGGCGGCGCCACCGGCATAGCCGACAAAGCCGATCTCGCCTTCACAGCTGGCTCCTGCCGTATGGGCCAGTTCGGCAACCGCCGCTGTCGCCTCGATGTTCTGTGACAGGGGCAGTTTCGAGCCGTCGAACATCAGCGAGGTAAAGCCCGCGTCCAGCGCCGCGCGGCAGTCGTCGAGCGTATAGCCGTGGTCGAGATGGGCCACCACCGGCACGCTGGCGGTTTCGGCCAGATGGCGGAACATCCGGCCAAGGATCGGCAGCGGGGTGTGCTCGCGGCAGCCCGGCCCGGCCTGCAGGATGACCGGGGCGCGTTCCGCCTCGGCTGCGGCCACATAGGCGCGCATGTCTTCCCAGCCAAGGCAGACGAGGCCGGGGACGGCATAGCCGCCCTTCAGCGCCGGTTGCAGGACCTCGGCCAGGGTGACGAGGGTCATTTGAACTTGGCCACCATGTCCATGATGCCGGGGATGGTGTGCAATTGGGCCGCATGGGTTGGCTGGAAATACTGCTTCAGGCTGCGCTGGCTTTGGCCGCCAAGGATGGTGAAGTAATACATCTCGTACCCCGGCAACACGCAGCAGGGGTGGTAGCCCTTGTCGATCAGCACGGTAGAGCGGTTCATGATGTGATAGGCGTCGCCCGGTTCGTTATCGACGCGCTGCAGCATCTGCAGGCCCGAGCCGTAGTCGGGCTTGAAACGGAAGTTGTAGCATTCGTCGTGGCGGGTTTCGTCCGGCAGACGGTCGGTGTCGTGCTTGTGGCTGGGAAAGCCGGACCAGCCGCCGGCGCCGACGGTGTAAAGTTCGGACACCAAGAGGCGGCCGACGCGGTCATGATAGGCGGCGCCAAGGATGTGCTTGATCTTGCGGTGGGTCTTGGTGTCGTCGGACCCGTATTGCACCTTGTCGATATCCGCCGCCCGCACGGCGAAGGGGCGCAGGGTTTCGGCGAATTTCGCCCCGGCGATGAAGACCTCGGTGGCGGTCAGGGCGGTGATCCGGGCGCCGGTGTCGGAAGGGACGTAGACGCCTTCCGGCTCGCCGTCCCAGACATCCGCGCCGCGATTGCCGATGGCGGCGAAGGTTTCCCCCGCGGTCTCCACCGTGACAGTGCCGGTCGCCGGGACGACGCAGGTTTCATAGCCGGGGGTGCGATAGTCGAAATGCTCGCCCGCGTTGAGGTTGACGATGTTGAAATAGACCAGCGGCACAAGGGCGTCCTCGACATCGACGATGGCGCGATTGTGGTTGTCGAAGGGGGCGATGTGCATCAGGCGATCCTTTCAGGGGTCGGGCCGGGGTGGTCGGCAAGGAAGGCGTCGAGTTCGGGGCCGGTCGGCATGGCCGGGGCGCAGCCGACGCGGGCCACGACTATCGCGGCGGCGGCCGATCCGCGCAGGACGGCGGTGCTGACCGGCAGGCCATTAGCAAGGCTCACGATGAAGGCGCCAAGAAAACTGTCACCGGCTCCGGTTGGTTTCAGGGCCCTTGTCGGGTAGATGCCGGTGGAAAATCCGCCGTCCCGGGTGATGGTGACCGCGCCCTTTTCGCCCATCTTGTAGACGACGATCTGCGCGCCGTCCGCGATCAGGCTGCGGGCCTTTTCAAGGCCCCGGTCGATGTGCCCGGCCATGAAGCCGAACTCTACGTCGTTGCCGACGATCACGTCGCAAAGCGCTGCGGCGCGGGAGTAGGTTTCAGCCGCAACCTGCGGCGAGGGCCAGGAATAGGGGCGGTAATCGACATCGAAGATCAACGGCAGGCCCGCCGCGCGGGCCAGGTCGAAAGCGCGGAAGGCGGCCGTGCGCGAGGGTTCGGCGGCAAGGACGGTGCCGGTGGTGATCAGGGCAGCGAAGGCGGAATAGTCTACTGTTTCCACATCGGCAGCAGTCATGGCGAAATCTGCGGCATTGTTGCGGTAAATGACGGATTGGCAATCCTCCAGCCGGGTTTCCACCACGGCCAGCGAATTGCGCGCCTCGCCGGCCACTGGGCGGACATGGCTGCGGTCGATGCCGTAGTGGTCGAGCTGGTTCAGGCAGAAGCGGCCAACGGCATCATCGGAGACGCGGGTGACGAGGGCGGCGCGGCAGCCTTGCCGGGTCAGGGCGACGGCGATGTTGGCCGATGAGCCGCCAAGCGCCGAGGTGAAGCGGGTGGCATCCTCGGTGCGCGTGCCGGGCGGATCGGCGTAAAGGTCCATGCCCGCCCGGCCGATGACGAGGAAGTTCCGGCCTGCAAGGCGGGAAAGGTCGGCCATCAGACGCCCCGCCTTTGGCCGGCGCGTCCGGCTTCGACCGCGGCATGTTTGTCGAGAACGGCAGCGGTTGCAGAGACCTCTGCCGTGCCGATTTCCCACCAGGCGTGGCCTTGGGTGGTCCAGCCCTCATAGGGATCGACCTGCATCACGATGACGCTGGTCCTGGTCGCGGCCTTGGCGCGCTGGAACGCCTCGGCCAGTTCGCCCGGATTGGCGACGGTTTCGGCATTGGCCCCCATCGCGCGGGCGTGGGCCTCGAAATCGACCGCAAACGGGTCGGCTACGGTCGGGCAATCGGCGATCAGGTTGTTGAAGCTTTCCTGCCCGGTGTTGTTCTGCAACTTGTTGATGACCGCAAAGCCGCCGTTGTCCAGCACCAGCACGATCAGTTTCCTGGCCGTCAGGACGGAAGAATAGATGTCGGAGTTCATCAGAAGATAGCTGCCGTCGCCGACGAAGACGATGGTGTCGCGGTCCGGCTCCTGTTCGGCCTGTGCGATGCGGGCACCCCAGCCGCCGGCGATCTCATACCCCATGCAGGAAAAGCCGAATTCCACGTCCACCGTGCCGATGCCAAGGGTGCGCCAGTTGGCGGTGACTTCGGCAGGCAAGCCGCCTGCCGCCGTTACAACCCGGTCGCGCGGGTGGCATGCGGCGTTCACCACGCCGATGGCCTGGGCGTAGGAATTGGGGCGGTTGCCGTGCGCGGTGTTCTTGGCAACGTAGGCGTCCCAGGTCTTGCGCTCGGTCTGGGCCTTGGTGGTCCATTCCGCCGCAGCCTGATGGCCCTTGAGGGCGGCATCCAGCGCCTGCAACCCCAGCTTGGCATCGCCAACAACGGCCAGCGACTGGTGCTTGGCGGCGTCGTGGCGGCCTGCGTTCAGGCCGATCAGGCGGGCATCCGCGGCAAAGACGGTCCAGGAGCCGGTGGTGAAATCCTGCAGCCGGGTGCCGACCGCCAGCACCACGTCAGCCGCGCCCGCGATGGTGTTGGCGCTGTCCGATCCGGTGACGCCAAGGGGGCCGATGTTCAGCGGATGATCGGCCAGCAGGTTCGCCCGGCCGGCGATCGTTTCGACCACGGGGATGCCATGTGCCTCGGCAAAGGCGGTGAGTTCGGCCACTGCACCGGAATATTGCACGCCGCCACCTGCCACGATGACCGGGCGCTTGGCCGCGCGAAGGAGGGCTGCGGCCTCGGCAATCTCGACGCCATCGGGGGATTGGCGGCGGATGCGGTGCACGCGCCTGGCGAAGAAGGCGGCGGGGTAGTCGTAAGCCCAGCCTTGTACGTCCTGCGGCAGGCCAAGGAAGGCCGGGCCGCAATCGGCGGGGTCGAGCATTGTGGCAAGCGCGGCGGGCAGCGATTGCAGGATCTGCGCGGGATGGGTGATCCGGTCCCAGTAGCGGCTGACCGCCTTGAAGGCGTCGTTGACGCCAAGGGTCGGGTTCCCGAAATGCTCCAGCTGTTGCAGGACCGGGTCGGGAAGGCGGGTCAGGAACGTATCGCCGCAGAGCATCAGCATCGGCAGCCGGTTGGCATGGGCCAATGCGGCGGCGGTCAGGAGGTTCGCGGTTCCCGGCCCGGCGCTGGCGGTGCAGAACATGAAACGGCGGCGCAGGTGGTATTTGGCATAAGCGGCGGCGGCGAAGCCCATGCTTTGTTCGTTCTGGCCCCGGTACAGCGGCATCTCGTCGCGGACGGGATAAAGCGCCTCGCCCAGGCAGGGAACGTTGCCATGGCCGAAGATGCCGAAACCACCGCCGCAGATGCGGGTCTCGATCCCGTCAATTGCGATGAACTGGTTCATCAGCCAGCGCACGATGGCCTGCGCCACGGTCAGCCTGATGCTGTCGCCTGATCCGGTCATGGTTCCCCCCGTCCTCGCATCGGCCCCCAAACGGGACTTGCGCGTCTTGCGGAGGGAGGATACATCTTTTGCAACCGGTTGCAATACCGGCCGTGGTCGGGGGGGCTGATAGTGACAGAGATCGGGATCGGGCTGGTCGGCGGCGGCTATATGGGCAAGGCGCATGCGGTGGCGCTTTCGGCCGTGGCGGCGGTGTTCGATACGGCGTTGCGCCCCCGGCTGGAGGTGATTGCGGCCTCTCGTCCCGCCTCGGCGGAAGGCTATCGCCGCGCCTACGGGTTCAATCGCGCCACGGCGGATTGGCGCGACCTCGTGGCCGATCCCAAGGTCGAAGCGGTGGTCATCGCCTCGCCCCAGTCCACGCACCGGGCGATTGCCGAAGCCGCTTTTGCCGCCGGCAAGCCGGTGTTCTGCGAAAAGCCGCTGGGCGCCTCGCTGGAAGATGCGCTGGCGATGGTGGCGGCGGCGGAAGCCTCGGGCCTGCCGAACATGATCGGCTTCAACTATGTGCGCACCCCGGCGACGCAGTTCGTGCGGCAGATGCTGGCCGAGGGTGCAATTGGCGATGTGACCTGGTTCCGGGCCGAACATACCGAGGATTTCCTGGCCGATCCCGCGATGCCTGCGACATGGCGGACGACGGGCCGCGCGAACGGCTGCATGGGAGACCTTGCGCCGCATCCCATCAACTGCCTTCTGGCGTTGATGGGGCCGGTGGCGGAGCTTTCCGCCCGGATCGAAACGGTTCATGCCACGCGTCCGGGTCCGAATGGCCCGGTGGCGGTGGACAATGACGATCAGGCGCAACTGATGCTGCGCTTTGCCAGCGGCGTGATGGGACATCTTTACGTCAGCCGCACCGCGACGGGGCGGAAGATGGGCTATGCCTATGAAATCCATGGCACAAAGGGTGCGATCCGTTTTGATCAGGAAGACCAGAACGCGGTCTGGCTGTATCGGGCCGAGGGGCCAGAGGCGACGCGCGGTTTTACCCGCATCCTGACCGGCCCGGCGCATCCCGACTATGCCGCCTTTTGCCAGGGGCCTGGGCATGGCACCGGCTATCAGGATCAGATCATCATCGAGGCGCGCGATTTTCTGGATGCGATTGCCACCGGAAAACCCGTGTGGCCCACCTTCCGCGACGGGCTGGCGGTAAGCCAGATCATCGACACCGCCTTCAAGGCATCAGACGACGGCCGCTGGCGCGCCGTCCCCCAGACATGAGGACCACATGACCATTCGTATCGGCAATGCCCCCTGTTCCTGGGGCGTCGAATTCGCAGACGATCCGCGCAATCCCCCATGGCGGCAGGTGCTGTCCGACTGCGCGGGAGCGGGCTACAAAGGGATCGAACTTGGGCCGATCGGCTTCATGCCGGAAGACCCGGCGATCCTGGGCGAGGCTTTGGCCGAGAACGGGCTGGAGTTGATCGGGGGCGTTGTGTTCCGCCCCTTCCATGATCCGGCGAAGTGGGACGAGGTCTGGGACGCCTCGATCCGCACCTGCAAGGCACTGACCGCCCATGGGGCAAAGCATCTGGTGCTGATCGATTCGATCTCTCCGCGCCGGGCTCCGACGGCGGGCCGGGCCGAGGCGGCCGAGCAGATGGGTGCCGGGGAATGGGCAGCGTTCCGTGACCGGATTGCGACTGTGGCGAAGCTGGGGGCCGAGGAGTACGGCCTGACAGTGGGCATCCATGCCCATGCCGCCGGGTTCATCGATTTCGAGCCGGAGCTGGAGCGTCTGCTGGATGAGGTGGACGACAGCATCCTGAAGATCTGTTTCGACACCGGGCACCATTCCTATGCCGGCTTCGATCCGGTCGCGTTCATGAAGCGGCATATCGGGCGGATTTCCTACATGCACTTCAAGGACATCGACCCCGCGGTGAAGGCCGATGTGATCGCCAAGGGCACCGGGTTCTACAATGCTTGCGGGCAGGGGATCTTCTGCAACCTTGGCAAGGGCGATGTGGATTTCCCCGCCGTGCGGCAAATCCTGCTGGACGCCGGCTTTGAAGGCTGGTGCACCGTGGAACAGGACTGCGATCCGACGCTGGATGTCAGCCCGATCGACGACGCACGGGCGAACCGCGAATATCTTGAATCCATCGGCTTCAACTGAGGACCTGCGACAATGGCAAAACTGAACTGGGGGATGATCGGCGGCGGCGAAGGCAGCCAGATCGGTCCGGCGCACCGCTTGGGCGCGCTGGCCGACGGGCACTTCGCCATGGTCGCCGGGGCGCTGGACCACCGGCCCGAAGCGGGGCGTGAGTATGCGCGGCGTCTGGGTATTGCCGCCGACCGCGCCTATGGCGACTGGACGGAAATGCTGGCGGGCGAGAAGAACCGCGCCGACCGGGTGGATCTTGTCACCGTCGCCACCCCCAATTCGACCCATTTCCAGATCACCAAGGCCTTCCTTGAGGCCGGGTTCAACGTGCTGTGCGAAAAGCCGATGACGATGACGGTGGAAGAGGGCGAGGAGATCGTGCGGGTCGCTGGCAGGACCGGCAAGATCTGTGCGGTGAACTACTGCTATTCGGCCTATCCGATGGTGCGGCAGGCCCGCGCAATGGTGCGAGCGGGTGATATCGGCAAGGTGCGGCTGGTGGTGACGAACTTCAGCCACGGCCACCACGGCGACGCGACCGACGCCGACAACCCGCGTGTCCGCTGGCGCTATGACCCGACGATGGCGGGCGTTTCCGGCCAGTTCGCCGACTGCGGCATCCACGCGCTGCATATGGCCAGCTTCATCTGCGATGACGAGGTGGAGAAGCTGTCGGCCGACTTCGCCTCGACCATCTCCAGCCGGGTGCTGGAGGACGATGCGATGGTCAACTTTCGCATGAGCGGCGGCACGGTCGGGCGGCTTTGGACATCCTCGGTCGCCATCGGGCGCCAGCATGGGTTCGACATTCAGGTCTTCGGCGAAACCGGCGGGTTCCGCTGGGCGTCGGAACAGCCGAACCAGCTGATCTATACCCCGGTCGGGGGCCGGACGCAGATCATGGAAAAGGGCGAGGGCGGGCTTTACGACGACGCCAAGCGCCTGAGCCGCGTCGCGATCGCCCATCCCGAGGGCTTTCCGCTGGCTGTCGCCAACATCTACTGCGATCTGGCCGATGCCATTCGCGGCACGGCACGCGATGGCCTGCCAACGGCGGCCAGCGGGGTGCGGTCGATGGCGGCGGTGCATTCGGCTGTGGCCTCGGCCAAGGCCGGGGGGCAATGGATGGACGCACGACCGCCGATGTTCCGCTAACGCAGGGTGCGGCGGTCGATCACGTTGCAGGGGAACAGCCGAATCTCGGGGTGACGGCCGGGGTCTTCGATCGTCGCCACGACCAGCTCGATCGCGGCGTCGATGATCTGTGCAAGGGGCTGGCGGATCGTGGTCAGCCCGATGTTCTGCCAGCGCGACATTTCCATGTCGTTCAGCCCGATCAGGCCCACATCGCCCGGCACTGAAAGGCCTGCTTCATTGATCGCGCTGAGCGCGCCGATGGCCAGCAGGTCATCGCCGCAGAAGTAGGCCTCGGCGGGGTCTTCGGCCAGCAGACGCTGCATCTCGGCCCGGCCGGCGTCGAAGCTGTAGGCGCTGGCGTAGCTGGCGGTGGCAGTGAGGTCAGGGCGGCTGTCGAACGCGCCCAGAAACCCGGCGGCCCGGTCCTGGGTCGAGGTCGCCGTCTGGGGGCCGCCCAGAAAGCCGACCCGCCTGTAGCCGCGCCGGATCAGCGCATCGGCAGCCATGCGCCCGCAGGCGACGTTGTCGATCCCCACGACATGCACATCCGGCGATCGGGAATAGCGCCCGAAGGCGTGGACCACGGGCAGGCCCGCGCTTTTGAACGCCTCGGCAAAGCTGGAGGGCAGGGTCGAGGAGGCCACGATCACCCCGTCGACCGAGTATTGCCGCAGCATCCGGACCGACGCGGCGGGATCGGTTGCATCGCTGAGATTGACCAGCAATGGGCGCAGGCCCCGGTCCTGAAGGCCGCGGGTGAAGAGGTCGAAGACCTCAAGGATCAGGGGGTTGTGGAAGTTGTTGGCGATCAGGCCGATCAGCTTTGTGCGCCCCGTGGTCAGGCTTGAGGCCAAGGCGTTCGGCGCGTAACCCAAGTCGCTCGCAGCCTTTTCCACCTTGGCACGGGTTTTCGGCGACACTGATGCCCCATCGGTAAAAGTGCGCGATACGGCCGAGCGGGATACCCCTGCACGTTCCGCCACTTCTTTCAGGGTTACCACCATTGTCCGTCCAGTTTGTCCGTTGTCCGAAGACTATACATAGTCTGATCCCGGTGAAAACCATTGCGGCCAGGCCTGGGTTTGCAACAGGTTGCAACGGAGGGCCTGAACGGGTCGCGCTGCGGGTCAGGGCCGCCGGACGTGGTTGACGTGGCCCATCTTGCGCCCCGGGCGGGGGGCACCCTTGCCGTAGAGGTGCAGTTGCGCGTCGCGGGCCTTCAAGAGGTCCGGCACCCGCGCCACATCATCGCCAATCAGGTTTTCCATCACCACGTCGGCATAGCGGCCGCCATCGCCCAGGGGCAGGCCCGCCACGGCGCGGATGTGCTGTTCGAACTGGTCCACTGCGCAACCGGCCTGGGTCCAGTGGCCCGAGTTGTGGACGCGTGGGGCGATTTCATTGACCAGCAGGCCCTCTGGGGTGACAAAAAGTTCCACCCCCATCACGCCGACGTAGTCGAGCGCATTGAGGATGCGGGCGGCCAGCAGGACGGCATCGCTGCCCTGGCCGGGAGACAGCCGCGCGGGCACGGTGGTGGTGCGCAGGATGCCGTCGCGATGCACATTCTCGCCGGGGTCATAGGCGGCGACACTGCCGTCAAGGCCACGGGCGGCGATGACGGAAACCTCGCGGTCGAAGGCGATGAAGCCTTCCAGCACGGAAGGTGCCCCGTCCATCGCGGCCCAGGCGGAGGAAATGTCGGCGGTGGTTGCCAGTTTCACCTGACCCTTGCCGTCATAGCCAAGGCGGGTGGTCTTGAGGATGGCAGGCAAGCCAAGGGCTTCGGTGGCGGCTTGCAGATCGGCCTCGGAGTTCACTGCGCGCCACGGGGCCGTGGCAAGGCCAAGGTCGTTCAGGAAGGTCTTTTCGGGAATGCGGTCCTGGCTGATCGCCAGCGCCCGGCGGTTCGGGCGGATCGGCTTCAGGCTTTCCAGGAGGTCGAGGGCGGAGGTGGGGACGTTCTCGAATTCATAGGTGATGACATCGACCGTCGCGGCGAAGGCGCGCAGGGCGGCCGCGTCTTCATAGGGGGCCGTGGTGACGCTATGGGCGACATCGCCCGCCGGGGCGGCGCCGGGTTCAAAGATATGGCAGCGATAGCCAAGGCGGCTGGCGGCGACCGACAGCATCCGGCCAAGCTGACCGCCGCCAAGGATGCCGATGGTGGACCCCTGCGGAAGCGGGTCAGTCATCCTTCGGCTCCTCGGGGATGGAAGCGGAAAGCGCGGCGCGCCAGGCGTCGAGGCGCTGGGCAAGGACGGGGTCGGACAGCGCAAGGATTGCCGCCGCCATCAGGCCCGCGTTCGCCGCGCCGCCGATGGCCATGGTGGCGACCGGATAGCCCTTGGGCATCTGCAGGATGGAATAGAGCGAATCGACGCCCGCCAGCGCGCGGGTCTGCACCGGCACCCCGATCACCGGCAGCCGGGTTTTCGATGCCATCATGCCGGGAAGGTGCGCCGCCCCGCCCGCGCCTGCGATGATGACTTTCAGACCGCGCTGGACGGCGGTCTTGCCGTAGTCCCACAGCCGGTCGGGCGTGCGGTGGGCAGAGACGATCTTCGCCTCGTATGCGATGCCAAGCTGATCCAGGATGCTGGCTGCATCCTTCATCGTCGGCCAGTCGGACTGGCTTCCCATGATGATCCCGACGTGAACGGTCATGCGCGCGCCCCTGCCTTGCCTTTGGTTCCGCTTAGCGAAGCCGGGCGCGGGGGGCAAGGCTTTGAGCGGTCAGGCGATGATGTCCGGGATCAGCTGATCCTCAAGCTTCACCATCTGGTCTTTCAGAAACAGTTTCCGCTTCTTCAGACGGCGCAGGGTCAACTGGTCCGGCCGACCGGTTTCCTCCAGCGCGTGGATCGCCTGATCAAGATCACGATGCTCCCGCCGAAGCACCTCCAGCTTGATGCGGAGCATTTCCTCGAAGCTGAGTTCGGATGGCGCGTTCATGTCGGTCGACTCGATTCCTGTCTTTGGCAAAGGATATAGGAAAGCGATGCCGTGCGGTGAAGGTTTCTGCGGCATTTGCCGGGAAAACGGCTGGAAAGGCCCGGTGGTCACGGGCCTTGCAGGGCGCGGGCACTGGCCCCATATTGACACCGTGCGGTGCCCGGATGCGGGGCCGCGTGCGATCTGTCGCTTAAGCCAAGGACATGTCCGATGACGAAACTGAGTTTTGGGGCCCACCCCTATCTGCTGGGGTTTGAACAGTTGGAACGGCTGGTCGAACGTACCGCGAAGTCGGGCTCCGAGGGATACCCTCCCTTCAACATCGAGGCGGTGGCGGAAAACGCCTATCGCATCACGCTGGCGGTGGCCGGGTTCCGTGAGGAAGACCTGGCAATCACGGTCGAGGACCGGCAACTGGTGGTACGCGGTCGTCAGGCCGATGATGCGGGTGACCGGGTCTTCCTGCACAGGGGCATCGCCGCGCGGGCGTTCCAGCGCAGTTTCGTGATGGCCGACGGGGTCGAGGTGGCCGGTGCGACGATGGAGCATGGGCTGCTCCACATCGACCTGCGCCGTCAGGTGCCGGACACCGTTGTCCAGACCATTCGCATCGGGCAAATGGAAGGGGGCCGAAAATGAACACACCATTCAAAGGGTTGCCGCAAGCCGGCGACCGCATCGTCTATATAAGACCCGTCGCGGTCGAGGACCTGCCGGATGAGGTTCGCGCCCAGATGGGCGAGCTGGACGTGATCTATTCCGTCCACGGCGTCAATGGAGAGCAGCTTGCCCTGGTTGCCGACCGCAAGCTGGCGTTCCTTCTGGCACGCGAGCATGACTACACGCCGGTCAGCGTGCACTGAAGCCGGGTGAAATAGCTGGACTTCTTCTCGCGGACTGCGCAGCCTGAAAGGTCGGCAGCTTGCGAAAAAGGGTCACGGAAATGGCGGATCGCAGCGGATATTCCTTGGCTCAGCTCGCGCTGCACTGACGTTTTGCCAAACCGATTGCTCTGGCATGACTGTCCTGTGACGGCGGGCAAAATCAGCGCATTTCTTCGCCAACGTGCCGGTGGTCGTCGTGCCGGGCCATGCGTGATAGCGGTGTACCATCATTTTGAGCTGAAAGACGGGCCGATCCGCCGGATGATGCGGCCGCAATAGGCTGCCGCGCCCGAGGCCAGGGCGCGGCAATCTGGGTCAGCCCCGGATCAGGCCCATCTGCTCCAGTTTCAGCAGCACCTGATGCGCGCAGTGGTCGACGTCGACGTTTTCGGTGTCCACAACCAGTTCGGCCTTGGTCGGCGCCTCATAGGGGTCTGAAATGCCGGTGAATTCCTTGATCTTGCCTTCGCGCGCCAGTTTGTAGAGGCCCTTGCGATCGCGCTTTTCGCATTCCTCGATGCTGGTCGCGACATGCACCTCGATGAAGGCGCCGAAGGCTTCGATCATCTCGCGCACCGCCCGCCGCGTGGCGGTGTAGGGGGCGATTGGCGCGCAGATCGCGATGCCGCCGTTCTTGGAGATCTCGGAGGCGACATAGCCGATGCGCTTGATGTTGAGGTCGCGGTGTTCCTTGGAAAAGCCAAGTTCCGACGAGAGGTGTTTCCGCACCACGTCGCCGTCCAGAAGCGTGACCGGACGCCCGCCCATTTCCATCAGCTTGACCATCAGCGCGTTGGCGATGGTGGATTTGCCACTGCCGGAAAGGCCGGTAAAGAAGACGGTGAAGCCCTGTTTCGACCGCGCGGGGCTGGTCTTGCGAAGTTCCTCGACCACCTGCGGGAAGCTGAACCATTCCGGGATATCGAGGCCCTCGCGCAGGCGGCGGCGAAGTTCGGTGCCGGAGATATCGAGGACGGTCGAGCCTTCCGGCACCTCGTTCGCCGGGAAATACTGTGCCTTTTCCTGCACATAGACCATGTGCTTGAAATCGACCATCTCGATGCCGATCTCGGCCGCGTGGGCGGCAAACAGTTCCTGCGCGGCGTAGGGGTCGTAGAAATCCTTACCTTGGGAATTCTTGCCGGGCCCCGCGTGGTCGCGGCCCACGATCATGTGGGTGCAGCCGTGGTTCTTGCGAATGATGCCGTGCCAGACGGCCTCACGCGGGCCAGCCATGCGCATCGCAAGGTTCAGCAGCGAAAGCGAGGTGGTCTGCGCGGGGTATTGGTCAAGGACCGCCTCATAGCAGCGGACGCGGGTGAAGTGGTCGACATCGCCCGGCTTGGTCATTCCGACGACGGGATGGATGAGGAGGTTGGCCTGAGCCTCGCGCGCGGCGCGGAAGGTCAGTTCCTGGTGCGCGCGGTGCAGGGGGTTGCGGGTCTGGAAGGCGACGATCTTGCGCCAGCCCATCTTGCGGAAGAAGGCGCGGAGTTCATTCGGGGTGTCGCGTCGGGCCTTGAAATCGTAGTGGACCGGCTGCTGGATGCCGGTGATCGGACCGCCGAGATAGACCTTGCCCGCCTGATTGTGCAGGTAGTTGACTGCCGGATGGGCCAGATCATCGGCACCGAAGACCTTTTCGGCTTCGACCGCCTTGTTCGGGACCCACTTGTCATCGATCGAGAGGATAGCGAGGATCACCCCTTCGGCATCGCGAAGCGCGATGTCCTGACCGGGTTCCACCTTGTCGGCAAAGGCTTCGGACACGTCCAGCGTAATCGGCATCGGCCAGAGCGTGCCGTCTTCCAGGCGCATGTTGGCAACGACGCCGTCATAGTCGGCCTGGCCCATGAAGCCCTTCAGGGGATGAAAGCCGCCGTTCATCAGCAGTTCCAGATCGCAAACCTGACGGGCAGTCAGATCCCAGGACGGCAGTGCGCCCGCCTCGTGCTTCAGCTTCTGGGCGGAGTCGTAAGAGACATAAAGCTCGGGGATCGGGGCATGGTTCGCGAGGGACATCGGTTCAACCTTTCAGCGCGGGCGGGGCCGCCAGTTCGACGGGTCCGTAGCCCGAGAAAGGGGCGGAATTCAAGCGGACGCGGGGAAAACACGGAGAAAAAGGCGGAAATGCCGTCTTGGCACAATGCTCGCGAAGGGCGTTCCGCCCCCGGGCGGGTTAAGCGAACGCGATGACGGCCGGGCCGGGGTGCCGGAGACAATCGTCAGGTATCGAGGGCAAGGCGCGAAAACCCATGGGCAGACCTCAATCAGGCCGAACCCATTGATCGGTCCCGGATCATTGGTTCGGCCACCGCCGCGCCGCCCATGCGAAATCTCGATCAGCCTGGATTGCGTGCGGATATCACCCAGGAGGAAGTGGGGGCCCAGATGCCTTTCTCGTCGCGTTCCTCGCTTTCGAAGAAGGCACGCATTTCGCGCTCGATCTCCGGACGCTTGGCTTCGGCTAGCTCTGCACCGGCCTCGCGGAAGACCTCGCCCCCCGGACCGATGGCCAGGGCGAAGGCGATGCATTCTTCCGGGGTTCTGCCGACCATGATCTTTTCGTCCACGCGGGTAAACGTGACTCCCTCATAGCCGGCGCTTTTCATCATTATTCCCGTCATCTCTTCATTGCCCATCGAGAAGGGGCCTGGCCCGCAGGTGTCGGCGTCCGCACCCGGAGGCGGAAGATAGCGAAGGGTGATGTCTTTGGCTGCCTGCCATGCCGGGTTGTCCTCACGCCGCCGCCACACGATATGGGTCATCCCCCCGCCGGGTTTCAGCGCCTTGCGCATCCGCCGCAGGGCCGCCACGGGGTTGGTGAAGAACATCGTGCCGAAACGCGCGATCACATAGTCGAACTCGTTCTCCGGCAGCGCGACCTCGGCATCGCCGCGAAGGAACTGGACGTTCGTAAGCCCCTTTGCCGCAGCGTCTTTCCTGGCCGCTTGCAGGAATGCATCTACGCAGTCGATGCCGACGACGCGCCCGCCGGGCCCGACGACCTCGGCCACCTGGAGCGACATGTCCCCCCAGCCGCAGCCGACGTCCAGCACGGACATTCCCTTCCGGATTGGCAGGTTCGGCAACACCGCGGCAGAGTGTCGGGAAAGGCCACCCTGCAGGATATGCCGGTACTTGGTGAACTTCGGCTCTAGTACCGTGTTCCAGAATTTCACGAAATCGGTGTCCGTGATTGTGTCGGTCAGCATCGCAGGCCCCCGTTCAGCACGCTCGCAAGGCCAGCATGAAACGGCCCCTCCACCTATTGTCCTATCGCTGGCCGGGCCGTCCGGACTGAGGGCCAGCACGCTTTCGCGCCAGGCCACTTTCCCGACGGTCGCTCCTCGTCTTACGCCAGATAGGCGCGGAAGCTGCGGATCACTTCTTCATAGACCGCGCGTTTGAACGGGACGATGGCGTCCAGCATCTCGTCGGCGAGAATCCAGCGCCAGGTCGAAAACTCGGGATGTTCGGTGGCAATCCTGATGTCGCTGTCACGGCCCTTGAACCGGAACAGGAACCATTTCTGCTTCTGCCCCCGGTACTTGCCACCCCAGATATTGCCCAAGAGCTCTGGCGGAAGATCATAGGTCACCCAGCCATGGGTCTTGGCCATTGGGTCCACCAGATCGCGGGTGACGCCGGTTTCTTCCCAAAGCTCGCGGTAGGCGGCTTCCTTCGGCTTTTCGCCGTCGTCGATCCCACCCTGCGGCATCTGCCAGGCGGGAGACGGGTTGTCGAGCCGCTGGCCCGCAAACACCATGCCGCGGGCGTCGATCAGGACGACACCCACGCAGGGACGGTAGGGAAGGCCAGACGGATCGGTCATGCTGGGCGGGCGGGGTTTTTGCCCCGCCCTCTCCGTCTTAGGGGGTTTCGGGGGCGATGGCGCTTAGCCCCTTGATGATGTCGACGGCGTAGGCCAACTGATAATCCTCGTCCCGGAGTTTGGCCGATTCCTCGGCCCGGGCGAGTTCTTCCTCGTACAGCCGCTTTTCTTCCTCGGTCATCGAGTCGTTGGCGATCGCGCCGCGCAGATCGGCTTCGGACCTGTTGCGCACGGCCGATGCTGGTGCATCTTCCTCACCCTCGACTGCGGGTTTCGGCGGGGGCTGGTTCACCACGATGTCGGGCGAGATGCCAAGCGCCTGGATCGACCGGCCCGAGGGCGTGTAGTAGCGCGATGTCGTCAGGCGCATCGCGCCATCACCGCGCAGCGGGATCAGGGTCTGGACCGAACCTTTGCCAAAGCTTTTCGTGCCGACGACGATGGCGCGACGGTGGTCCTGCAGGGCGCCGGCCACGATTTCCGAGGCCGAGGCCGAACCGCTGTTGATCAGCACGACGATCGGCTTGCCTTCGATCAGATCGCCTTCCTGGGCGTTGTAGCGTTCACCCGAACCGGGGTTGCGTCCACGCGTCGATGCGATCTCGCCCTTTTCAAGGAAGGCGTCGGAAACGGTGATCGCTTCGTTCAAGAGGCCGCCGGGGTTGTTGCGGAGGTCGATCACCAGGCCGTTCATGTTTTCCAGCCCGCCCAATTCCTCGATCCCTTTGTTCAGGGCTTCGATCATACCGGAGGTGGTCTGGTCGTTGAAGGTGGTGATCCGCAGGACCATGGTCTCACCGACGACCCGGCCGCGGACCGCGGTCAGCTTGATGGTGTCGCGGATGATCGAAACGTCGAAGGGTTCGGGCGTGCCTTCGCGGACGACGGTGATGATGATTTCCGACCCGATCGGGCCGCGCATCTTTTCCACCGCTTCGTCCAGAACCAGACCCAGGACGGATTCGCCGTTCACATGGGTGATGAAGTCGCCGGCCAGGATGCCTGCTTTTGCGGCAGGGGTGCCGTCCATCGGCGAGATGACCTTGATGAAGCCTTCTTCCTGCGTCACCTCGATCCCGAGGCCGCCGAACTCGCCCCGGGTCTGCACCTGCATCGCCTCGAAATCCTTGGCCGAGAGATAGCTGGAATGCGGGTCAAGCGAGGTCAGCATGCCGTTGATCGCGGCGGTAACCAGATCTTCGGTCGAGACTTCCTCGACATATTGGGAGCGAATCCGTTCGAAGATGTCACCGAAGAGATCAAGCTGTTCATAGACCGACGAGCTGTTTTCGGCCTCCTGGGCAACCAGCGGCCCGGCGATCTGCGTGGTCAGCACGACCCCGGCGACCGTACCGCCCAAGGCGGCCATCACGAACTTTCTCATCCGACGTCAGTCTCCTGTGCGGGCGGTGGCCTTGAACCACGGCAGCGGGTCCACGGCTTCTGCGCCCTGTCTGAGTTCCATATAAAGCGTTTCCGTATCGCGCCCGCCAGACCCATCTGCGGGCGGGGTCATGAATTCCGCCGAGGCTGCACTGGTTCCCCCCATCACGCCCCCCATCAGACCAAGCGGGGCGTCGGTGGCAACCACCTCTCCCACCTCGCCATAAAGCACATCAAGCCCGGCCAGAACCACTAGATAGCCGTCTCCGGGTTCAAGGATCATCACATTTCCGTAGTCGAGGAGCGGTCCCCGATAACGGATCGTCGCGGGCCAGGGTGCGGTGACAAGCGCGCGGGCCTGTGTGGCAAGCGTCAGGCCGGGGCGGCGGACGCCGGCGGCATCCGCCTCGCCGGGCATGCGCAGGACAGTGCCAAGCACCGGAAGGGGCAAGGTGCCGCGCGCGCCTTCGAATGTCCCGCTGCCAGCGGCATCGGGGGACAGGCCGGCGGCGAAAGCATCCAGTGTGTCGGCGCTTTCCAGAAGGCCGCGCAGCACCTCTGGATCCTCGACGAAGCCGAGGGGCAGGTCGGTCCGGTCCGAGATCGCCTGGGACAGGTCGGTCCGCGCCGTCTGCGCCGCAGCAAGACCATCGGCCAGCGTCTGGCCCGCCGAAAGTTGCAAGGCGCGCAGGTCGGCAAGTTCTTGCAACTGGGCCTTCAGGGCCAGCGCCTCGGCCTGCAGGGCAGGCGCCACATCTGCCAGCACCATCCCCGACCGCGCCGAGCCAAGCGCCCCATCGGGATGCAGCAGCAGCAACGGTCCCTGGTTCGCCTCCATCGTGGCCAGGACGCCCAGAAGGCTGCCGATGCTGTCGCGCTTGGACTGGAACTGGCGGGTGAGGGTCGCTTCGCGCTGCGCGGCGGCGCGTAACGCCGCGCGCAGGGCGGACAGCCCGGCCTCATAGGCGCGGATCGTCTGGCTGAGGGCTGCCACCCGGTCCCGCGCCGTTGTCGCCGTTTCCAGCGCGGCGACCGCGGTCTGCAGGTCGACCGAGGCGCGGGCCGCGGCTTCGGCCATCGTCTGGGACCGGGCTGCGGGGGCAAGCGCGAGCATCAGTGCAAGGACGGCATGGCGGATCATGCGATGAGCGTGGTCCCCGTCATCTCGGACGGTTTCGGCAGGCCCATGAGGTGCAGGATCGTCGGCGCAAGGTCAGAGAGCCGGCCGTCGCGCAAGGTCGCCCCTGCGGGACCGCCGACCAGGATGACCGGCACCGGGTTGGTGGTGTGGGCGGTGTGCGGCCCGCCGGTCACCGGATCGACCATCAGCTCGCAATTGCCATGGTCGGCGCAGATCACCATGGCACCGCCCTTCGCGGTCAAGGCGGCCAGCGCGCGGGCAAGGCCCTGATCCACCGCCTCGCAGGCCTTGATCGCGGCGGGCAGGCTGCCGGTGTGGCCCACCATGTCCGGGTTGGCGTAGTTCACGACGATCAGGTCGTAGCCCTTGTCGATGGCCTCGACCAGGCGGTCGGTCACCTCGGGCGCGCTCATTTCCGGCTGGAGGTCATAGGTGGCGACCTTGGGCGAAAGCGGCATGGCGCGGTCTTCGCCCGGATAGGGCACTTCACGTCCGCCGTTCAGGAAGAAGGTGACATGGGGGTATTTCTCGGTCTCGGCCAGGCGGAACTGGGTCTTGCCATGGGCCGATACCCATTCCCCAAGTGTGTTGACCAGCACCCGCTTGGGAAAGGCCGTGGCGATATAGGCGTTATGGGCGTCGGAGTATTCGACCATCCCGAGCATGGCCGACCACTGCGGCCGCGTGCCGGTTTCGAAGGCCGAAAAGGCCGGATCGCCGAGCGCCGCTAGGATTTCCCGCGCGCGGTCCGCGCGGAAGTTCAGGCAGAAGATGCCGTCGCCGTCCTTGGCGCCCCGGTAGCCGTCGATCACGGTGGGGGCGAGGAATTCGTCCGTCTCGCCCTTGGCATAAGAGCTCACGATGGCGGCAATTGCGTTCGGCGCGGCTTCTCCCTGCGCATGGACCAGCATCTGAAAGGCGCGTGAGACCCGTTCCCAGCGGTTGTCGCGGTCCATGGCCCAGTAGCGGCCGGTGACCGTGGCAATGCTGGCGCCATAGGGCAGGTGCCGGACAAGGCTGGTCACATGGCCTTCCGCCGAGGACGGGGCGACGTCGCGGCCATCGGTGATGGCGTGAAGCGCTACGGGCACACCGAGAGCGGTGATCGCGCGGCAGGCGGCAAGGATGTGGTTCACGTGGCCATGCACCCCGCCATCCGACACCACTCCCATAAGATGCGCCGTGCCGCCCCTGGCCTTCACCTTTGCGGCAAAGTCCAGGATCGCGGGGTTCAGGGCGAAACTGCCATCCTCGATCGCAAGGTCGATCGCGCCGAGGTCCATCGCCACCACCCGGCCAGCGCCGATGTTGGTGTGGCCGACTTCGGAATTGCCCATCTGTCCGGTCGGAAGCCCGACATCCGGTCCGTGGGTGACCAGCTGGGCATGCGGGCAGGCGGCCCAGAGATGGTTGAACGTGGGCACATGCGCTTGCGCCGGAGCACTGACCTTCGGGTTCTGGCCAAGCCCCCAGCCGTCAAGGATGCAAAGGACGACGGGTTTCGGGGCGGGCATGGGCAGGCTCCTGTCAGCTGGTGTCCGCGGTTTTACGCGCCGGACGGAGGCAAGGCAACCGGGGCCGCCGGATCGCCGGGCAGCGCCGCGGGGATCGCGCTCAGGCCGGACGGGCGGCCTTTTCGCGGACGCGTTGCCGCCAAAGCGTGAAGACCCCGGCAGCCACCACGATGCCGGCGCCGATGGCTACGTTGACCCGCAGGGATTCGCCGAAGACCACCAGCCCGATGCCAGAGGCGAAGACCAATTGCAGGTAGGCGAAGGGCTGGACGGCCGACGCCTCGGCGACGGCATAGGACCGGATCAGAAGCCAGTGCCCCAGTGCCGCCATGCCGCACAGTGCCGCCATCCAGACCCAATCCGCTGCAGCCATTGGCGTCCAGGTGGCAAGGCCGAAGGGCGTGATGGCGATGGCGCCGACGATCCCGGTCCAGAAGAAGCTGACGCTGGCGCTGTCCTTGCGGGCGACATAACGGGTCAGCAGCCCGTAAAGCGCGAACATGAACGCGGCCAGCAGCGGCACCAGCGCCCAGACCGAGAAGACAGCGAAGCCCGGCTGCAGGATGATCAGGACCCCGGCAAGACCCACCAGGATCGCCGTCCAGCGCCGCCAGCCGACCTTTTCGCCAAGGATCGGGCCGGACAGGGCCGCAACCACAAGCGGGTAGAAGGTGAAGACGGCATGCGCCTCGATCAGGCCAAGCTTCACGAAGCCCACGACCATCACGGAGATCTCCGCCACCAGGATCATCCCCCGCGCCAGTTGCACCAGCGGAAAGGCGGTGCGGGTGGCGGCCCGCAGGCCCCCCGGAGCGCGGGCGGCCAGCAGCATGACGAAAATGGCGAAGAACCAGAAGCGGATCATCACCACCATCATGATGCTGTACTGCAAGCCGAGATACCGGGAAATCCCGTCCTGCGCCGCGAAGATCAGCGTGGTGCCGACCATGAGCCAGATGCCAAGGCGGGTATTCTGCGGTGCCATATGGGGCGTGGTCATGCGGGTCTGCGGTCCAGCGACAGGGCGTAAAGGCCTGCGGCCACGATGACGGCGGTGCCAATGGCGACGGGAAGCTCCAGCACCTCGCCGTAGACGGTCATTCCGATGATTGTGACGAAGACGATCTGAAGATAGGCGTAGGGCTGCACCCGCGCCGCCTCGATCTGTTCGTAGCACTTCAGCAGCAGCCAGTGCGAGAAGATCGACAGCGCGCAGTAGACGGCAAGAAAGGCCATGTCGCGCGGGGCCATCGGTTCCAGCTGTGGCAGGCCGATGCCGGTCATCAGCACCGCCCCGATCACGCCTGGCCAGAAGAAGGCCGGAAACGTCGGCTCGTCCCGCGTGGTCAGGCGGGTCAGCACCGAGTAAAGCGCGAAGAAGAACGCCGCAACTAGCGGCAGGAAGGCGGCCCACGAGAACACGCCAACCCCCGGACGCAAGATGATGAGGACGCCCAGCATTCCCGCCGCAACCGCCGCCCAGCGCTGCCAGACGATGCGCTCGCCCAGGATCGGGCCGGACAGGGCGACGATCAGAAGCGGGCAGATCGCGAAGATTGCGTGGCTTTCGATCAGGCCGATCAGGGTGTAGCCCCAGACGATCAGAGAGATCTCGGCCACCAGCAGGCAGGACCGGACCAGATGCGCCCCCAGCCGGTTGGAGCGGATGGCGGCCTTCGGGCCTTCGGGTCGACGCAGCGCCAGGATGGTGACGAAACCGGCGAAGGCCCAGTAGCGGATCATGATGATCATCAGGGTCGAATATTCACCCGCAAGGTATTTGGAGAACCCGTCCTGTGCGGCAAAAGCGGCGACTGCGGCAACCATCAGCCAGATGCCACGAACAGGATTGCGCGAGAAGGTCATGATTGCCGCTGGGTATCATGACCAAGGCAGAGGGGGAAGGGGCGTTCCTGTGGCGAGAGTTTGAGTTTATGTGAACGATTACATACAGTTAGGGATCGGTGTTGCGCGCTGCCACGGATAGCACGGTTCCGAATGGGTATTCGTCCGCCAGCCACCTGCGGCCCTGATGCCAGTTCGTTGCTTCGCCCCGGAGCCGTCAGCTTCCCGGCACGATGCAATCTGCTGCGCTCATTTCCTGGACCGGGTCGGTGGGGCCGCATTGCGGGTCACTGAGTGGATAGCACCCAGGCCCGGCGCAGCCCGGAACGGCTAGGGTCGCCGAAGGCAGATAAATCCGCACAGGTCGATTCATGGTCGCGGCTTTCCATGGCCGGTCGCCGTGATGCCGCCGACCCCGAATTTTGCCAATCCCTGGCCGCGCCGCATTGGCTGTCGTCAAGCTGGCCAGTCCGGTTGCCGTCAGAACTCTGGCGGGCCCGGCAATCCCGGTTTCTCGGGTTCGGGGACATCCGTCATGGTCGCCTCGGTCAGAAGCAGTACCGAGGCCACGGACACCGCGTTTTCCAATGCCACGCGGACGACCTTTGTCGGGTCAACGATGCCTGCCTCGACCAGATCGACATATTGCTTGGCCGAGGCGTCAAAGCCGAAGCTTCCCGTGCCTTCGAGCATTTTCGCCACCACGACGCCACCATCCAAGGCTGAGTTTTCGGCGATCTGGCGGGCTGGCGCCTCCAGTGCGCGGCGCAGGATCTGAAGACCAGTGCGCTCGTCCCCCTCGCATTGGTTTGCCTCTTTTTCGACGGCAGGGATGCAGCGCAGAAGCGCAAGCCCGCCTCCGGGGACGATCCCTTCGGCCACTGCTGCCTTGGTGGCGCTGATTGCATCGTCGAGCGCATCCTTGCGCGACTTCATCTCGGATTCCGAGGGGGCGCCGACCCGGATCACGGCGACGCCACCTGCCAGTTTCGCCAGCCGCTCTTGCAGTTTCTCGCGGTCGTAGTCCGAGGTTGCCTTGTCGATCTGCATCCGGATCTGGGCGATGCGGGACTTGATCTGATCGGGGACACCGCCTCCGCCGATGATGGTGGTGGTGTCCTTGTCTGCCACCACCCGGCGCGCGCGGCCGAGGTCGGTGATCTTGGCGTTTTCCAGTTTCAGCCCGAGATCTGCCGATATGACCTGCCCGCCGGTCAGGATGGCGATGTCCTGCAGCATCTCTTTCCGGCGGTCGCCAAAGCCAGGGGCCTTGACGGCGCAGCTGCGGAAGGTGCCGCGGATCTGGTTGACGATGAAGGTGGCGAGGGCCTCTCCTTCCATGTCCTCGGTGATCGCCAGAAGGGATTTTCCGGCCTTGATCACCTCTTCCAGGATCGGCAGCAGATCGTTCAGGACGCTGATCTTGCGGTCGAAAAGCAGGACGAGGCAGTCTTCAAGCTCGGCCTCCATCTTGTCCTGGTTGGTGATGAAATAGGGCGACTGGAAGCCCCGGTCGAACTGCATGCCTTCGACCACGTCCAGCACGGTCTCGGTCGATTTGGATTCCTCGACGGTGATGACGCCATCGTCGCCGATCTTTTCCATCGCTTCGGCCACCAAATCGCCGATCGAGGGGTCGTTGTGGGCGGAGATTGTCGCCACTTGCGATTTCTCACGCTTTGTCTTCACCGGGCGCGACAGTTCTTTCAGGGCGGCGGTGGCGGCGACCGCGCCGCGATCAAGGCCCCGCTTGATGTCGATGGCGCTGGCTCCGGCCACCACGTTGCGCACCCCGTCCGCGAAGATCGCCTGCGCCAGAACCGTTGCGGTGCTGGTGCCATCGCCCACCACGTCGGCCGTCCGTTCCGCCGCCTGCCGCAGCATCCTGACACCGAGATTCTCGGTGGCCTCCTTCAGGTCGAACTCCTTGGCGATGGTCACGCCATCGTTGCAGACGAGGGGCGGGCCGTATTTCCGGTCGATCAGCACCGATTTCGACCGAGGGCCCAGCGTGACGCGGATCGTGTCGGCCAGTTGGGTGGTGCCGCGCAGGATCGCTTCGCGGGCGGCAGAGCGGAAAAGCACGTCCTTGTGGGTCATCGTCCTAGTCCTTTCTTCACATGCAATGCCTGGGTTGGAGGGGCACGTTGCTTCACTGTTCAAGGTCGCTTTCGGTGAACAAATCGGCCGGTTTCGTGAATTCCCTGAGGGTCAGGGCGAAGCTTCTGAGCCGCGTCTCGACATTGGCGTTGACTGAGCCATCCTCGAAAACGCCTGCACCGCTGCGGGCACCGGCGGGCAGGCCGGTCAGCAGTTCCATCGCCTGGTCGATGTGGGAAATCGCGTAAATGCGGAACTGGCCCTTTGCCACCGCCTCGATCACGTCGGCGCGCAGCATGAGGTTGCGGACGTTGCGACGCGGGATCAGAACGCCTTGCTGGCCGGTCAGGCCCGCCGCCTTGCAGGTGTCGAAGAAGCCCTCGATCTTTTCATTGACCCCGCCGATGGGCTGCACTTCACCCATCTGGTTGATGGATCCGGTTATGGCGAGGGATTGGGAGATCGGGATGCCGGCCAGCGCCGACAAGAGCGCGCAGAGTTCCGCCGCCGAGGCACTGTCGCCTTCGACGCCGCCATAAGTCTGCTCGAACACAAGGCTGGCCCAGAGCGACAACGGCATGTCGCCCGCGTAATGGGTGGCAAGGTAGGACGACAGGATCAGCACGCCCTTGGAATGGATCGGCCCGCCCAGCTTTGCCTCGCGCTCGATGTCGATCACCTTGCCAGAGCCCATCCGCACCCGGGCCGTGATGCGGACCGGCAGGCCAAAGGTGAAAAGGCCGCTGCTGGTGACGGTCAGCCCGTTGACCTGCCCGACCGTGCTGCCCGAGGTGGAGACGATCAGGGTGCCTTCCTTGATCATGTCCTGAAGGCGGTCGCGCACCCGGTCGGCACGATCTTCGGCAGCCGCGCGGGCGGCGGCGATCTGGCTGACGTCGATCACGGATTTGCCGCTGACCGAGGTCAGGAAATCGGCCTCGCGCAGCAGGTCCCAGATCGCCCCGATACGCAGCGACATCCGGCCTTGATCGTCGGCGGCGCGGGTGGCCACATCAACCAGTGCGGCCACGCCATCGCGGCTGACGGGGCGCAGGCCGTCACGCTTGCAGACCCCGGCGACCATGCGGGCAAAGAGGCCGACGCTTTCGGCAGAGCGTGGCATGTCATGGCTGAAATCGGCACCGACCTTGAAAAGGCGGCTGAAGTCGGGGTCGTGCAATGTGAGAAGGAGGTGGAGCAGCGCGTCGCCCACCAGCACAACCCGCACCTGAAGCGGGATCGGCTGGGGTTCCAGCGTGCTGGTCGAGATCAGGCTCAGCATCTCGGCGGCGGAGCTGATCCGGATCGCGCGCGTCTCAAGGCAACGCTTCAGCGCCTCCCATGCCAGGGGCTCGGTCAGGACCCGGAGCGCGTCGAGGATCAGAAAGCCGCCATTTGCCCGGTGCAATGCGCCCGACCTGATCAATGTGAAATCGGTGACCAGGGCACCCATGGTCGAAATGTGGTCCACCTTGCCGATCAGGTTCGAAAGCGAAGGGAGCGGTTCGGTGATGATCGGTGCCCCGGCCGAAGTCTTGGGATCGTTGGACACCATCACGTTCACGGCGTAGCGGTGAAAGGCCGGCTCGTCGTGAATGCGCGCCCGGGCGACCGGAAACGGACCCTCCTGCCGTCCGTTGCCCTCACGCAGGAACATCTCGGCGTTTTCGATCAGGTCGGTCCGCAAAGCAGTCAGGTGCAGCTTGATCGCCTCGATGGCTCCAAAGGCCTTCAAGACCGGGTCCAGCGCGTCATCGACCGCCTGCTCGGCCAATTCGGCATTCAGAAGGGCGACGGCGGCCCGGTGTTCCTTTTCCAGACGCGGGATCGACTTGAGGTATTTCTCAAGATCCTTCTCGGTCAGGTTGACGGCATCTTCGATCTCTTTTCGGTCCCTGTCCGACAGGTTGGAAAAGTCGTCGGGCTTGATCACTTCGCCATTGCGCACACCGGCGATGGCAAAGCCCATCGGCGTGCGCAGGATCGTCACGCTGCGTTCGCGGGATTTGTCCGCCAGCTTTTCGAAGGCATCCTGCTTGCGGCTTTCCAGCCGCTGTTCAAAGGCGCTTCGGCGGTTCTGGTACTGTTCGGATTCGAACAGCGACGGGATGTCGGTGGCCAGATCATCCACCAGCGCCTCCATCGCCTTTTGCAGCGGACGTGCGGTGCCAGGCGGCATGGCAATGGCCTTGGGCCGGTCGGGACTGGCGAAGTCGTTCACATAGATCCAGTCCGGCGGAACCGGCCTACCTGTGGCTTCTGCCTCAAGCAGGGTCTGCACGGCGGAATGACGGCCTGCGCCGGCAGGCCCAAGGACGAACAGGTTGAAGTCGGGATGCGGGATGCTTGCCGCCAACCGGATGGCCCCAAGGGCACGGTCCTGTCCGATCAAACCGGGCAGCGGTTCCAGCGTTCTGGTGTCCTTGAAGTCCAGATCAGCGGGATCGCAGCAGATTAGCAAGTCTTCGAGGCCAAGCAGCGACGAGGAAAGCTGGGCATCCGCCCCGGCTTTGGCGGCAGACTTCCTGGCGGACTTCCTGGCCATGCCGGCCCCCCCTTTCAACTTTCGCCCGATCCGCAGCGGTGCGAAACCGCAAGGCGTGACAGTGGCGCTGGATGATGAGTAGGGCCGAACCGATCAGGTCACATTGACCCTGATCAACCGGGGGCAATACCGGACCTGAACCCCGGCTCTAGAGGTGGCCCGTCGTCATGTGGCGCTTGCGCCCAAAGCCCTGCTGGCGGGTGACGGTGAAGCCAGCCTCGGCCAGACCAAGGCGGACGTGACCTGCGGCGGTATAGGTGGCGAAGGTGCCACCGGCTGCGGTGTGGCGGGCGACCTCGTGCATCAGGTCGGGCGACCAAAGCTCGGGATTCTTGGCGGGGGAAAAGCCGTCAAGGAACCATGCGTCGGCGCGGCCATCCCAGGCAGGCAGGGTTTCGCGGGCGTCCCCGATGATGACGTCGGCGGTGAGGTTGGGGAAGTGCAGCGTCCGGGCCCCGGTCGCCCATTGGTCCAGAAAGGGCGCGGCGACGGGGGCGGTTTCGGGGAAGGCCCGAAGCGCGCGGGCGATGTCCGCGGCGGGCATCGGGAAGGCTTCGAAACTGGTATAGCGAAGCTGGCCCGGGCCTTCGTGGGCCAATAGCGTGGCGAGAAGGTTCAGGCCGGTGCCGAAGCCAAGCTCGGCAATGTGAAAGCCGTCGCGGAACCGGTCTGGCAGGCGGTTGCCGGCCAGAAACACGTGACGGGTTTCGGCAAGCCCGCCCGACAGCGAGAAATAGGGGTCGTCGAAAGCGCGCGAGACGGGAATGGTGTCGTCGCGCCAATCGAGGGTTGGGGGCTGTTCGGGATGCGGCATCGGGGGTAGTCCTTTGTTCCGCCTGCATGGGCGCGGGATGGCGGTTTGGCAAGGTGCAACCGATGGTGGACGTGACAGTGCGCGGTGCCGGGATCTTCGGGCTGAGCGTGGCCTGGGCCTGCGCGCGGCGTGGCGCGAAGGTGCGGGTGATCGAGACGGTGGCAGTGGGTGCGGGGTCCTCCGGCGGGCTGGTGGGCGCCCTGTCGCCGCACGTGCCGGAGGCGTGGAATGCCAAGAAGGCGTTTCAGCTGGACAGTCTTCTGATGGCCGGGGACTGGTGGGCGGCGGTCGAGGCGGCCTCGGGCCTGCCATCGGGCTATGGCCGCGTCGGGCGGCTCCAGCCCCTGGCCGACGATCGGGCGGTCGCGGCGGCGCGGCGACGCGCGGAAGAGGCGAAGACGCTGTGGCAGGGCGAGGCGGCGTGGCGGGTGGTGCCGGTATCGGGCGGTTCATGGGAGCCGCTGTCGCCTTCGGGCTGGCTGGTCGAGGACACGTTGTCGGCACGGATCTCTCCGCAACTTGCGCTGGCGGCGCTGGTGAGGGCGCTGCGGGCCATGGGCGGCGAACTGGTGCTGGGTGAAGGGGACGAGGTGGGCGCAGTGGTCCATGCGACCGGGGTCAAGGGGCTGGCGGACTTGTCAGGGTATCTGGGCAAGACGGTCGGGTCCGGGGTGAAGGGACAGGCGTTAAGCCTGCGATATGAGGCGCGGGAGGCGGCGCAACTGTTCGTGGACGGGCTGCACATCGTGCCGCACTCGGATGGAACCGTGGCCGTGGGATCGACAAGCGAGACGGTCTGGCAAGGCGACGGTCCCGACGCGGCGCTGGACGGGCTTTTGGCGCGGGCGGTGGCAGCGGTGCCGGTCTTGCAGGGCGCCGAGGTGGTGGCCCGCTGGGCCGGGGTCCGACCAAGGGCGGCAAGCCGGGCGCCGATGCTCGGGGCATGGCCGGGCCGCGCGGGGCATTACGTGGCGAATGGCGGGTTCAAGATCGGCTTTGGCATGGCACCACGTGTGGCAGAAGTGATGGCCGATCTGGTGTTGGAAGGCTGCGACAGCATTCCGCCCGAGTTCCGGGTTGAGGCGTCGCTTTAGGGGCGTTGCGCCCCGTCAGCTTCACCCTCCGCGGATAGGTGGAGAAGTGAAAGGGCCGGGCCTGTCAGCCTTGCCGGGTTCCGCGTGTCAGTTGCGTGCAACCTCTGCCTTCAGTGCCTGCATCAGTTCGGACAGAGCATACTGATAACGCTGGTCGATCAGCCGACCCTCGGTGGTAAAGGCGTGGCGGGCGTCGGCCACAAGGATCTCGGGGCCGGACAATAGCCGGGGGCGGAACGGGGTCAGGGCGAGGCGCAGCGCGAATTGCGACCGGTCGCCTCCGCCCCGTCCGTTGGCGGCAGAGATGATCGCCACCGGCTTGTCCCGGAAGGGTGCGCCCTTGGTGCGGCTGACCCAGTCAAGCGCGTTCTTCAGGACACCCGGAATGGACTTGTTGTATTCCGGCGTCGCGATCACCACCGCATCGGCGGCGACGATCTGGTCGGCAAGGGTCTGCACCTCGGCCGGGATGCCGTGGCTGTCCTCAAGATCGCCATCATGAAGCGGGAGGCGCAGGTTCGCCTCGGTCTGTTGCGCCTCGCCAAAGGCGCGGCGGGCTTCGGCGAGGAGAAGGCGGTTCACGGACGCCGCGCGCAGGGCTCCGGGGACACCAAGGAGGGTAAGCATGGGCAAGGGCCTTTCAGTTACCGCTGTCAGGTAAGGCGTTCGCGGATGTCGGCAAGCCGGCTCAGGCGACGGGGCGGCGGAAAGTGATGGAAGTGGGGCGGTCGTGGCCGGGGTGGGCGGTCCGGGCCACCTCATGAAACCCGAGCGCGCGGAAGGCCGCCTGATTCCCGGTCAGTTCCACCCGGGTTTGCAGTTCCAGAGCGGGAAGGTGCAGCGCGCGGGCGCGGCCCTCGGCGTGGTCGATCAGGCTGCGGGCAAGGCCCGTGCCGCGATGGCTGCGGGCGACGGCCAGCTTTCCGATGTAAAGCGCAGCGGGTTTCGGCGTCAGGAAGACGCAGGCCAGCGGGGGAGCGCCGATCACCCAGATCTCGCCGGCTTCCGCCTGCCGGGTGAGTGCTTCGGGCGTGAGAGTGTGGAGCGATGAGGGTGGGTCGATCCGACCCTCCATATAGGCGAATTCGGCATGCAGAAGGGCAAGGATCGCAGGCCAGAGCGCGGGGTCGGTGGCAAGCCGGGGCGTCATGGCAGGAAAAGGCCAAGCAGGACTGGCGCAAGAAGTGCGGTAAGCACCGCGTTCAGCGCCATGCCAAGGCCGGCAAAGGCCCCGGCGGTGGGGTGGACCTGCAAGGCGCGCGCGGTGCCGATCCCGTGGCTGGCGACGCCCACGGCAAAGCCGCGCGCCCGCCAGTCTTTCAGGCCCAGCAGGTTCAGCAGCGGCGTAGCGATGATCGCGCCGGTGATGCCGGTCAGGATCACGAGGACGGCCGTCAGGGTAGGTTGGCCGCCCATGCCTTCGGCGATGCCAATGGCGACGGGGGCGGTGGCGGATTTCGGGGCGAGGGCGGCCAGCAGGGCGGCATCGGCGCCGAAGACGCGGGCAATGGCAAGTGCGGACGCCATCGCGGCCAGGGATCCGACCAGCAGGGCCGCGATCACTGGCAGGAGGGCGCGGCGCAGGCGGGGCAGGTTGTCGGCAAGCGGCAGCGCAAGGCAGACTGTGGCCGGCCCAAGCAGGAAATGCACGAACTGCGCGCCTTCGAAATATGTGGCGTAGGGCGTGGCCGTCAGCCAGAGCAGGGCACCAAGCAGGCAGACGGCGATCAGGACGGGGTTGACGAGCGGCAGCTGGTTCGCGGCACGAAAGCAGGCGTCGCCGATCCCGTAGGCGACCAGCGTGGCGGTCAGCCATAGCAGCGGTCCCTGAGACAGATAGCTCCAGATTTGCGCCACGTCAGTCATCGCTGGCCCCGGTCAGTCGGGCGACAAAGGCAAAGGTCAGCGCGCCAGCTGCTATGGCAAGGGCCGTGGAGCACAGGATCGCCAGCGTCAGGCCAAGGCCCATGCCTTTGAGGGCCGAGAGGTTGCCGATCACGCCGACACCGGCGGGCACGAAAAGCAGCGACAGGTGGCCAAGGATGCCCTGCGCCACCGGGCGCACGGCCTCGCGCAGAGCGGGCAGGGTGGCGAAGGCCAGGGTCAGCGAGACCATGCCAAGGACCGGGCCGGGGACAGGCAGCGCAAGGCTGCGTGCCGCGACCTCTCCCACCAACTGGGTGGCCAGGATGACGGTAAGGGCGTGAAGCATGAAACCTCCACAGCGGGTGCTTGGCGTCAGGGTATGCGATTGCTGGGGAAAGGAAAGGGTGAACACTCGCAACATCTTGGGGATAAGGCGCGAAGATCGGCCAGATGCGGGGGGGTCGGGTTGACTCTGGGGCGTTGGGACCGGAACATCTGGCGATGCGACTCGTGAGGTTCTCTTGCGTCTGACCCGACTGCGCCTGAACGGCTTCAAAAGCTTTGTCGACCCTACGGATCTTGTGATTCATGAGGGGCTGACGGGCGTTGTCGGCCCTAATGGCTGCGGGAAGTCGAATCTTCTGGAGGCTTTGCGCTGGGTGATGGGTGAGAACCGCCCCAGTGCGATGCGCGGTGGCGGGATGGAGGATGTGATCTTCAACGGCGCCGCCACCCGTGGGGCGCGGCATTTCGCCGAGGTTGCGCTGGTGATGGACAACTCTGACCGGCTGGCGCCGAGCGGATTCAACGATGCGGATCAGATCGAGATCGTGCGGCGGATCACCCGGGATGCGGGATCAGCCTACCGCGCCAACACCAAGGAAGTGCGGGCGCGCGATGTGCAGATGCTTTTCGCCGATGCCTCGACCGGCTCGCACAGCCCGGCGCTGGTGCGGCAGGGGCAGATCAGCGAACTGATCAACGCCAAGCCGAAAGACCGCCGCCGGGTGCTGGAAGAGGCAGCCGGGATCAGCGGCCTTTATGCGCGGCGGCATGAAGCAGAGCTGAAGCTGGCGGGGACGGAACAGAACCTCTTGCGGGTCGACGATGTGCTGGAGCAACTGGCCCAGCAGTTGAGCGTTCTGACCCGGCAGGCCAAGCAGGCGGCGCGCTATCGCGAGATCGGCGAGGAACTGCGGAAGTCTGAGGGGATGCTCCTATGGCGGCGCTGGCGCGAGGCGGATGAAGCGCGCAGTTCGGCCGAGGGCATCCTGCGGGAACGGCTGATCGCGCAAGGGCAGGTCGAGACAGCAGCGCGGAGTGCGGGCAAGGCGCGTGAGGCGGCCGAGGAAGCGCTGCCGCCGAAGCGCGAGGAAGAGGCGATTGCCAGCGCTGTCCTGCAGCGGCTGACCCTGCAACGCGATGCCTTGGGCGATCAGGAGGCGCGGGCGCGGGCGCAGATCGACGCCTTGCGCGCCCGTATCGAGCAGCTTTCCCGCGACATGGAGCGTGAAGCAGGCCTGAACCGCGATGCAGGCGAGGTTATCGAGCGGCTGGAATGGGAAACCGAACAGCTCGCCCGTGCCCACGAGGGCCACGAGGATAAGCTGGCCGAAGCGATGGAAGCCGCTCGTGAGGCGGGCGCCGTGCTGTCCGAGCGAGAAGCGGCGCTGGCCGACCTGACCGAAGATGCGGCGCGGTTGGCGGCGCGGCACCAGTCTTCGCAGCGGATGCTGTCGGACAGCCGGTCGTTGCTGGACCGTGCTGAAGCCGAGGCCCTTTCGGCGCGCCATGCGGTGGCAGGGGCCACCGGGGCGCTGGAGGCGGCGGGCGAGGCCTATGCTGCAGCCGAGGAAGCGCAGGAAGCCGCCATGGCCGAGGCCGAGGCAACCGAGGTGGCGCTGGAGGCCGCCGAGTCTGCGCGCGCCGAGACGCAAGGGCGTGAGGTCGAGGCGCGGTCAGTGCGATCCTCGGCCGAGGGGGAGGCCAATGCGCTCCGCGCCGAAGTGGCGGCCCTGGCGCGTCTGGTGGAGCGCGAAGCGCAGGCGGGCCATCAGTTGCTTGACCGGCTGGCGGTGACGCCGGGCTATGAAAAGGCGCTGGGTGCTGCCTTGGCCGATGATCTGCGCAGCCCCGAGATCAAGGGCGGCGCGCGGTCCGGCTGGGCCGTGCTGGAGCCATATGCCGAGGCGCAGCCCCTGCCTGCCGGCGCCGTGGCTTTGGGTACGGAAGTGCAGGGGCCGGCGGTGCTGGCGCGGCGGCTGTCCCAGATCGGGCTGGTGTCCCGCGAGCAGGGTTTTGCCTTGCAACCGGCGCTGCGCCCCGGTCAGCGGCTGGTCAGCGTCGAAGGCGACCTGTGGCGCTGGGACGGTTTTCGTGCCGGGGCCGAGGATGCCCCGAGTGCGGCTGCGTTGCGGTTGCAGCAGCTTAACCGGCTGGTGCAGCTGAAGCGCGATCTGGAAGATGTCGCTGCCCGGGCAGAAGGCGCGGCCCGTGCGCATGAAACGCTGCAACTCCGGCTTTCTGAGCTGGCGGCGGCGGACAGCCGGGCCCGGGATGCCCGTCGTTCGGCCGATGCGCGGGTGACCGAAGCCATTCGCGCGCTGGCCCGGGCCGAAGCCGACCGCTCCATCGCCGGCGGCAAGCTGGAGGCCGCCCGGCTGGCCGTCAGCCGCTTCGAGGACGAAGCTGCAGGTGCGCGCAACCGCCTGCGCGAGGCAGAGGCCGCGGTCGCTGAACTGGGCGATCTGGACGCCGCGCGCGGGGCGGTCGAGGCTGCGAAGATCACTGTCGAAGCTGCCCGGATCACGATGATGACCCGCCGGTCTTCCCAGGATGAAGTCCGGCGCGAGGGTGAGGCTAGGATCCGGCGTCGGCAGGAGGCCATGAAAGAGCTGTCTGGCTGGAAACACCGGCTGGAAACCGCCTCGAAGCGGACCGAAGAACTGACTGAACGCCGGGCAGAGACAGAAGACGAACTGGCCGAAGCAATGCTTGCTCCCGAGGAAATCGCCGCCAGACGCGACGAGCTTGTCGATGCGATGGCCGACGCCGAGCTGCGGCGGCGGACGGCGGCGGATGCCTTGGCCGAAGCCGAACGCGCGCAGCGCGAGACGCAACTGACCGAGCGCGAGGCTGAACGACTGGCTGGCGAGGCCCGCGAAGGCCGCGCCCGGGCCGAAGCGCGGCTTGATGCGGCGCGCGAGGGCGTGGCCTTGGCCGCCGAACGCATCCGGGAGGAAAATGACCGCACTCCGGGTGAACTCCTGGCCTCGCTCCGGGTGGACCCGGACAAGATGCCGAATGCCGAAACCCTTGATGCCGATGTGGGCCGCCTGAAGCGCCAGCGCGAAGCCTTGGGCGCGGTGAACCTGCGGGCCGAGGAAGACGCGAAAGCTGTCGAGGCAGAGTATGACGCCCTGGCCGCCGAGAAGGGCGATCTGGAAGAGGCGGTGAAGAAGTTGCGCGCCGGGATCGCAGGTCTGAACAAGGAAGGGCGCGAGCGGCTGCTGACCGCCTTCGAGCAGGTGAATGCGAATTTCTCGACGCTCTTCACGCATTTGTTCGGGGGTGGCGAGGCGCGGCTGGTGCTGGTGGAAAGCGATGACCCGCTGGAGGCGGGACTGGAGATCCTCTGCCAGCCGCCGGGAAAGAAGCTGGCGACGCTCTCGCTTCTTTCAGGGGGCGAGCAGACCCTGACCGCACTGGCGCTGATCTTCGGCGTGTTCCTTGCCAACCCCGCGCCGATCTGCGTGCTGGACGAGGTCGACGCACCCTTGGACGACGCCAACGTGACCCGGTTCTGCGACCTTCTGGACGAGATGGCGCGCCGCACTGAAACACGCTTTCTGATCATCACGCACCACGCAGTGACCATGGCGCGGATGGACCGCCTGTTCGGGGTGACGATGCAAGAACAGGGCGTGTCGCAGCTGGTATCGGTGGACCTGAAGAGGGCGGAGGCGCTGGTCGCGTGAAGCGCGCGGTCGGATAACCGACCATTAACCTGAATCAGGCAGAACGGGACGTGAACAAACGCCCGGGGCCAGCAATGAACAGCTTGATCACCGCCACCACCATTCTGGTCCTTTTCGCCTGGGCCAAAGACAATGTCACGCTTTCCCTTCCGAACCTGAACCGGATGCCCGCGTTCGCAGCGGGGGAGTGATTCTCTGCCTTCGGGGATGGCAGAAACGGACGAAGTGATGGCGAAAACGGATGAGTAAACCTCTGCTCCTTGCCCTAGAACCATGGCAGGAACAGGAGACTGATCGTGCGCTATTCCGGGTTTCGCGTGATTGCCGAAGCGTTGACGGGTCACAAGGGCTGGAAACCCGTCTGGCGCGATCCCGCCCCGCAGGCCGAATATGACTACATCATCATCGGCGGTGGCGGGCATGGGCTGGCGACGGCCTATTACCTGGCCAAGGAATTCGGTCAGGCGCGGATTGCGGTGCTGGAAAAGGGCTATCTGGGCGGCGGAAACGTCGGACGGAACACCACGATCATCCGGTCGAACTATCTGCTGGACGGGAACGAGCCGTTCTACGAATTCAGCCTGAAGCTCTGGGAAGGGCTGGAGCAGGATTTCAACTATAACGCCATGGTTTCGCAGCGCGGGATCATCAACCTGATCCACACGGACGCGCAAAGGGATGCCGCCACCCGGCGTGGCAATGCAATGATCCTGAACGGTGCGGATGCGGAACTTCTGTCCCGCGATCAGGTGCGGGCGAAGTACCCCTGGCTGAACTTCGACAACTCGCGTTTCCCGATCAAGGGTGCCCTGATGCAGCGGCGGGGCGGCACGGTGCGGCATGACGCAGTGGCCTGGGGCTACGCGCGGGGGGCCGACATGCGCGGGGTGGATCTGATCCAGAACTGCGAAGTCACCGGAATGCGGATCGAGAACGGGCGGATCCGGGGGGTCGAGACCTCTCGCGGGTTCATCGGTGCAAAGAAGGTTGGCGTTGCGGTGGCCGGGTCGTCCTCGAAGGTGATGGCTCATGCCGGGATGCGGCTGCCGATCGAGTCCCACGTCTTGCAGGCGTTCGTCAGCGAGGGGCTGAAGCCGCTGATCGACGGGGTGATGACCTTTGGCGCGGGGCATTTCTATGTCTCGCAATCCGACAAGGGCGGGCTGGTCTTCGGCGGCGACATCGACGGCTATAACTCTTACGCCCAGCGCGGCAACCTGCCGGTGATCGAGGATGTGGCCGAGGGCGGCATGGCACTGATGCCGGCGATCGGCCGGGTGCGGTTGCTGCGGACCTGGGGCGGGATCATGGACATGTCGATGGACGGCTCTCCCATCATCGACCGGACGGAGATCGAGGGGCTCTATTTCAACGGCGGCTGGTGTTATGGCGGGTTCAAGGCGACGCCCGCGAGCGGCTGGTGCTTTGCGCATCTTCTGGCGAAGGACGCGCCGCATGAGAAGGCGAAGGCCTATCGGTTCGACCGGTTCCTGAAGGGTCTGATGATCGACGAAAAGGGTCAGGGCGCGACCCCGAACCTGCATTGAGAAGATAAACGAATGATCATTCATCATCCGATCCTCGGGCCCCGCGACGCGCAGGAATTCGTCTATCTCGGGGATGCAACCCTGATCGACCGCCCCGACGGAATGAACGCCGGGACCGAAGCCTTCCACGATTACGCCTACAACCGCGACAACCCGGCCGGAGAGCACCGCGAACTTTGGTATCATGAGCAGGGCGACAGGTCCTGGCTCGTGGTGACGCGGAACACGGTGACGCATGAGATCACCAAGGTAGAGCTGGCGCGGGACGTGGCGCGGGCGAAAGGGCGGTCGAAATGAACCAGTCGCACAGGATTCCCGGCGGGCAGATTGACCGGACAAAGGTGCTGCGCTTTACCTTAGACGGGGTGCCCTATTGGGGACATCCGGGGGACACGCTGGCCTCGGCGCTTCTGGCGAACGGCGTGCGTCTGATGGGGAGGAGCTTCAAGTATCACCGCCCGCGCGGACCACTGTCGGCGGGCTCCGAAGAGCCGAACGCGCTGGTCGAATTACGCAGCGGCGGACGGCAGGAACCGAACACCCGGGCGACGGTGGCAGAGCTGCTCGACGGGCTGGAGGCGAAGAGCCAGAACCGCTGGCCGTCGTTGCGGTTTGATGCCTTGGCGATCAATGACCGATTGAACGCCTTCTTTGCGGCGGGGTTCTATTACAAGACCTTCATGTGGCCCAAGTCCTTCTGGGAAAAGCTTTACGAGCCGATCATACGCCGCGCGGCGGGGCTTGGTTCTGTCAGCCGGCAAGAGGACCCGGACGGCTATGACAAGGGGTTCCTCCACTGCGATCTTCTGGTGATCGGGGCGGGGCCCGCAGGGCTGATGGCGGCGCTGACCGCAGGCCGTGCCGGGGCTCGGGTCATCGTTGCCGATGAGGACTTTGCGTTTGGCGGGCGACTGAATGCCGAAAGCTTCGCCGTTGCCGGGGGCGCGGGTGCGGACTGGTCAGCGGGCGTTGTCGCCGAACTGGCGACGCTGCCGAATGTCCGGCTGATGGCGCGGACGACAGTGCTTGGAGCCTTTGACCATGGCATCTACAGCGCGGTGGAGCGGGTGTCTGACCATGTCGCAGTTCCGGCGGTCGGGAAACCTCGACAGGTGCTTTGGCGGATCTATTCCGGTCGGGCGATCCTTGCGGGTGGCGCGACAGAGCGGCCAATTGCGTTCGAGAACAATGACCGGCCAGGGATCATGCTTGCGGGTGCCCTGCGCGCCTATGCGAACCGCTGGGGCGTCGCGGTTGGCGAGCGGGTGGCGGTCTTTGTCAATAACGATGACGGGTTGCGGACGGCCTCTGACCTTCAGGCCAAGGGCGTCGATGTGGTCGCGGTGATCGACAGCCGCGAGGGTGGCGAGTTGCTGCCCGGAATCCGGCACCTTCGCGGGGCTGAAGTGATTGATACCTCGGGTCGTCTGGGGTTGAAGGCGATAACAGTCAGGCAGTCTGATGGCCGGACCGAGGAAATCCGGGTTGACGCTCTGGGCGTTTCGGGGGGCTGGAATCCGAATGTGAATATCCATTCGCATCATCGGTCCCGACCGGTCTGGGACAACACGATTTCCGCATTTGTGCCGGGGGCGGACGGGCCTCCGGGTCTGCTGGTCGCGGGGGCGGCAGCGGGAGTTATGTCGACCCACGGTGCGTTGCGCACGGGTCGGGATGCGGCTTTGGCAGCCTTGGAAAGCCTTGGCCGGAAAGCCGCAGCGATTGATCTGCCTGAGGCAGAGGATGCGCCGGTGAGGATCACACCGCTTTGGCATGTGGCCCATGGCAAGGGGCGGGCTTGGATCGACCAGCAGAACGATGTGACCGTCAAGGACATCAAGCTGGCGCAGCAGGAGAATTTTACCAGCGTCGAGCATCTGAAGCGCTATACGACGCTGGGGATGGCGACGGATCAGGGCAAGACCGGAAACGTCATCGGTCTTGCGGTGATGGCGGAACTTACCGGCCGGACCATCCCCGAGACGGGGACGACGATCTATCGCCCGCCCTATACGCCCGTGGCGATGGGCGCGCTGGCGGGGCGGTCGCGGGGCCGCGAGTTCAAGCCCTATCGCCTGACGCCAAGCCACCATTGGGCGGCAGAGCAGGGCGCGGTTTTTGTCGAGGTCGGGAACTGGTTGCGGACGCAATGGGTGCCGAGGGCCGACGAGACGGAATGGCGGCAGTCGGTGGACCGCGAGGTGCTGGCGACGCGCCGGTCGGTTGGCATCTGCGATGTGACGACGCTGGGCAAGATCGACATTCAGGGCACCGATGCCGGGGCGTTTCTGGACCGCGTCTATGCCAACACCTTCAGCACGCTGCCGGTCGGCAAGTGCCGCTACGGGTTGATGCTGCGCGAGGACGGGATCGTCTTTGACGACGGCACCACGGCGCGCATGGGGGAACATGAGTATGTGATGACCACGACCACGGCGAACGCGGTTACGGTCTTCCGGCATCTCGAGTTCTGCCGTCAGTGCCTGTGGCCGGATCTGGACGTGCAGCTGATCAGCACCACCGAGGCCTGGGCGCAGTTTTCGGTCGCAGGGCCCAACGCGCGCCGGCTGCTTGCGAAGATCGTTGACCAGGACATCAGTGACGCTGCCTTCCCTTATATGGGTGCAGGCAATGTCACGGTCTGCGGTGGCCTTCGGGCGCGGCTGTTCCGAATCAGCTTTTCGGGCGAGTTGGCCTTCGAAATCGCGGTTCCCACCCGCTACGGCGACGCGCTTTTGCGCGAGATGCTGGCGCGGGGGGCAGAGTTCGATCCGGTCGTCTACGGCACCGAAGCGCTGGGCGTGATGCGGATCGAGAAAGGCCATGTCGCGGGGGGGGAACTGAACGGCCAGTCCACCGCGCTGAACATGGGGCTGGGCAAGATGGTGTCGCGGAAGAAGGACTCGATCGGCATGGTGCTTTCACAGCGCGAAGGGCTGACCGATCCGGACGGCTATCGGTTGGTCGGGGTCAAGCCGGTGGACCCGCTGGGCAAGCTGACGGCTGGCAGTCATTTCCTTGAGATCGGGGCGGCTTCGGTGGTGGCGAATGACGGCGGTTGGCTGACATCAAAGGTCTACAGCCCCCATATCGGCAGCGACATCGCACTGGGCTATCTCAAGGCCGGGGATCGCAAGATCGGCAGCCGGATGCGTGCGGTCAACCTGGTCGGCGGGACGGATACGGAAATCGAAATCGTATCCCCCCACTTCTTTGATCCGGACGGGGAGAGGCTGCGTGGCTGAGATGTTGCAAGCGATGACGGCGCTTGGGGCGCGCTCCCCTGCCGTAGTGACGATCGGGCCGCTGACGGTCACCGAGCGTTTCGATATTGCGTTCGCGTCGGTCGCGGCGCGGCGGGGGCAGATGGCGCGCCTTGCGAAGGCCGCGAAAGCGGCCAAGGTGCCCCTGCCCGATCCGGCGCGGTATCAGGGCGGGACGCCCTATTGCGCCTTCTGGGTGGCGCCCGAGATGTGGCTTGTCGAAGCGGCCTTTGCCAGCCATGAACTGATCGCGGCCGCGCTGAAGGATGCGCTTGGCGACACCGCCTCGATCACGGAACAGACGGATGCCTGGGTGGCCTTCGACCTTGCGGCCCCCGATCTTTCACCCTTGCTGGAGCGGTTGTGCAACGTGGATTTCCCCGGCGTGCCGGATGGCTATGCCACCCGGACCATGCTGGAGCACCTTGGGTGCTATCTTGTCAGGCTTGGGCCAGGCGCGGTGCGGCTTTACGGGCCGCGATCCTCGGCGAAAAGCCTGTTGCATGCGCTGGAGGTCGCCGCAGCCTCGGCATGGTAAGGGTTTATCTTGAAGTGACGCGTGTTTCCCAGTAGTGAAAATCTGTAACAGTTGTCCATTTCAGGACGCGATCATGTCTGACGGCGATACCAGCCCGGTCCTGCCACGCGGAAAGCCTGCCTTTGATCAGGACCCGCACCGGCTTCGCGAGATTACCGAACGCAACCTTGAGGCGGCGATTGGCCGTGAGGTCCGGAATTTCCGGCGCCAGCAGGGCATGACCGTGGCCGATCTGGCGGCGGTCACCGGCCTGAGCATCGGGATGCTGTCGAAGATCGAAAATGGCAACACCTCGCCGTCGCTGACGACGCTTCAGGTCCTCAGCCACGCCTTTTCGGTGCCGGTCACGGCCTTTTTCAAAAGCTATGAGGAACGCCGCGAAGCCCAGCATGTGAAGGCCGGCGCGCATATCGAGATCGAACGTCGCGGCACCCGCGCGGGGCACCAATACAACCTGCTTGGCCACATCGGATCGAACAGCTCGGGTGTCGTGGTAGAGCCATATATCATCACACTGACGACCGAGAGCGATACGTTCCCGGCCTTCCAGCACGAAGGGTTGGAGCTGCTCTACATGCTGGAGGGCGAGGTGGATTACCGGCACGGCGATCAGGTCTATGCGCTGAAACCCGGTGACAGCCTGTTCTTCGACGCCGATTCCCCGCATGGGCCAGAGGTTCTGGTCAGACTGCCCGCGCGGTATCTTTCGGTGATTGCCTACCCTCAGGGGTGAGACGGATCAATAAATCCGGTCTGGAGGACTGTCTTCCCGCCGGAGGCGCGCGCACGCTGGCGTGGGCCAAGTCAACCGCGCTTGTGCTGCCACAGGGCCATCCGAAGGTGGGCGGTCTTGTAGGCGTCGAAAACCGCCATGGCCCAGACGAACAACCCCCCCGAGATCTTGCCGACGAAGGACACATCGGGCGCGGCGGTTTTCAAGGTGAAGCCGCCCAGAAGAATGATGAAGAAAACGAAGATCAGCCCGCGGACCGGCTGGCGGTTCAGCCACTGACCGACGCCGGGCAGAAGGATGGCTGTGACCAGTACCAGATAGGGGTTTGGCGGCGGTTTCATGCAGGGTCCTTCGGAAGTGCGAGGATATCTTCGCGCAAGGCGGCAAGCCTGTCGAGCAGCGGCGAGAGGCGGGCGGGAGCGAGGGCGACCTGACCCATCTCCGCTTCGCGGAAGATGAGGTAGCGGCCACGGTCGACTTCTTCGCCCAGGATGACGATGCGCAGTCCTTTGGGCGAGATCACCAGTTCTTTGACCTTCGGGTCGTCGAAGAGGTCGGAGTGGCGGGCGATCAGGTCAGCGGGAGGGATCCTTGTGGCGTCGTCGCTGCGGACGGCAACTTCTCGCGGCAGGTCGGGCGGGGTAGGCAGCGACTGTGGCAGGGTGGCGAAGCGCGTGAAGGGTTCATTGCCGGAAGGGCGGGCCAAGAGGTCGAGGGTGGCATTCACGGGCATCGTTTCGGGCAGGGTAACGAGGACCCACAGCGCGGGAAGCTTGCGGAAGGTGAGGGTATCCGGGATCGCCTGAAGGTCAAAGGAGAGGCCCCCCCTTCGACCGGTCACGCGGGGGAAGCCGGTGGGTTGCACGCGCGTCTCGCCACCGTCGAAGAGCGGTTTCACCGCGTCGAAGTAGGCCGCGCGGGCGGCAGTCCGGTTGCGGACTTCGCGGAAGAGACGAAGCGCGAGCCAGATGCCGAGTGCGGCAAAGGCGACGCCGAGGGGAACGAGGGGGGACATGGGAAAAGGCCCGCCCTTTGGGGGCGGGCCGCTCTCTCAATAGCCCCGCGGTTTCGGCCAGGGCATGGTGAACTGCGCGCCCCGGTTAACGAAGCGGTAGCGCCAGAAGTGGAACCAGAGCGAGACGACAATGTAGAACCCGACCATCGCCACAAGCTGCGTCCCGTAGCCGAGGAAGACCGCGAAGAAGGTGACCCCGCAGAGGGTCAGCAGCGTGATCGCGGGCAACGGGTGGAAGGGGTGCTCATACCCGCGCTTGATCGAGTTCAGCGGCCATTTGCGGCGGAACAGGATGATGTTCAACGGCATGAACGTGTAGCCCAGAAGACCGGACAGGATCGAGAAGGTGATGACCTGATCCAGAGGCGCGCCCAAAGCGAAAATCAGCGCAATGGGAACAAGGAACACGATCGAGCGATAGGGGGTCCGGTATTTTGGATGCACCGCGCCGAACCAGCCCGGCAGATACTTGTCGCGCCCCATGGCGAACCAGGCGCGGCTGGCGTCGTTGATGCAGCCGTTGGCGCTGGCAAGGGTGGCGAAAAGCGTGCCGAATCCCAGAAGCCAGATGAGCCCCGTCGACCCCGACAGCCGCGCTGTGTCGAACAGCGGAGCGACCGACCCGTTGACGCCGTCGCCAAGGAACTCCCACGGCAGAACCCCCGTCGAGACGTACCAGGTGAGCGAGGCCGCAATCAGCAGCGTCATGATCCCGGCCAGCGTGCCGAACGGCAGCGCGCGGGCGGGGGAGCGGACTTCCTCGGCCGCCTGGGTCGTGCCCTCGATGCCCAGGTAGAACCAGAGGCCGAAGTGCATTGCCGCCAGCACGCCGATCCAGCCGTAGGGCAGTTCGTACCCTTCGAACAGCGCGGCATGCTCCATGATCCCGCCGCCGGCGATGCCAGAGGTGGCAAGGAACAGGACGATGATCGCCAGAAAGGCAATCGCCGTGATGACCAGGTTGAAGGTCAGCGTCGCCAGCACGCCGCGATAGTTCAGCCAGGCGAGGAACATGATGACCAGGACGATGAACGGTCGCTGGTCCAGCGCCGCCTCGTAACCCGACATGGTTGCCACGACCGAGAAGAGGTATCCCGCCGTGATCGCATTCGCCGCCTCAAGCATCGTGTAGGCGAAGACGAGATAGAGGCCGACGTTGAACGCCATCAGGGGGCCGATGATGTGCTTGGCCTGGGTATACTGGCCACCCGCCGAGGCGACGGTCGAGGTGACCTCGCTGTCGATCATGGCAACGCAGGTATAAAGGATGCCCGCGAACCAGCAGGCGATGAGCGCGGCATAGGCGCCACCCTTGCCGACGGCAAAGTTCCAGCCCATATATTCGCCGACCAGAACAATGCCGACCCCAAGCGCCCAGACATGGGTAGGTCCAAGCACGCGCAGAAGGCCGACCTTGGTGCCATGCGGCCCCATGCCGTCCATCGTTTTTGATGTGATGTCGAAGTTGGTCACGGCGTCATCCCCTTGTGCTCTTCGGCCATGGCCTCAAGCTCGCCTTCGCGGGACGAGGTCAGGACATCTTCGGAATAGGTGCTGTCGGTCTTCAGCCAGTCCAGCAGCATGTGCAGGCCAAAGGCCGCAGACAGCGCCCATGCCGCATATTCAAGCCAGTTCCACAGTTCCATTGCGGCCCCCTCACTCGCCGAATTTTTCGGAAATGACCTCGCGGTATTCCACTTCGGAAAACCGCAGGATCAGCACGTAATAAAGCAAGATGACCACGATCATCGTCAGCAGCGCGCCGATGGAGAAACTGTAGTCGAACCGCGCGAGGATCAGGTCATGTGCGGCTTCCGGCGTGTAGCCGAGCGCCTCGTATTTCGCGGCTTGCGCCGGGGTCTGACCAAGGGTTTCCCAGGTCGGGTTCGGAACCGGGGTGGCGACCGACTTCGCTGCGCCCGCCAGGCCCAGCCACAGAGGCACGAACAGCGCGCCGAAGGTCAGTACGACCAGCACGATCACATCGATCAGCTGGCTGGCTTTGCTCTGCTTCGGGGGGGAATACTGTGCCATCTCAGCCCCTCCGCCCTTTGGCTTCGTCGAGGAACTTGATGTCGAGGCCGTACATGAAGTCACGGTCCTCGCGGTAATGCCGCAGCATCGCGAGGATCGCGGCGGTGTTGAACACAAGCACGATGGCCCCTGCGATCAGAAGCAGTGTTCGCGCGCCCCCGTTCGGCGCAAGGCTCCAGGTCGCAATCGCTACGAACATCATTGCCAACCAGAGGCCGATCACGAACGCCCATGCCACCAGCACGTCGCGCTTGTGCATCGCCTCAATCCGCTGATTAAGGTCAACCACAGTTTCCTCCCTTGGGCCGTTGCTACTGTCCGCGTGACGCGGCCCTGACGTCGTTTCTCTGCGCGGCAAATTTGTTTTCCGCAGGGAAAGCTAGCTGCGACATCCTGTCAAGGAAAACCGCAACCGCCTGCGATATGGACACCACTTTTCCCGACAGGTGAAAAAAGTTTCTCACCAGTTGATAAGATTGAAGGTCGGTGCTAGCGTCATCTCCAACCAGTCGAAGGAGACGAATCCATGTGCGGCATCGTTGGGCTGTTCCTGAAAGACCCGAAGCTTGAACCACGCTTGGGGGAAATGTTGACGGATATGCTGATCACCATGACCGATCGCGGCCCCGATTCCGCCGGGATCGCGATATATTCCGGGGCGAAGGACGGTCTGGGCAAGATCACCGTCCAGTCGGCGCAGCCCGAGGTCGATTTCAAGAACCTTGACGCCGACCTGCACGATGCCATCGGCCAGCCGGTCGCCATGCTGGTGAAAAGCACGCATGCGGTGCTGGAAGTGCCGATGGGCCAGCTTGACGCCGCACGCTCGGCCCTGGTGCATCTGCGCCCGAACGTAAAGCTGATGAGCGTCGGCGACAGCATCGAGATCTTCAAGGAGGTTGGCCTGCCGAAGGACGTGGCCCGCCGCTTTGATGTGGCCAAGATGGAAGGCACCCACGGCATCGGCCACACCCGGATGGCGACCGAAAGCGCAGTCACCACTATGGGCGCGCATCCGTTTTCCACCGGCCCGGATCAGTGCCTGGTGCACAACGGCTCGCTGTCCAACCACAACGGGCTCCGGCGCGAACTGATCCGCAAGGGGATGACTTTCGAGACGCAGAACGACACCGAAGTCGCCGCTGCCTACGTCAGCCAGAAGCTGAAAGAGGGCGAGGATCTGGGCACGGCCCTTGAATCGGGGCTGGAGGATCTTGACGGCTTCTTCACCTTCGTCGTCGGCACCAAGAACGGGTTTGGCGTCGTCCGCGACCCGATCGCCTGCAAGCCCGCCGTGATGGCCGAGACTGACCAATACGTTGCCTTCGGGTCCGAGTACCGCGCGCTCGTCAACCTGCCGGGGATCGAGAACGCCCGCGTCTGGGAGCCGGAACCCGCCACTGTGTATTTCTGGGAGCGTTGAGAGAATGCAGAGTTTCGACCTTGGGAAAGAGGGCCTGCGCGCCCTCAACTCATCGCTGCACGCCCTGAGGGGGCAGACCAACATGACCGCCTGGGAAGTGATCAACCCGAAGGGCGCGCATGCGATCGCTGCTGGGGTCGATGCTCCGGTCGACATCACCGTGCGCGGGTCCACCGGCTATTATTGCGCGGGGATGAACAAGCAGGCGACGATCCGCATCAAGGGCAGCGCCGGGCCGGGTGTCGCCGAAAACATGATGTCGGGCGCGGTGATCATCGATGGTGACGCTTCGCAATATGCCGGGGCCACCGGGCGCGGCGGGCTGCTGGTGATCAAGGGCAACGCATCTTCTCGCTGTGGGATTTCGATGAAGGGCATCGACATCGTCGTGCATGGCAACATCGGCCACATGTCCTGCTTCATGGCGCAATCGGGCAACGTGGTGGTGCTCGGAAACGCGGGCGAGTCCCTGGGCGACAGCCTGTACGAGGCCCGCATCTTCGTGCGCGGCACGGTGAAAAGCCTGGGTGCCGACTGCATCGAAAAGGAAATGCGCGACGAGCACTTCGCGCTGGTCGAAGATCTGCTGCGCCGGGGCGAAGCAGATACGAAAGCCAAGCCGGAAGAGTTCCGCCGCTATGGCTCGGCCCGCAAGCTGTACAATTTCAACATCGACAATGCCGCAGCGTACTGATCGTCGGCATATAGAGGCAGATGAATGACTGAATTCCCGAAAACCCCGCCTCGCTATTCGGCCACCTTCACGCCTGCGGTGAACGCCGAAATCCGTCGTGCAGCCGCATCCGGCATCTATGACATCCGCGGCGGCGGCACCAAGCGGCACCTGCCGCATTTCGATGACCTTCTGTTCCTCGGCGCCTCGATCAGCCGCTATCCGCTGGAAGGCTACCGCGAGAAATGCGCGACCGATGTCTGGCTTGGCACCCGGCATGCGAAAAAGCCGATCCATCTGGACATCCCCGTCACTATCGCCGGGATGAGCTTTGGCGCGCTCTCGGGCCCGGCGAAAGAGGCGCTGGGGCGTGGTGCAAGCGACGCGGGCACCAGCACCACGACCGGCGACGGCGGCATGACCGAGGAAGAGCGCGGTCACTCCAAGACGCTGGTCTACCAATATCTTCCCAGCCGCTACGGCATGAACCCCGACGATCTGCGGCGCGCTGACGCGATTGAAATCGTCGTCGGTCAGGGGGCCAAGCCCGGCGGCGGCGGGATGCTTCTGGGGCAGAAGATCAGCGATCGCGTTGCCAAGATGCGAAATCTGCCGAAGGGGATCGACCAGCGTTCGGCCTGCCGTCATCCGGACTGGACCGGGCCGGATGATCTTGAAATCAAGATTCTGGAACTGCGCGAGATCACCGACTGGGAAAAGCCGATCTATGTGAAGATCGGAGGCGCGCGCCCCTACTACGACACAGCCCTGGCAGTGAAGGCCGGCGCGGATGTGGTCGTGCTTGACGGCATGCAGGGCGGCACGGCGGCGACGCAGGATGTCTTCATCGAACATGTCGGCATGCCGATCCTTGCCTGCATCCCGCTGGCGGTGAAGGCGTTGCAGGACCTTGGCATGCACCGGAAGGTGCAACTGATCGTCTCGGGTGGCATCCGCTCGGGCGCGGATGTGGCCAAGGCGATGGCGCTGGGGGCCGATGCGGTGGCGATCGGCACTGCGGCGCTGATCGCGCTTGGGGACAACGATCCGAAGTGGGAAGAGGAATACCAGAAGCTCGGCACCACCGCAGATGCCTATGACGACTGGCACGAAGGCCGCGACCCGACGGGGATCACCACGCAGGACCCGGAGCTATACCAGCGCTTCGATCCGGTGCTGGGTGGGCGGAGACTGAAGAACTACCTCAAGGTGATGACGCTGGAGGCGCAGACGATTGCGCGTGCCTGCGGCAAGAACCACCTGCACAATCTGGAGCCGGAAGACCTCGTCTCGCTGACCATCGAGGCGGCGGCGATGGCAGGGGTTCCGCTGGCGGGGACAAGCTGGATACCGGGGCGGAACGGTGGCTTCTAAGGCCGACCATTCCGCTTCACACACAAAAAAAGACGACAGGGAGTTACAGTGATGGCGAAAGACCTTGCCAAATGGGCGAAGGAAAAGGGCGTCAAGTATTTCATGATCTCCTATACCGATCTGTTCGGTGGGCAGCGCGCGAAATTGGTGCCGACACAGGCGATCAACGACATGGCGGTAGAAGGGGCCGGGTTCGCGGGCTTTGCGACCTGGCTTGACCTGACACCCGCACACCCCGACCTGATGGCCGTGCCGGACGCCAGTTCAGCCATCCAGCTCCCGTGGAAAAAGGACGTGGCCTGGGTCGCGGCGCGGGCGACAATGGAAGAAAAGCTGGTCGATCAGGCGCCGCGCAACGTGCTGGAAAAGCTGATCGCCGAGGCAGCGAAAGAGGGCCTGCGTGTCAAGACCGGGGTGGAGCCGGAGTTTTTCATCCTCAACGCCGATGGCACCGGCCCGTCCGACATCTACGACACGGCGG
>PNJK01000018.1 GCA_013821825.1 Rhodobacter sp.
TCGAGGGCGTCTACGATCTGAAGAAGGTCGCCTCGCAGGCATGGGCCGCTGGCGACAAGATCTACTGGGACAACACGGCGAAGAACACGACCAAGACCTTGACGTCGAACACGCTGATCGGCGTGGCGACCGAGGCCGTGGCAGGCGGGGCCACCGACCTGATCGGCCGGGTGCGACTGAACGGCGCGTTCTGATGTCGGCCTTTGCCGCCGCAGTCGGCGCGCTCTTTGCTGATCCGAACATGGGGCGGGACGCGGTCTACATCGCCGAAGGCGGCGCACCGGTTCTGGTGCGCATCGTCGCCCGGTGTGCCGATGCCGTCACCGACTTCGGCGATGCACGTCTCTGGTCCGAAACCGCGCGGATCGACATGCGTGTGGCCGAGGTGCCAAACCCGCGCCCCGGTGATCGGATTGAGATCGACGCCGAGGCATTCCTCATTCAGGGCGAGCCTGTCCGTGATCGCGAACGGCTGGTCTGGACCGTGGATTTGCGTCCGGCATGAAACTGAAGCTCGCCATCGATCCCGACATCGTCGCCCTGATGGCCGCTGAGGTCGCGGCCGGGGAACGCGCTGTCACCGCCGCGATGCGCGAGGCGGGCACCGGCCTGAAATCCGCCTGGCGCACCCAGATCACCGGTGCGGGGCTGGGCACGCGCCTAGCCAACTCGATCCGCTCCGCCAACTTTCCGAAGTCCGGCGAAAGTCTGAATGCTGCAGCGCTGGTCTGGTCGAACGCCCCGGTGATCATCGGTGCGCACGACACCGGCCCGCTGATCCGCTCGAAGAACGGCTTCTGGCTGGCGATCCCCACGCCCGCCGCAGGCAAGTCCCTGCGCGGGGGCCGGATCACCCCCGGCGAATGGGAACGCCGCACCGGCCTGCGCCTGCGGTTCATCTACCGCCGCCGGGGGCCGAGCCTGCTGGTGGCCGAGGGGCGGCTGAACACCAAGGGCCGTGCCGTGGCGTCCCGTTCGAAAACCGGCCGGGGCGTCGTCACCGCGCCGATCTTCCTGCTGGTGCCTCAGGTCAAGCTGCCGAAGAGGCTGGATCTGGCGCAGGATGCGTAGCGGGCGGCGGACGGTTTGCCGACGCTGATCGTGGCGAGCTGGGTGGAGGGCAGGCTTAGGTAGCGTGGATGCGCGTGAGCCATTGTAAACGCGCAACAAAGTCGCCAAAGTAGAAACACCAGGTGGGGACTCGCCCGACCTGGTGCTTTAATCTGATGTCGAAGGCGCGTAGCAAGTGCCAGTGGGGCCAGTTCGACTGCTCTGAAGGGTATGTACTGCCGCGATGGCTGAGAGTCAAGTTCCATACCCGTACGATGTGGCAACGATCGCTTCACTCAAGGCATCGCTCTCTGAGCTACGCTTCGCAACGTACCTCGCAAAAGCCAGCGGGGACGAAGGCTTCGCGTTTGCGCTATATCTCTACAACGCAAGGCTCGCAAAATCGTTCCTGTTCCCGCTGAGTGTGGCGGAAGTCTCCCTGCGCAACGCCGTAGATGGCGTCCTTCTGCAGCGCTATGGAGCAGCGTGGCACCTGGACGCCAGCTTTCGCGATAACGTCCTGACGCCGGAAAGTGTGGGAGCCCTGGATAAGGCAATCGAACGAGCACGGTCAAACGTGCGCGGCAAAGTGATCGCGGAGCTTACATTTGATTTCTGGTCCAACCTGTTTCGTAGCGAGTACGGAGATCTTTGGCGCACCAAGGCCAATGTCGCATTTCCGGGCCTCGCCCACGGCGAGGGGCGCCATGAAATCCAACTGCTGGTCAAGGAGATTAACCGCTTTAGAAACAGGGTTGCACATCATGAACCCATTTTGGACATGAACGTCCCCGACCTACACTCGAAAATCATCAAGTTAGTGGAACTTCGATGCCAAGTAACTGCCGGTTGGATGCGGCATCATTCAACAGTTAGTGTCGTAATGCGCTCACGGCCAAATCTGGGAGGATCCGCGCCCGTCACTTTGGCGAGTAGATCAGATCATAAATTCGAAGTAGTCGATCATAAATCCAAGCTGGTCGACCACGTGAAAGCGGAAGCTCAACCATGCGCAGCATTCGTGTGTATTGAGAATGGCGGCGTTGTCGGGGCAATCACGCACCAGCAGTTGGCGCTTTACATAGCGACCAAAGCACTCGAGTTGGATGGCATGATCGACCTGAATGATCACACCTTCGCAGATGTCTTGAGTGTTCCTGCGGTCAAGGATGGCTTTCGGTCCATGCATGCAGGATCGTCCTTTCTTGATGCAATCGAGGTTCTCCAAGAACCGAAGACCCGAGTTGTCGTCGCCGTGAACCCGGACAATGGAGCGCCTGTCGGCGTAGTGTTGCGGGCTCACAGACGGTACTAAAATGTCGGAGATCGACCGACGCGTGCCGGAGCTTTCATGCCCACTCCCCGCGAAACCATCCTCGCCGCGCTGCACGCGCGGCTTTCGGCATTGCCCGCAACCGCCATGCGCGGTGACGTGCTGCCCGAACGCGTGCCCGCCGCGGGCTTGCTGGTCCTGCGCGACGGCGAACCGGGGGAGCCCGAGGTCACGCTGTCGCCGCTGCGCTACCACTACCAGCATCGGGCCGAGATCGAGGCCGTCGTGCAGGGTGCCACCCGTGATGCCGCCTTCGACACCCTTTGCGCCAGCATCGGCGCAGCGATCGCTGCCGACCGCACGTTGGGCGGGCTCTGCGACTGGGTCGAGGCGGAAGCGCCGCGCCCCGTTGATCTGGCCGTGGAGGGTGCGGCCAGCCTGAAGGCGGCGGTGATCCCGGTCATACTGCACTATTCCACAGCCGACCCGCTGGGCTGACCCAATTCACGACAGGAGAACACGATGGCACGAGCCCATGGGGCGCGGGCGCAGATGGCGCTTGCGTTCAAATCCGTCTATGGCACTGCGCCCGCCACGGGCTATCGGACGGTGCCGTTCGCCAGCACCACACTCGGCTCCGAACAGCCGCTGATCGCATCGGAACTTCTGGGCCAGGGGCGCGACCCGCTGGCCCCGATCAAGGACGCGGTCACCGCCGATGGCGATGTGGTGGTGCCGATCGATGTCGAGAACCTTGGGCTGTGGCTGAAGGCGGCGTTCGGCGCGCCTGTCACATCCGGCACGACGCCGAAGACCCACACCTTCCAGTCCGGCAACTGGACGCTGCCGAGCATGGCCATCGAGACGGCGATGCCCGAGGTGCCGCGCTATGCCATGTACACCGGTTGCGTCTGCGATCAGTTGTCGTGGCAGATGGCGCGGTCCGGATTGCTGACCGCAACGGCGCGGCTGGTGGCGCAGGGTGAAAGCGTCGCGGCGGCCAGCCTCGACAACGTGCCCCGCTCGCTCGCCGCCCGCGACACGCGCGGGCTTGTCAAGCTGGTCGCGGATGCGAAAACCGACCGCCTGCTGGGCGGCGTGATCATGGCGCCGGAGGGGGCCGACAGTGTCCAGACGCTCGTCAGGCACTGAAAGCCGGCATGACGACCAGGGCGCTCGGCGAGACGATCTTCCCCTACCTCACCACGGTCGAGGGCCTGAAACTCGCGGCACAGACCTTCGACATGGACGTGGCGAAGCTGTCGTGCTGTGCCGGATGAAGCATTGAGAGCAGCTTCTCGGGCCGACAGAGGAACCTTGCTTGCGACGATAAAGCGATCCACCAGCCTCGTCGCATGACCAGACGCTTCCCTTTCCGCGACTTCAAGACGAGCCCCGAGATCATCCGCCCGGCGGTGATGCCCTTTAGCCGATGATGCCCGCAAAGATCTTGGAGGGCCGCATGATCGCTTCGGTCTTTGCAGGATCGGTATGGTAGTAGCCACCCAGATCAGCCGGTTTGCCCTGAGCCGCCGCGATTTCAGCCAGAATTGCGGCTTCGTTCTGCGCGAGCGACCTGGCAACCGGGGTGAAATGGGCGGCCAGAGCGGCGTCTTCGGTCTGTGCGGCCAAGGCTTCAGCCCAGTAGAGGGCAAAGTAGAAATGGCTGTCGCGGTTGTCAGGCTGACCAACCCGGCCCCTGGGCGAGCGGTCATTGTCCAGCACGGCCTGTGTCGCCGTATCGACGGCCTTGCCCAGCACCAGCGCCTTGGCGTTGCCCGACAGTTCGGTCTGGAATTTCAGGCTTTCGCCAAGGGCGCAGAACTCACCCAGGCTGTCCCAGCGGAGATGGTTTTCCTCGACCAGCTGCTGCACATGCTTGGGGGCCGAGCCGCCAGCCCCGGTTTCGAACAGCCCGCCACCCTGCATCAGTTTCACGATCGACAGCATCTTGGCCGAGGTGCCCAGTTCAAGGATCGGGAACAGGTCGGTCAGATAGTCGCGCAAGACGTTGCCGGTGATGGCGATGGAATTCTGGCCCTTGCGGATCGTTTCCAACGAGCGCCGCGTGGCTTCGCGCGGGGCAAGGATCTTGAACTTGTCGGCCACACCCGCCGCCGCCAGCAGCGGTTTGACATAGGCGATCAGCTGCGCATCATGGGCGCGGGTTTCATCCAGCCAGAAGATGGCTTCGCAGCCTTCGGCCTTCTGCCGGGCGATGGCCAGAGCGACCCAGTCCTCGATCGGAGCCTTGCGGGCCGAGGCCGCGCGCCAGATGTCCCCAGCCTCGACCTCGTGGCTGTGCAGCACATCGCCGTTGGCAAGCACCATGCGAACGGTCCCGGCATGCGGGATCTCGAAGGTGGTCGGGTGGCTGCCGTATTCCTCGGCCTTCTGGGCCATCAGGCCGACGTTCTGGACGGTGCCGGCCGTCGTCGGGTCCAGTGCGCCGGTTTGCTTGAAGTAGTTGATCGTCTCGTCATAGACGGCGGCGTAGGAGCTGTCGGGGATCACGCAATTGGTGTCGGCAGCCTTGCCGTCAGGGCCCCAGCCCTTGCCCCCCGCCCGGATCAGTGCCGGAATCGAGGCGTCGATGATCACGTCCGAAGGGACATGCAGGTTGCTGATGCCCTTGTCCGAATTCACCATGTAAAGCGGCGGGCGGGCGGTCAGCGTCGCATCGATGGCCGCAGCGATTTCTGCACCCTGCGGCAGTTCGGCAATCCGCTCCTGCATCGCGCCAAGTCCGGAATTCGGATCGACGCCGGCGGCGGCCAGCACATCGCCATAGGTGTCGAACACCGGTGCAAGGAAAGCCCGGACGGCATGGCCGAAGATGATCGGATCCGAAACCTTCATCATGGTGGCCTTCAGGTGCAGCGAGAACAGCACGCCCTTGGCCTTTGTTTCGATGATTTGCTGATCGAGGAACGCACGCAGTGCGCGCGCCGAAAGGAAAGTGGCATCGACAACGGCGCCGGCCGGGAACGTGACGCCCCGCTTGAGCAGGGTCACCGAGCCATCCTTGCCAACAAGCTCGATCCGCACGGCCCCGGCCTGAGCTGCCGAGAGCGTCGCGGATTTCTCGTTCGAACGGAAATCATTGGCACCCATCGTCGAGACATGGGTCTTGCTGTCCCTGACCCAGGCGCCCATCGAATGCGGATGCGACATGGCATATTTCTTGACGGCAATCGCCGCGCGGCGATCCGAGTTGCCTTCGCGCAGAACCGGGTTCACTGCCGAGCCCTTGATGGCGTCATAGCGGAGGCGGGTCGCTTTTTCGGCGTCTGTCTGCGGGTCTTCGGGGTAGTCGGGCAGGTTGTAGCCCTGCGCCTGCAGCTCTTTCACCGCAGCCACCAACTGCGGCACCGAGGCCGAGACGTTCGGCAACTTGATGACATTGGCGGTGGGCGATTTCACCAGTTCGCCGAGTTCGGCCAGATCGTCGGGTTGGCGCTGCGCCGCTGTCAGCTGTTCAGGGAAGGCAGCGATGATGCGTCCGGCCAGCGAAATGTCCCGTGTCCCGACAGACACGCCAGCAGGCGCCAGAAATGCGCGAATGATCGGCAAGAGTGACGCCGATGCAAGCTGCGGAGCTTCATCGACCTTGGTGTAGATAATGTCGGCGGTGCTGCTCTTGGTCATGTCGTGGCCTTTGGAACATTGGGTTGAGGCCTGAAACAGGCCAATGCGAATCCGACGAATGCGAAGCCGCTGATTGCGCCGTGAGGCTGGCTGGACCGCAAGACGGGCGCAAGGAGAAATGTGGGGAAATCGGTTCCAGGGTCGACGCCCCGGATCAGTGCAAGCCGCGCCGATCAGGGGCGTCGGCCAACTGGCATGAATGCGAGAATCAGGATCACCTGTTTCACCGCGCGATGGCCGAGGCTGGCGAGAACCTGCTGCTGCTTTCCTTGTTCAACCGGCTGAACGAAGTCGGCCGCGCCGTCGCATCGGGCAGTGTCTCACGCGATATCGTCTAGCCGTCCGCGAACCACTCCAGCTTTTCCGAACACGACGCGGTTGCCGCCGCAATTTCTCGTCGTGACCCGGCCAAGGCCTATGAAGCCATGCGGTCTCAGCTTGGGTCGGTCGCAAAGCGGCTTTTCGGAGAGGCGTGACCAACGACCCCACCGGCCGATCTGCGGGCATGCCCGCAAGGGTCCGACTGGAAGTGAACTGGATTTCTCAGGGAGGGGAATCATGACGACCTCCTTTACCAAACTGGCAGGGGTAGCCGATGATCGACCGCTCTCTTGCTCTCAAGCTCCTCCCGGTTCTGGTCGGCTTCGGCGCTTGGGGGATAGCCGGCCAGGTACCGATTTCCCGCGCTTTTCCGACCTTCCTTGAAACGATGTCTGCCCTGTTGCGGATGCCCGTCGCAGCATCTGGCGGGCTTTTGCGCGCAACCTTACCATCTGACCTTCCGCTACCGCACCGGTCGCAGGCTGCGGCAGCCCCCGCCCTCGCGCAGCCTGCATGAAGATGGCGGCAAGATCGCCTGCACCGTCAAGACCAGGGTCATCCGCCCGTCGGTGACCGAAAACACCAAGGGTCTGGTTTGCCGGGGTGCGATGCCGGCAAGAGGCTTCAGGAGTTGTGCCTCCGTTCGTTGGACGGAGCAACTTTGGCCGAACGCGGGCAGATTGGCGTCATCCGTGCGGATGGTTTCGGTCAGTTCAGCGGCACTTTTCTGGCGCGTTGCCTCACGTAAGGACAAGCAGTCCAAGCACTGCCACCATTGCGGCGGCCCCGCCCATCAGGAACGGAACGGGCTGCATTGTCGGCGCTTTGGCTGTTGCGGGCTTCGCGGCGGGTGCGACTCTTTCTGGCTGCGGCGCGGCCTGTTTCGCTGATTTGACCCCGGCCTTGCTGGGCGGCAATTCAACAACGCTTCCGGTCTTTGGCACCGGGGCTGTGATCATCTCCCGCCAGTCACGGGCCGTTTGAATTCGGTTCTTCGGCAGCACCTGAAGCGACTTGTCGATCGCGGCAAGGAAGGGTTCGTCATAGGCGGGGAAGCGTCCGGCAAGCGGCACATAAGGGTCGTTCGTGGCCCCGGCCACTGCGGCCAGACGCAGCTGACCGTTCGGCGGCGGCTCTCCGGCAACAAGGCGGTAGATCGTCGCCGCAAGCGCGTAAAGATCGCTCCACGGGCCGTTTTCGCTGCCCACGACATAGAGTTCCTGCGGGGAATAGCCGTCCTTGACGACCCGCAGGGTCGAAAGCGCCGGGCTGGCCGGGTTGGCGTTGTCCTGATCGTGGGCAGCGCCGAAATCGATCAGGATCGGGTTGCGATTTGCATCAAGCAGCACGTTGTCGGGTGAAATGTCGCGGTGCAGCATGCCGCGGTCATGGATGAACTGCACGGCATCCAGCAGTTTGATCAGTACGGACCGGATTTCGGTGGGCGACAGGGCCGTCGCCGGATCAGCCATAACTTCCTGCAGATCGCGGCCAGTGACGAAATCCAGCGCCATATAGGCTGTGCCATTGTCTTCGAAGACCTCGTGCACTCCGACGATGTTCGGATGAACAAGCTTGGCCAGGCTGCGCGCTTCCCGCAGGAAGAGGCTCACGACCGCGGCCATCTCTTTGCTGTACGCCCGCGACCGTGGATAAACGACGGCGTGGCTGCGGCGACAGATCGAGCTCAGGAAACATTCCTTGATGACGACCCGCCGCTCCAGGCTGTCTCGCGCCAGATAGGTTATGCCGAAACCGCCTGCGCTCAGATACCGCTCGATCGTGTATTGGCCGTGCAGCAGCTGCGATCCCGGCTTGAGCTCGTCCCCCGCTGAATCGGTGTCGTCATGGATTTCGATATGCTGGATCAGACTCATACTTACGCTCACTTGCTAACAGCAGCAGAAAAAAACGCCTGCGACCTTGAGGGTCTTACTGCCCGGAGAATCTGTCAAAAATAGGCGCAAATACAGGAGATTTCGAGGGATGGGTGAAGTTTGGGACGCAACGCAAGCTGTGGTTGTTTTCTGGGCGCCGCAGCAGCTGGCGGGCCGCCCGACCATGCCGCAGCCCGATGCACCACGGTGCAACATTGAAGGGCTCCCGTCCATGTCAACACCAGGCTGATGATCCGGATCAAGGCACCCCGCTCAACCCGGTTTATGCTTCCGGGCGAGGGGATCATGAACCTGCTTCCACTGCTCGACTACATCGACGAGGCGAGTCTTGGCGCGCTGACGGGTCTGTTGACCGGTGCCGTTTCTTGGCGTCGCGGCGCAGCGGTCATCCTTTTGCCTGCGTGCGGCCACGGTCGAGTTTGCCTGAGGCGCCCTGGGGCCCAGGGTCTCTGTATGGCTGCCTTGGGGCGGCAGGTGAAGCTTCGGGGGTTCGACGGAGAAAGCCAGATGCGGCGGTGGATGCTGGGGGCGGCGGCAGGTAGTGGCCTGAGCCATGTCCAGCGTGGACGCTTCATGGAAATGTTCAAAAACAAAGGCTTATTCGCGGCCATTTACCGCGCGTTAAGACCTGGGCTAGACCAAAGCCGCCTTGCTAAACCCCGTCCACGTAGCGATAGCCTGCTTCGGCCCGCTCAACCCGACCGATGCCGCCGGCAGGCAGGTGGAAGCCGATGATCGCGTGGCGGTCTGTCGCAAGCTTGTCGAGGAGTGCCACGCGGGTCGTGGCCGCAAGGTCCATGTCCTGATCCGATCCGCTTGCCCATTCCGGCCGCTCGAAAGCGACGTGGTGGTTGGCGATGCAGTCACCCAGCACCATCGCCGGGGTCGGGCCTGAAATCTCGAACGCAAGGTGGCCGGGCGTGTGGCCGGGGGTGAGGCGGGCAAAGACGCCGGGCAGGGGTTCCTCGCCATCGGTCAGAAGCCGGACCGTATCGGCGATAACGCCCAGCCGCCGCGCGGCGCCAACCGCGAAGGACGTCCGCGCCTCGCCGATGGTGCTCACGGTGTCGGGGTTGGTCCAGTAGTCGAATTCCGCCTGACCGATCATGTATTCGGCATTGGCGAAGACGGGTTCGTCGAAATCGTCCAGCAGGCCCCAGAGATGGTCCGGGTGGCCATGGGTGAAAAGCACATGCGTGATGTCGTCGGCGGTCAGGCCGATGGCATCCAGCGCTTCGGAGAGTTTCCCGGCACTGGGCTGGAAATCGGGGCCGGAGCCTGCGTCGAAGAGCACGGTGTTGGTGCCGTCACGCAAGAGCGTCACGTTGCAGGGCGGCGTCAGCTGGTCGGTCGGAAGCCCGTATTTCGCGACGATGGCCTGCATCTCTTCCTGCGGCATTCCGCCAAGGATGAAGTCTCCGGGAAGGACGAGGTTCCCGTCGGAGAGCGTGTCGATCTGGACGCTGCCAAGCGTCAGGGTGCTGGCCGCCCAGATGCGGCGTGGAGCCAGCGGCATGGCAAGGGCGGCAGCGGTGGCGGTAAGGATCTGGCGGCGGGTCAGCATGGCAGGTATCCGGGAAAGGGGGCAGGCATCCAAGGGTGCCCGCCAGTTTTGGGGGGAAGGGGTCAGCCGAAGATGTCGGCGGTGATCCCGGCATACCAGCCGAGGGATTCCTCGTATGTCGCCTTGCGAAGCGCGGCGTCTTCGCCGGTTGCCGAGACGAAGCTTTCGACCGAAGCGATCTTTTCCGGGGTGGGTTCGTAAGAGGCCCCGACCTTCACCCCGTCTTCCGGCGCGATCAGCGACCAGCAGGTGTTGGAGTATTTCGCCGGGAAGGTTTTTGACCCGGTCAACTCGCCCCGGACCGTCATGGCCGCGACCTTGGCCTGACTGTTGGCCGAGAAGCCGGATTTCGGCATGTCGCCCTGCGCCGAGCTGTCGCCAAGCACCCAGACGTTTTCGTCCAGCTTCGACTTCATGCTGTCGGGGTGGACCGGGGCCCAGCCCGAGTCATCGGTCACGCCTGCGAGGGCGGCGATCTTGCCTGCCATCTGGCCGGGGATCACGTTGCAGACGTCGACTTTGGTCACGTCACCGTCGATCACGATTTCCATGGTGTCGGGTCGAACCTCGACATTTCCGCCGCCGAATTCAGGGCCGATCCAGTCAACCATCCCATCGTAGTGGGTTTGCCAGCCTTCCTCGAACAGGGCTTGCTTGGAGAACTTGTCCTTGGGGTCCGCGACGATGATCTTGGCGGTCGGGTTCTTTTCCTTCAGAAGATGCGCGACCATGCTGATCCGCTCATAGGGGCCGGGCGGGCAGCGGTAGGGGTTCGGGGGCGCTACCATGGCGAAGACGCCGCCTTCGGGCATCGCCTCGACCTGGGCTTTCAAAAGCCGGGTCTGTGGCCCGGCCTTGTAGGCGTGGGGCATGATCTCGGCCGCGTCCAGCGACCAGCCGGGGACCGAGCCATCCTTGAAGTCGATGCCGGGCGACAGGACCAGCCGGTCATAGGGCAGGACTGTGCCGCCCGCCAGCGTGACGGTCTTCGCGGTGCGGTCGACGGCGGTGGCCATGTCGTTGATCACTGCGACGCCGCCGCCAGCGAGCTTGTCATAGCCGTGCTGAAGGCTTTCGAACTCGCGGAAGCCGCCGAGGTAGAGGTTGGAGAAGAAACAGGTGGTGTAGATCGGGTTCGCCTCGACCAGCGTCACCTCGACGGCGCCGTCGCTGTCCTTGGCGATGTAGCGCGCGGCAGTGGCTCCACCTGCGCCGCCGCCGATGACGACAACCTTGGGTCTGGCTTGCCCCCAGACGGTGGGGGCGGTCAGAAGGGCACTGGCGGCGATGCCGGAGCCCAGAAAGATGCGTCTGTTCAGCATTGGGTTCTCCTCTCCGAGGGTCGCGTGGTCCGGGCGTGGTTGGCCCGCGCTTCGCTATTCAAGCGTGGCGAAATAGGCGGCGAGTGCCGCGATTTCTTCGTCGTTCAGGCGGCCGGCCATCATCTGCATCACCGGATGCGGCCGCAGTTTCTTCTTGTAGGCATGCATGGCGACGACAAAATCTTCGGTCGGCCAACTGGTGATCGAGGGGATGCCCTGGTCGGAGCCGTCGGCCTGATGGCAGGTCCGGCATTCGGACGAGAGGTATTCGCCGTAGTCCGGATCGCCCTTGAGGGCGGGAGTTTCGGGCGTGAGTTCGGGGGTGGTCTTCAGTGCGGTGGGCTCGGCCTCGGGGATGTCGCGGGGCTTGTCCGACCAGTCGCGGAGGAAGGCCATGAGATCGGCGCGGGACGTGGGATCCTTCAGGCCAGGGTAGTTCATCCTGGTGCCCGAGACCAGCTCCCTGGGGTTTTCGATATAGGCGTCAAGGGTTTCCAGCGTCCAGGTCAGACCGTCGCTGCCCATGCGCGCCATGGATTTCGAATAGTCGAAATCGGCAAGGCTGGCGGCGCGTCGGCCGAAAAGCCCGTTGAGCTTCGGCCCGACGCGGTGGCTGGCACCCTCGCCGATCTGGTGGCAGGCCTTGCATTGCCGGTCAAAGAGCGTGGCGCCTTGCTCGGCATCGCCGATCTCCTCGGCCAACGCGGGCGGGGCCGCGAGGGTGAGGAGAAGGGTTAGGGCAGGCACGGGCCGGGCCATGGTCAGGGCCCGAAGGTCGAGAGGTAGGCGATGACGGCGTCACGGTCTTCGGGTTCTTTCAGGCCGGCAAAGGCCATCTTGGTGCCGGGGGCGAAGGCCTTGGGGTTTTCGAGGAACGAATGCAGAGCGGTTGCGTCCCATACTCCGCCGCCCGCGCCCATCTCGGCGAGGGTGGCAGAGTAGTTGAAACCCCCGGCCTGAGCCATCGCCGCGCCGATGACGCCGTTCAGCGCCGGGCCGACGGCGGTCTTTGCGCCCTCGCCAACCTTGTGGCAGGCGGCGCATTTCTTGAACACGGTCTCGCCGGCGGCGATGAGGGTCGGGTCGGGGGCGCCAGAGGCGGGTTCTGCCGCCGGGGAAACCCCGGTCGTTTCGGTGGCTGGTTCCGCTGCGGCGGGTTCGGCGGCAGGGGCTTCGGCAGCAGGCTCTGCCGGGGCGACGGTTTTCCCGGTCGCGACCAGCGAGAGCACAGGCAGCGTGCCTGCGGGTTTACCGTCGGCGTCGCGCGGGGTCACGCTGATCTCGACCGCCCGCTTGGTCACCTCCGGGGCTGCGGTGCGGCAGTTTTCCATGCAGGGTTCGGCGCGGAAAAGCGAGTATTCGGTTTCCGGCCGGTCGTCGGGGTAGAAGCCGTCGGCGTTCGGCATGACGATTTCGGTGAAGTTCTCGTGGCTGAGGGTGAAGTCGTCCTCGACCAGACCGTTCGAATAAAGAAGAAAGGCGGTGATCGCGTAGGTGTCGTCGACCGACAGGGTCTGCGCCTGGCCGAAGGGCATCGAGCGGTGGATGTAGTCGAAGACGGTGGAGAGATAGGGCCAGTAGCTGCCGATTGTCTTGACTGGCCGACGGTCGGTCAGGCTGCCAGCGCCGCCCGCGAGGACGGGCCAGCTGTCGAGGCCCTCGGCAAAATCGCCGTGGCACGAGGCGCAGTTCTCGGCGAAGACCGCATCTCCGGTCTCGACGTCGCCCGAGCCCTCGGGAAGGCCGGTGCCATCGGGCAGGACGGCGAGGTCCCAGGCGTCGATCTCTTCCGGCAGGGCAGGGCGGCCAAGGCCGAGAGGGACAGCTGCCGGGATGACGATGCCGGGATCGGCGGCGGCTTCAGCAACGGGCGTTTCGGCAACGGGCTCGGGCGCTGCCTCCGGGGCCGCTTCGGCGGTGACAATGGGCGCGGCCGGTGCCGGTTCGGGCGCGTCCTGGCCGGTGGTGGCGACGACGAAGGCGGCGACGGTGGCGGCCGTGGCCCAGCCGGTGACAAGGAGGATCGTCGGGAACTCAGACGATTTCGACATTCTCGACCTCTCCGTCGGCGCGGACCCACCAGACCTGGATGCCGTTGTTGTGGTAGACGTTGTTCAGGCCGCGGATGTCGCGCAGGGCCTGTTTGGTGGGCTGGACGTAGCCGGTTTCGTCGGTGGCGCGGGACATGATGAACATCTCGGACCCGTCCCAGGTCATGTCGTAGTGGAACCGCGTCAGCGCCTTTGACCGCGCCTCGCCGGTGATGCGGGCGGGGACCCAGGTCATGCCGCCATCGGTAGAGATATCGACCTGGGTGATGCGGCCATTGCCGCTCCACGCCAGACCGGTGACGACCAGCGGGCCAGAGCCGTGGCGGATCGGGGCTTGCGGGCTGGGCGAGGTGATGACGGATTTCGCATCCATCACCCAGGTCCATTTCCGCGCCCGGCCATCCGGCATCAGGTCGGTGTACTTCGAGGTTTCCTCGCGGCCCTCTACGGCCTGATCATAGACCGCGATCCGGCGCAGCCATTTGACCCACATGTTGCCTTCCCAGCCGGGGACGACCAGACGGACCGGGTAGCCGTGTTCCTTGCGCAGCGCCTCGCCATTCGCAAAGAAGGCGACCATCACGTCATCCAGCGCCTTTTCCAGCGGGATCGAGCGGCCGTTCGACGAGGCATCCGCGCCTTCGACATAGACCCACTTGCCGGCCGGCTGCACGCCCGCCTCGGCCAGAAGGTCGCGCAGCATGACGCCGGTGTATTCCATGTTGTGGATCATGCCTTGGGTGAACTGGCAGCCCTCGAGCTGCGCCCCGCCCCATTCCATGCCGCTGTTCGCCGCGCATTCGCAGAAGGCGATGCTGATCTGGCGGGGAAAGCGCAGCAGGTCTTCGAAGGTGAAGACCAAAGGCTTGTCCACCAGCCCGTTGATCATCAGCCGGTAGTCCTGCTTGGAAAGTTCAATAGCGCCCGAGTGGTGGCGTTCGAACGCGCAGCCTTGCGGGGTGATCGTGCCTTCCAGAGCATGGATCGGGGTGAAGTTGATCGAGGAGGCAGTGCTTTCGGTCAGCCATTCCACGTTGCGACGCACGACGTGGGATTCGAACCGGATCGGCATCCCGTAGGGCGTGGCGTCCACCGGGTCACCGAAGACGCTGGCCCATTCCTGAACCTCGGTGATCAGGGGATCGGGGGTCTGGGCCGTGGCGGCGGTTGCCACAAGGCCCGCGCCAGCAGCGGCGGTGCCGGCCAGAAAGGCGCGGCGGCTGGGTGCGGGTTCGTCGGTCATCTGGCGAACGCTCCTTTTCAGATTCCGGTCACTTTGACCGAGGGGTTGGGCTCCAGCCGGACAGTGCCAAGCTTTCTGATATGCGCTTCGACCAGGTCCCAGATCTGCGGGCCTTCGGTGCCTTCGTTCACCGATGCCCAGCCGCCGACGGTGTAGGATTTGCTTGGGTCGATGGCTTCGCCGGTATCGAGAAGCGTCATCTCGGTAATCCGGCTGCCGATGTCCTTCGTGACGTCGCAGGCAAAGCCCATGCCGCCGACGCGGACCATGTCGCCGCCCTGCTGGTAGTAGGGGTCGGGGTTGAAGATGTTGTCGGCCACGTCTTCGAGGACGGTTTTCAGCGTCTCGCCGGTCATCTCGGTGCGGTAGACCTGACCGTAGGTCATGGAAGTGACGTTGTGGATATCCTCACGCGTGATCGCGTCGCCGGGCAGCAACGAGGCGCCCCAGCGGACGCCGGGGGAGAGGGCGATCTGCACGTCACGCTCGCTGCGGACGGCGTTGCAGATCAGGTCGTCCCAGGTGCCCTGGAAATTGCCGCGACGGTAGAGGAGGCTTTCGGTGGTGCCGATCTGCTCTTCCAGCTGCGCCTTGAAGGGCGCGCGTTCGGCGTCGATCAGGGCGGCCATCTCGGGATCGGGGGTGATCACGTCCGAGAAGATCGGGATCAGCTTGTGGCGGAAGCCCATCATCTTGCCGTCCCGCACGTCCAGATCGACGCGAGAGATGAACTTGCCGTGGCTGCCGGAGGCGATGAGGATGGTCTGGCCGACCAGCACCGGTTCGGGGATCGCGTCGTGGGTGTGCCCCGTCAGGATCACGTCGATCCCGGTGACGCGGGAAGCCATCTTCTTGTCGACGTCAAAACCGTTGTGCGACAGGCAGACGACCAGATCGACGCCGGTCGCGCGGACTTCGTCGACGACTTCCTGCATCCGTTCCTCGCGGATGCCGAATGAGTATTCGGGGAACATCCACTTGGGGTTGGCGATGGGCATATAGGGAAAGGCCTGTCCGATGACGGCGATGCGCAGGCCGGCCTTTTCGAAGATCTTGTAGGGCTCGAAGGCGGGTTCGTCCCATTCGGCGTCGAAGATGTTGGCACCAAGAAAGGGGAAGGCCAGTTGGGTCTCGACGATTTCCTTCACGCGTTCGGTGCCAAGGGTCCATTCCCAGTGGCTGGTCATCGCCTCTACGCCAAGCGCGTTCATGACGTTGACGCAGTCCTGCCCCCTGGTGAGAAGCGAGGACATCGAACCTTGCCAGGTGTCGCCGCCGTCCAGAAGGATGCTGTCGGGCCGCGCGGCGCGGATCGCCTTGACCACGGTGGCGACGCGGTCCATGCCACCCATCCGGCCATAGGTCTTGCCAAGGGCGGCGAAGTCTTCGTAGGTCAGCGCATAGGCTTCGGGGCTGCCGGGGGCGATCTTGAACATATCGAGAAAGGCGTTGCCGACCACATGCCACGGCACGCCCTTGGCGTCACCGACGCCGATGTTCCATTCCGGCTCGCGGAACCAGATCGGCTTCAGCTGGGCGTGGATGTCGGTGATGTGGATCAGCGTGAGGTTGCCGAAATCATCGAACTGCAGAAGCTGGTCCTGGCCAAGTGCCTGCTGGGCGGCCAGACGTGACCAGTTGCCAAAGCCGGACCCGCCGTAAATCGCCGAAGCAGCGAGCGAGGCCTGGAGGAATTCGCGCCGGGTGATCATCCCGTTCTCCTTGTCATGGGATGCCGGTCCAGGTCGCGCAGCCGCGTCGGACGGGAAATCCCGTCTTTCCTTGATTGGGTTGGGCGGCCACCGGGGAGGATCGGTGGCCGCCCGGATGGCCTAGTGGCGAACGGAAACGCCCTCGACCGAAAGCCCGTTGCCGCGCGAGGCGACGAACAGTTCCAGCGCCTTGAACTCGTCCGAGTTGGGCTTGAATGTCTCGGCTCGGGTGTCGCGGACACAACCGACAAAGCGCTGCTGGGCCGACACGATCCCGGCGTCCTTCAGCCGGTAGGTCGGGAAGCCGTTGATCTGCCCCTGGGACAGGTGGTCGGCGCGGATGTATTTGCCCTGATTGTCCTCGTGGCAATTGGCGCAGGACATCTCAAGCTGGCCGAAGCGGGTGTAATAGAGTTCCTTGCCCTCTTCCCAGAACGGGGCTGCCGCGCCGTCGATGGCGATGTCGACCGCCATGCCGCGCGACTGCATCGAGATCAGGGCAAGCATGTCCTTCATCTCGTTGCCGGTCCAGTTCCACGACTCCAGTCCCATGCGTTCGGTCACGCAGGCGTCGATGTAGTTTTCGACCGTCATCAGCGCGCCGGTCTTTTCGTCGACACGCGGGGTGACGGCGCGGAGGCCTGCCATGGATTCAGGACCCTCATGGCATCCCGCACAGCTTTCGCCACCCTTGCCGATGGCCGAATTCCACAGGTCAAGGCCGCGGTCGACGTAGACCATGCCCGGATTGTCGAAGTCATCGCGCTCCAGGTCGCGGGTTTCGGCTTCGCGGTAGTGCCACCCGGAATAGATGGTGTCCGTTACCGCCTTGAGGAAGTCAGGAGCGGGTGCGGTGGTCACCATCTCGACGGTGCCATCCTCGGCTTCGATGACAAGTGTGTCCTCGACCGGATCGGCGGCGACAGCACCCGCAAGGGCCGCCCCGAATGTCAGTGCGATAAGTGACGTGGCTGTGCGGTGCATGGCTTTATCCTCCCCTTGGCCTGTCCGCCTAGCCGATCGCGATCGGCTTGGTGTCTTCGTAGACCGAGCCGTCGTCATCGTACCAAGTGAACTTGAATTCGCCCGCAGCGTCGATCTTTGCGTCGAATTCGAAGTATGGGTTGGTCGAGACGGCCGGTTCGATGGCGACGTCGATCACGTTCACCCCGTTCAGGTCGCAGGTGAAGCGGTTGATGATCTGGCGCGGGATCAGGTTGCCGTCCTTGTCCTTGCGCTGACCGGATTCCATCTTGTGCGAGATCAGGGCCTTGATCGTCACGACCTCGCCGGCGGCGGCGGTTTTCGGGACTTTCACCCGGGGTTTGACTTCTTCAACCATGGTGTTCTCCTGTCTCTTTAACTCAGCCGCCGCAGCCGCCGATTGTGACTTTGACCGTGGCCTGCGCCTGGAGGATCGAGCCGTCGGCCATCTTGGCCAGGGCATAGACATCCTGCGTCTTGGCCAGACGGATGCGGGTGGCCGCAAACTGGCGGCCGGCGGCGGGGCCGAAGGTGAAGGTGGCAACCGCCGGTTCGGGGTTGCCCGAGGCCACCAGCATGATCGCCACCGCGCCGGGGGCATCGATCTCGACGGGCACGGTGTTGCCGTTCTCGGCGATTTCCGGGGTGGTCAGGGTGATGCCGTCCGTGCCCGGGGTGGCGCCGCCGGTGAATGCGGCGGTCAGCTCTTCCAGGGTGGCGGCGGCGGACAGGCCGGGCATCGTTGCCAGGAAGATCCCGCCGAGGCCGACCGACAGCGCTTCGCGTCTGTTGAGTTTCACTGAAAGTCTCCTTTGCTGCTGGGGCCGGGTGCTGGCTGAAGCCGCGGCCGTCATTCCTTGAGGGTGAGAAGGAAGGCCACCACATCCTCGATTTCCTGACCGGTCAGGATCGGAGGCAGGTCACCCTCGGGCGCCTTGCCGGTGTAGCCGCCACCGGGGCGGATAAAGCCTTCGGTCTTGTAGAACGCCGGCATGAAGCTGCCTTCGAACGTCATCTTGGCATTGGCCACGATCCCGCGCAGTTCGGCTTCGGTCCAGCGATCGGCAACGCCATCGAGCGGCGGCGCGATGTCGCCGGGGAACTGCACGTCCGGCAGGGCGGCGATGGTGTGGCAGGCCACACAATTGCCCAGACCGGCGGTGGTCATCACCTTCACGCCGTTCGCCGCATCGCCCTGCATGCCGGTCAGCGAGGTTTCAACCTTTCCTTCGGCGAAATACACCTCACTCGGGGCGACTTCCGTTAGGGCTGGAGTCGCGAGGGAAGCCCCCACCGCCACGACCAGGCAAAGCTTGCGCTTCATAGTGTTCCTCCCCGTATTCCTCCGCATACGACTATGAGGGGGAATCATTCCTCGAGCAAGAAAAATATAGGAAGAAGCCTATATTCATATAAAGCGGTATGCATTGGCTAACGTCAATTTTCGCCGACCATTCTTTCGGCCACGAACTTCTGGAAGTTTTCGCCGTCTTCGTAGATGCGATCGCGGACCCAGATCAGCAGTGCCTCGGTCGTGCCTTTTCCGAACGACCCCGGCATCATCGCCACTGCGGCGTCGGCGGCGGTGGTGTCTTCGGCAACCTCTTCGGGAAGGAAGATCAGCGTCGGGGTGAACATCACGCCCCAGCGCATCGCCATCTCTTTCTCTGACATGGTGGTGCCGTCGAAGTCCGTCACCTCGACATCGCCGAAAAGGTTCAACTGCACGACGAAATAGTGGTCCACGATCAGCTTTTCGATCGCGGGATCGGTGAAGACCTTTTCGTGCATCTCGGTGCAGTAGATGCAGCCGCGCTGTTCATAGGTGACCAGCAGGCGCTTGCCCTCGGCGTTGGCCTCGGCCAGGTCCTCGCGCAGGTCCTTGAAGGTCTCGCGCAGCCAGAGGGGCTTGTGCAGCCCGTCATCCCCAAGCTCGACGGCAGCGGCGGGCAGGGCGAGGAGGGCGGCGGCAAACAGGGCGGCAAGAACGGCAGCAGGGCGCAGCATGGGGGGCTCCTGTCAGGTCAGGGTCGCGGACCAGTCGAAATTGCGGATCATCCAGTCGGCGATCAGGTTCATGGAGTTGGTCGCGATGAGGATGCCGAAGACGATCAGCATGACGCCCATCGCCTTTTCGACATGAACCATCATCGCGCGATGGCGGGAAAGCCAGGCAAGGAAGGGCCCGGCAAAAAAGGCGGCGATGACGAAGGGAGAGGTCATCGAAAGCCCGAAGACAAGAAGAAGCGCGCCGCCGCGCCAGAGGTCGCCCATACCGGAGGCAACCATCAGGATCGCGGCCAGCGCCGGACCGACGCAGGGCGTCCAGCCAAAGCCGAAGGCAAGGCCCATCAGATAGGCGCCTGCCAGGGTGCGGGGGTTGGTGCCCGAATCGACCCGGGCCTCGCGGTAGAGGAACCCGATCCGGAAGACGCCAAGGAAGTGCAGCCCGAACAGGATCAGGACAGCGGCGGCGACGTAGGACAGGGGTTCTTTCCACTGCGCGAAGCTGCGGCCAAGCGCGGTGGCGCCAAGGCCCAGCAAGACGAAGATCGTGGTGACGCCGATGGCAAAGGCCAGGGCCTGCACCACCAGCCGACCGCGCGCACCGTTGGCGACAGTGCCGCCGTCCCGCAGCTCTTTCACCGACAGACCGGCCATGTAGGACAGGTAGAACGGAACCATCGGCAGGATGCAGGGCGACAGGAAGGACAGAAGTCCAGCCAGCACCGCGCCACCGAATGAGATGTCAAGCATCGCCCCTCCTCCGCCTGGAAGCGGTGCCTTGCCGGAATGGCAAAGAGAGATTAGTATAGTTCTATGTTTCTATGAGGCTGTCAACGTGACGAACCGCAGTCTCTTGTCGCTGGCGTTCCTGGCTGTGTCCGCGACGAGCGTCGCGGCAGAGGGCGCGGTCGACGGCTTGCAGCTTCTGATGTTCGAACAGCCGGGCTGCATCTACTGCGCGCGTTGGAACGAAGATGTGGCGCCGGAATACTCGCTGACGGCGGAAGGCAAGGTTGCCCCGCTGCACCGCCTGCAACTGCGCGAACCGCTGCCAGAAGGCCTGACCCTGGACTCTCCCCCGGTCTTCACCCCGACCTTTGTTCTGGTTGAAGATGGCGTGGAAGCCGGGCGGATCGAGGGCTATCCGGGTGAAGACTTCTTCTGGCCGCTGCTGGCGGATATGATCGCGAACGCTGCCGAATACTGAGGCACCAAGGCCGCGGTGACAAAGCAATCGTGGCGGGCCGGTCAGTGGAGGGTTGCCCTTTGCAGAAGGCACACGCAATAACGAAGTGGGGCGAGAACGGGGCATGCTCTTTGGCGAGCGAAGACTTTCAGCCCATGGGTGGGCAATTGGGTGACGAGGGGAAGGCGGGGCTTGGTCTTCCAGACCTGCGCGGGCTTGTGGCCCGTGCCGAGGAAGCCTCGATGCTGTTGAAGGCGATGGGCCATGACGGCCGGCTTACAATCCTCTGCCACCTTCGCTCCGGCCCCAAAAGCGTTACCGAGCTTGAAAACCTTCTGTCGGCGCGTCAGGCTATCGTCAGCCAGCAACTGGCGCGGTTGCGGCTGGAGGGGCTGGTCAGCGCAAGACGCGAGGGTCAGGCGATCTTCTATTCGCTGCTTGACCCGAAAGTCACCATGATGATCGAGGTTCTGGCTAGCCTGTTTGAAGCCACGACGCGCGACTGAACCGACCGGGAGGACGCCCAGATGCCAGAGAACATCCCTTTCGGACTGCTCGCGGCCCTGGTCGGGCTGCTGGGGGGGCTGGTCCTTGGCCTTGCCGCGCGCCTGGGGGATTTCTGCACGCTTGGCGCGGTGGAATCGGCGATCTACGGGCGCGACCAGACGCGGCTGCGGCTTTGGGGTGTGGTGCTTGCCGTCGCAATCGTGGCAACGCAGTTCGGCGGGATGGCCGGCTATGTCGATCTGTCGGCCACCTTCTATCACGCGATTCAGTGGAATGCGTTGGGGTCGATCGTGGGCGGGCTGATCTTTGGCTATGGCATGGCGCTGGCCGGGAATTGTGGCTTTGGCGCCCTGGTCCGTTTCGGTGGCGGCGACATGCGATCGCTGGTCGTGGTGGTGGTCATGGGCATCTTCGGCTTTGTCGCCCTGTCCGGGCCGCTGGCGCCTTTGCGGGTGATGCTGTTTCCCCAACCCGATGCGACCGGGCCGCAGGGCATTGTCAATGACCTTGGCCAGCTGGGCCTGCCGCCTGCCGTGGTGATCCTGTCCATTGCCGGGGGGCTGCTGATCTGGGCCTTGGCGCATGCTGGCCTGCGCCAGAACCCGAAGATGATCGCCTGGGGCGTGGCGGCGGGTCTTGCCGTGGCGTGGGGCTTTGCCGGCACAAGCTGGCTGGCCGCCGAAGGCTTTGGCGCCGTAACGGTCGAGGGGCCGTCGTTTACGGCACCGGTCGGACGGACGCTGATCTTCCTCATGACTTCGACCGCCGGGGGAATCACCTTTTCCGTCGGTTCGGTCGTGGGTGTGATGGCTGGCGCGCTGATCGGGTCGATGATCCGCGGACTGTTCCGCTGGGAGGCCTGCGAGGACCCGCGCGAACTCGGCCGTCAGGTCGGGGGCGCGGCGCTGATGGGGATCGGCGGCGTGGTGGCCATGGGCTGTTCGGTCGGGCAGGGCGTCACGGGTTTTGCGACGCTGGCCTGGTCGGGGCCGGTCACCCTGGCGGCGATTGTCGTTGGGGCGATGGTCGGGCTGCGGCAACTGATCGCGGGATATCAGCCCGGCTGAACACGCGGCCTGGGTGCCGGGCAAAGCCCTCGACCCCGGGACCAAGGGCGCGCTTTGCAACCGCCCCCGGCGTTTTCCCTTCTGCCGGGATCAGACGGACCCGGCAAGCCTCTCCAGGCGGGTGATGACTTCCAGCAGCGGCGCAGGATCGAAGGCGACCGCCCCGCCCGCGTTCGGATCAGGCATCTCGATGATGATGTTGTCAAACGCCGAGACCATTTCTCTGGCCGCCTCGATGATCGCCGCATCCTGACTGCGGGACAGCAGGTCGACCTGGGTGCGGGCGACCATCAGCATCGCCCAGGCGTCCTGGTAATTCTGCAACTCCGTCGGGCCGGCTGGATTCATCTCGTCCGCAACCGCGCGGGCCTGATCGACGATCGACGTCAGCATGTCTTGCGCGGATGGCCGCAGGGTTGAACGCGCGCGCATGATTGCGGTGATCGCTTCGGTATAGGCGGCGGTGACGGTGGCTTTGTCCCCCCCGGCCTCAAGCGCGACAAGCAGCGCTTCGAAGTCGGCGATGCCGGCCTTGACCAGCCCTTCCTTGATGTTCGGATAGGTCTCGACCCTCGGTTCGGCAAAATGCGAGCCTTCGGCATTGCTTAGCCCGTCTTGCAGGAACAGCATTCCAAGCTGCAGGTCGCTTTCGATCTTGGCCAGACCCGAAAGCAGCAGGATCAGCTCGGGGTCGGAAACCGTCGCTTGGACAGGGACGGCGCCGTTGGCAGGTCCGGAGTGGACCATGCTTTCCGCCCGGAATGCCTGCGCCCCGGCAGCAGTGCTAAGCACGGAAAGCATGGCGGCCATGGCGATTGCCGGGCGACTGGGCGATTTGAAGTGAAAGTGCAACATTGGTCCTCAAACTGGTTTCGGCGGCGCGGCTGCCGCCGGGTTGAATTTTTCCGCACTGGAAACACGGGGAACAGACGACACGCCTTACTCCGGCGACTCGTCCCACTAGGCGGTGGATGCAGCGCGAATGTGACGGGATTTGGGTGCAACTTCGGCAATAGTTTCCGTCGCAAAAAACAATCCCTGATGGTAGCCCGGTCTGCCTTTGACGCAATGGCTGCTTTTGCTGCCGGCGACCCGGTGACCTTCGGGCTGGCCTTCGAAATGGCAAGCGGTCATGCTGGTCGTTCTCCGGCTTCCGGAGGCGCGAAGGAGCAGGATCGTGAACTGGATCGACCGTTTCCAAGGGCTGAAATCGCTGCCGGCCGATGTGGCGCAGACGCTGGTCGCGGGCAGCAAGGTGGTTCGGCTTCCCGCCGGAACCCATGTGTTCGAGCCGGGGCAGCATGCGGACAACCTTCTGTTGCTGCTGTCGGGGACCGTGCGGGTGCAGCAGCGGTCGGAAAACGGGCGCGAGGTGTTTCTTTACCGGGTGAATGCGGGCGAAAGCTGTGTGCTGACCACGGCCTGCATGCTGGCCGACGAGGACTATGCCGCCGAGGGCCTGACCGAGACCGAGGTCGAGGCGGTGGTGATCCCGCGCAAGGTGTTCGACGAACTGGCAGGGCGGTCAGCGGTCTTTCGCACTTTCGTCTTCCGGGCCTATTCCCGCCGGATCGCCGATCTTTTCGGGCTGATCGACGACATCGTCTTTCAACGGGTCGATGTGCGACTGGCGGCGAGGCTGCTGGATCTGGCCACCGACGGCACGGTGAATGCTACGCATCAGGTGCTGGCGGTAGAGCTTGGCACGGCGCGCGAGGTGATCTCGCGCACCTTGGGGGAATTCCAGCGCCGAGGTTGGGTCGAACAGGCGCGTGGCGTGATCCGCATCCTTGACCGGGGCGGGCTGGAGCGTCTTGCGCGGTCTGTGACCTAGTCACCGACAGACGCCTGCAATTTGTGGCATGTTTGTCATTGTGGTGATTCTCGAAAGGACACGACATGACACGCAACATGGGAACGGTTGACCGGGGCCTGCGCGCCCTTGTAGGGATCGTGGCGCTGGCTGGCGCTTTCCTTCTGGGCTGGTTTTCCGGCTGGTTGGTCTGGGCGGCAGCGGTGATCGGCGTGGTGATGCTGGCCACGGCGGCAACCGGCAACTGCCCGCTTTACAGCGTCATCGGCATCAAGACCTGCAAGACCTGAGGATAGAATGGTAACTGAATTCACACCCTGGCAATCGCTCGGGGGAGGCGTGCTGATCGGCCTTGCCGCAGTGCTTTTGATGGCGCTGCATGGGCGTATCCTGGGGGCCACCGGCATCCTGGGCGGGCTCATGCGGTTCAACGACCCGGCCGACTGGCGGCTTAGGGCGGCGCTGCTGGCTGGCATGGCCTCGGGGCCGCTGGTCCTGCTGGGGCTGACCGGGCAGGTTCCGGCGGTGGACATCCCGATCTCGAACCTGGCGATCGTGCTGGGCGGGGTGATCGTCGGTGTCGGCGTCAGCTACGGCGGCGGCTGCACCTCGGGGCACGGGATCTGCGGCAACGCACGCTTCTCGCGCCGGTCCATGGTGGCGACGGCCAGCTTCATGGTGACCGCTTTTGCCACCGTCTACGTCACCCGCCACCTGATCGGAGGCTGACATGCGTCTGTTAACCGCTTTTGCCATCGGACTGGTCTTCGGCGTCGGGATCGCGATTTCCGGCATGATGAACCCGGCCAAGGTGCTGAACTTCTTCGACCTTGCCGGAACCTGGGACCCAAGTCTGGCCTTCGTGATGGGCGGCGGCCTTCTGGTGGCCATCCCGGGCTATCGCATGGTCCTTGGCGGCCCGTACCCAACGTTCGAGCCGCGCTTTCAACTCCCCGACACCCGGGTGATCGACCGCCGTCTGGTGCTTGGCTCGGGTGTCTTCGGCATCGGCTGGGGCATTTCCGGGTTCTGCCCAGGTGGCGCGCTGCCTGCCCTCGGCACCGGCAAGCCCGAGGTGTTCCTGTTCGTCACCGCGCTGATCGGCGGCCTCCTGCTCGCCCGGGGCATCCAGTCCCGCGGACTGCGAACCAAAGCTTCGACTTAAGGAGGTTGTGATGACCATCAAGACCGACATGACCGTCAGGCCCGAGGTGAAGGGTTTCTTCGACCCCGCCACCAGCACCATCAGCTATGTGGTGAAAGACCCCAACTCTGACGCCTGCGCCATTGTCGACAGCGTCATGGACATCGACTATGCCGCCGGGCGGATCACCTATGGCCACGCCGACGCGATGATCGGCTATGTGAAAGAGCGCGGCCTGAAGCTGGAATGGCTGATCGAGACGCATGTCCACGCCGACCACCTGTCCGCCGCGCCCTATATCCAGAAGGCACTGGGCGGCAAGCTGGGGATCGGGCGCAACATCACCGTGGTGCAGGACACTTTCGGCAAGATCTTCAACGAAGGCACCGAGTTCCAGCGCGACGGGTCGCAGTTCGACCGGTTGTTCGATGACGGCGACACCTACAAGGTTGGCACGATGACTTGCGTCGCGATGCACACGCCCGGCCACACGCCGGCCTGCATGACGCATGTGATGGGCGATGCGGCCTTTGTCGGCGACACGCTCTTCATGCCCGACGGCGGGTCGGCGCGGGCCGACTTTCCCGGCGGCGATGCCGGGCAGCTTTACGACAGCATCCAGAAGGTGCTGGCGCTGCCCGACGACATGCGGCTCTTCATGTGCCACGACTACGGCCCGAACGGCCGCGACATCCGCTGGGAAACCACGGTGGGCGAGGAAAAGGCGCACAACATCCACGTGGGCGGCGGCAAAGCGCGGGAGGACTTCATCAAGTTCCGAACCGCGCGCGACGCGCAACTGGACATGCCAAAGCTGATCATCCCGTCGCTGCAAGTGAACATGCGTGCAGGCTCGCTTCCCGAACCGGACGAGACCGGCAAGCGGTTCCTGAAGGTGCCGGTGAACGGGCTGTAACACCCCTTCGGGGTGGTGGAGACGACAATGGAAATCAGACACATCGACGACCAGCTGAGCGTAAGCCCGCAGGTCGAAGTGGCAGATATTGCCGCGTCAAAAGCCGCCGGATTCCGGTCGGTGATCTGCAACCGCCCGGATGGCGAAGGCCCGCACCATCCGGGCGCTGGGTGACGCAGTGAACGGGCCCAACGCCAAGACGGCGGCGGCGGCGCGCAAGCAGACGCCGGTAGCGGCAGAGAACGTCATTTCGGACATCGCGGGACATGGGCCGATGGCGCCGTATGACGGCCATGGCTCCTGCCCGCTGACGGTGGAGCGCGGCAAGATCCTGCTGGCGGAATTCGGCTATGGCGGCGTTGCAGCCCTCGTTTCCGAAAGCCGTGATCGACGGCATCAGGCCCAGCCGCGCCGCGTGGCCCATGAAGGAAAGCATCCTGCCGCCGGTCTATTGGCAGGCGATCCTGAAGGGCCGAGAATGGCTTGCGATGCCCGAAAGGGCCACCGCCAAGGTCGAGTGACCTGCGAAACGACACTGAACTGACCCGAAACGCCGGGCGCGACCTTGCGCCCGGCCCCAGCCGGAAAATCCATGCTGAACTTCTTGTCCCGCCGCCTGCCGATCCTTGACTGGGGTCGGACATACACCCGCGCCACCCTTGGCGCTGACCTGATGGCGGCGCTGATCGTGACGATCATGCTGGTGCCGCAGTCGCTTGCCTATGCGCTTCTGGCGGGGTTGCCGCCTGAGGCGGGGATCTATGCCTCGATCCTGCCGATCCTATTTTACGCGCTTTTCGGCACCAGCCGCGTGCTGGCCGTGGGGCCGGTCGCCGTGGTGTCGCTGATGACCGCCGCCGCCGTGGGGCAGGTGGCCGAGGCGGGGACGGCGGGCTATGCCGTGGCCGCATTGACACTGGCCTTGCTGTCGGGCGGCATGCTGTTTGCACTTGGCGTCCTGAAGCTGGGGTTCCTTGCGAACTTCCTCAGCCATCCGGTCATCGCGGGGTTCATCACCGCATCCGGCATCCTGATCGCGGCCGGGCAGCTGCGGCACATCCTTGGCGTGCGGGGCGGCGGCGACACGCTGCCGGAAATCCTGTTCGGGCTCTGGACCCGCCTTGCGGATACCAACCCGGTCACGTTGGCCATCGGGGCCGGGGCGGTGGCCTTCCTCTACTGGGTTCGCAAGGGGATGAAACCGGCGCTGCTGTCGCTGGGCCTTGGCAAGCACCCCGCCGATATCCTGACCAAGGCCGGCCCCGTGTTCGCGGTGGCCGCCACCACGGCGCTGGCTTGGGGGCTCGGGCTGGCGGACCGGGGCGTCCGTATCGTGGGCGAAGTGCCGCAGGGCCTGCCGCCCCTCACCATGCCGGACTTGTCGCTGTCGCTTGTCTCGGCGCTGGTGATCCCTGCCGCGCTGATCTCGATCATCGGTTTTGTCGAAAGCGTGTCGGTGGCGCAAACCCTTGCCGCCCGCAGACGCCAGCGGATCGACCCGGACCAGGAGCTGCTGGGCCTTGGCGCGGCCAACATCGGCGCGGCCTTCAGCGGAGGCATGCCCGTGACAGGCGGCTTCGCCCGGTCGGTCGTCAACGCCGACGCGGGCGCCGAGACCCCGGCCGCCGGAGCCTTTACCGCCGTCGGCCTCGGGCTGGCGGCCATTGCGCTGACGCCGCTGCTTTACTTCCTGCCGCATGCCACCCTTGCCGCCACGATCATCGTGGCCGTCCTTGGCCTTGTCGACCTTGGCACCCTGCGCCGGACCTGGGCCTACTCCCGCCGCGACTTTGCCGCCGTCGCCGCGACCATCCTGACCACTCTGACCCTGGGGATCGAGGTTGGCGTATCGGTCGGCGTCGCGCTTTCAATCCTTTTGCACCTGCTGAACACCGCGCAGCCACATGTCGCCGAAGTGGGCCTTGTCCCGGGCTCCGAGCATTTCCGCAACATCCACCGGCACAAGGTGACGACCGATCCGCATGTCCTGAGCCTCAGGATCGACGAAAGCCTCTACTTCGCCAACGCCCGGTTTCTGGAGACGATGATCCTGGACCGCATCGCCCGCTCGCCGGACCTGCGCGAGGTGATCCTGATGTGCTCGGCCGTCAACTCCATCGACTATTCCGCGCTGGAAACGCTTGAGGCGCTGCAGAACGAACTGGCCGCGCGCAACATCCGCCTGCACCTGTCCGAAGTGAAAGGCCCGGTGATGGACCGGCTTCAGCAGACCGATTTCCTGCACCACCTCAGCGGGCAGGTCTTCAAGTCGCAGTATGATGCGTTCCATGCGCTGACCCAGCCGTCCACGGCGGAAGCATTGCCCGGAAAACCGGCAGCGCCCGCGATCTGAACGCGGGCTTGCCGTCAAAGGGTTTGACTTCCCCTCCGCCCGCGCCAACCTTCGGCAAGACGGGAGGGGACCGATGCAGCATCGTTTCTGGGCGGACTACACGGCGCGCGACTTCGCCGCCCTTCCGCGCGACCGGCTGATCGCCGTGTTGCCCGTGGGCGCGGTGGAACAGCACGGACCGCATCTGCCCCTGTCGGTGGATCAGGCGATCCTTGACGGGATCATCGCGGCAACCGTTCCGCTGATCCCGCAGGGCCTGCCCGCGCTGATCCTTCCGACGTTGCCCGTCGGCAAGTCCGACGAGCATTCGGCCTATCCCGGTACCCTGACCTTTTCCGCCGCAACCCTGATGGCCATGTGGTCCGACATCGGCGCATCTGTTGCCCGCGCCGGGGTGCGCAAGCTGGTGATCCTGAATTCCCACGGCGGCCAGATCGCGCCCATGGACATCGTCGCCCGCGACTTGCGGCTGCGCCACAAGATGCTGGTGGTGGCTGCCAACTGGTTTGCGATGGGGCTGCCTTCCGGCCTGTTCACGGCCGAGGAAGAACGCTTCGGGATTCATGCGGGCGACATGGAAACATCCGTGATGCGCGCCCTGCGCCCCGATCTGGTGCAGATGGACCAGGCCCGTGATTTCCGTGGGCTGGCGGCCGACCTGGCCAGGGACAACAGGCATCTGGGCCTGACGCCGGCCGGAAAACTGGCCTGGGCCGCGCAGGACCTGCACCCGGCCGGGGCCTGCGGCAATGCCGCCCTGGCCACTGCGGAAAAGGGTCGCTCGGTCATCGACCATGCCGCCAGCCAGCTGGTGACCCTGCTGGAGGAGGTCGACCGCATGACCCTGGATCACCTTGACCGCACACCGGACTTCGACGCGAAATGATCGCAGGCCCGACGATCCTTGAGGCGGTGAACCTTGGCGGCCAGACCGTCCGTCTGACGCTGGCGGGCGGCAAGATCGCCGCCATCGTCCCCATGCCCGGGGCAGCCACGCAGACCATCCTGCCCCTGCCGGTAGAACCCCATGTCCATCTGGACAAGGCGGGCACTATCGGACGGTGCCGCCCGGATGCCCCGGGCCTCTTCGGCGCGATCGAGGCGATGGCCCGCGACAAGGCAAACTGGACCGCCGAGGACCTGCGGACCCGCATCGCGGCGGGCATGGAGGAGGCCTGGGCCTCTGGCTGCCGCGCCATTCGCAGCCATCTCGACTGGAACGAACCGGAGGTGCCGCTCGCCTGGCATGTGGCGTCCGAGGTCGCGCAGGACTGGGCCGACCGCATGCCGCTGATCCGGTCCTCGCTTTCCGGCATCGACGTCCTGGGCCACCCCGAGATCGGCCCGGCCATCGCCGCCCACGTCGCCCGCGACGGGCAGGTGCTGGGGGCCTTCATCTACCGCCACGACGACCTTGCCGCCCGCATCGCGCTGGTCTTCGATCTGGCGGAAAAGCATGGGCTGATGCTCGACTTCCACGTCGATGAGGGGTTGGAGGTGGAAGCGACCGGCCTTGATCTGATCCTGGCCGAAACCATCCGGCGCGGCATGGGCGACCGGGTGTTGTGCGGCCATGCCTGCTCGCTGTCGATCCGTCCCGACGCCCCCCGCGTGATCGACGCCATGGGCCGGGCCGGGATGGCGCTGACGGTGATGCCGACGACCAACCTTTACCTGCAGGACATGACGCCCGGCCGCACCCCGCGCCTGCGCGGCCTTGCCCCGGCGCAGGAACTTCGGGCGGCGGGCGTCCCCGTCCTGTTCGGCACCGACAACGTGCGCGATCCCTTCTATCCGATGGGCCTGCACGACCCGCTGGAATCCCTCCGCCTGGCCGCGCTTTCGGCGCATCTTCCGCCCGGCGACTGGGTCGAGGCGATCACCGCCGCCCCCGCCCGCGCGCTTGGCCTGTCGCCCCAGCGCCTGGTGGTCGGCGAACCCGCCGATTTCGTTCTGCTGCCCGCCCCCGATGTCCTTGCCGCGCTGGCCCGTCCCGGCGTGCCGCGCAGGGTCTTCCGGCGTGGCCAATTGCAACCCTGAGTCAGGTGCCCGATGACCGTATCCTTGGAAACCCTTGCCGCCTTCCGCGCCATGATCGGCGAGGTTCCGGTGAACGACGACCCGAAATACGTGCAGGCGAAGTCGCGCGACTATTATTGGTATTCGCCGATCCTGAAGGAACAGCTTGACGCGATGTGCGGTCAGCTCGTCGTCCAGCCAAGGACCGAAGCCGAGGTCATCGCGGTCGCCTCGGCCTGCGCCAGCCTGCGGATTCCGTTGACATTGCGGGGCGGCGGCACCGGCAACTATGGCCAGTGCGTCCCGATGGACGGTGGCGTGGTGATGGAGATGACCAGGTTGGACCGCGTGCTGGAAATCACTCCCGGCCGCGTGGTCTGCGAGGCGGGCGCGCGGATCGAGAAGGTCGAACACGCGGTGGCCGAGACCGGGCAGATGCTGTCGATGTTCCCCTCGACCAAGCGGCTGGCGACGATGGCGGGCTTCGTCTCCGGCGGCTCTGGCGGGATCGGGTCGCTGAAGAACGGGATGCTGCGGGATGGGACGAACATCACCTATGTGCGGCTGGTGACGGTCGAGGGACAGCCCCGCGTGATCGAACTGCGCGGGGCAGAGATCCTGAAGGTCCAGCACGCCTATGGCACCAACGGCATCATCACTGCGCTGGACTATGGCCTGACCCCGGCGGTGGATTACCGGCAGGTGGTGGCGCTGTTCGACGGTTACGACACCGCCCTGCGCGTGACGGTCGAGGCCGAGGAGGCGGGCATCGAAAGCTTCCTCCTGACCGTCTGCGAACGCCGGTTCTCGCGGTTCTACAAGAAGTTCGACGGCATCTTTCCGCCCGACAAGGACGCGGTCTTCGCCATGGTCGCCCCGGACAGCCTAGCGGCCTTCCAGTCCCTTGTTGCGGCCAGCGGCGGCGCGGTCGTGCTGGTGAAAACCGACGCCGAGATGGACGCGGCCGGCTTGCCGCCCGTCTGGGAATGCGGCTGGAACCACACCACGCTGCAGGCCCTGAAGGTTGAGCCGGGGGTCTGGACCTACCTCCAGGTCGCCTATGCGCCCCCCCTCGACTTCGCCCTCTGCCAGCGCCAGCTGGAGCGCTACGGCGAGGAGATCTACTGGCACCATGAAACCGCAAGGATGGCGGGAGAGGTGCATTTCTTCGCCCTGCCGATCGTGCGCTGGACCTCGAAGGAGCGGATTTACCAGATCATCGCCGAGCTGGAGGCCGAGGGCTGCGCGATCTACGACCCCCACGCGATCACGATCGAGGATGGCGGGATGAAGGCGATCGACACGGTCCAGATCGACTTCAAGATGGAGGCCGACCCGCACGGGCTGATGAACCCGGGGAAGACGAAGGGCTGGACAGCGGAGATGGCCCGGTGAGAGGGTGTCCACGCTGGACAGGGTGGGGGCCGCAAGGGATTCCAAGGGGTTGGATGTGGGCGTTAGGGGTTTGTTAAGGTCTAAATTCCGTTGGAAGGAAGGGCCAGAGGGTCGGACAAGCGACTGTCCAGTGGACAGTCGCCCGACCCGATTGCCTGGAGGCGAAAGCCGGAGGGCAAGGGGTTCTCCGCAGTCTCGAACGGTTGGAAATCGGGGCGCGGCTGCCTGCCCCCGGCAGGCGCGGCCCGATTAGTCGCGGGACAAATCGGGCGAAGTATGATTAAGAAAGATGTGCATCAGAACCTTAGAGCTATGGAGACCACGAGACACTCCAGTCGCAGGATGTTTGCAAATGAAGATCGAAGACCGTGTGCGGCTTGCCTTTGACCTTGGGATAAACAAAGAATTTCTTCCGATGCTTTCATTCGCCCTCCCGGCGATCGAAGCCTCAGCAAAAAAGAAATACGGTAGGGGCGGTCGCGCTTCCTTCATCAAGCTGATTAGAGAGAATTACGAAGTCTTCCATTGGTTTTCAGGGAGCTTTCTGGACTTTGTAGAACTGCGTTTCCCAACCCTCGATCCAAGTCTAACAGATGGACAAACAGTTGATCGCCCGGACTTGGCACAAGTTCTCTACTACCTGCATCGATGCTCTTTGGCACATGGTCAAGAACTTGGTGAGAGCTGCTCGATCCTTCCACGCAAGCCTGACGGAAGCTTTGACTATCACATCGACAAAGTAGGAAAGGGTATCCGCTTGCCTGAGCCTATTGCATGGGGCGTCTTGGCGACGGTGGTTCTTGAGCCGATCAACACAAACCTTGAATCGCGGTCTGGAAACTACTTCACGCTAAGTCTCCCGCCCATCACGTATTTTCTCAATGTTGATCTATTTTGGGGTGCAAAGGATCGCTTGAAGAGAGTTGTGGAGAAATATGATGCGCCACCTGATCAGACTCAAAGCGTGATGTCCCAGTTGAGTATTTGAACGTAGTGTCCGGCACTCGTTGCCTCGGGCCGTTGATCGCTCAAGACGCTCCACTGGAGTGTTTTGACCCCGGCAAGCCGGGGTCGCGGTCAACCCTGCAACGTCCGAACCCCATACCCCTCGCCCCGGGCTTTCATCGCGGCCACGGCGGCAATACTCGCCGCAGCGGTGGTGAAGTACGGGATCTTGTCCATCAGCGCGACGCGGCGGATGTCGCGGCTGTCGGAGACGGCCTGCGTGCCCTCGGTCGTGTTCATCACCAGCGCGATGTCGTCGTTCTTCAGCCGGTCGACGATGTTCGGGCGGCCTTCGTAGACCTTGGCGACGCTTTCGCTTTGCACGCCTTGCGCAGCAAGCCAGGCGGCGGTGCCTTTGGTGGCGACGACCACGAAGCCCATCGCCACCAGGTCGCGGGCGGCGGCGGCGAGGGCCTCGGTCTTGTCCATGTCCTTCACGCTCAGGAACACGCGGCCCGCTTCGGGCAGGATCGTTCCGGCGCCCATCTGGGCCTTGAGGAAGGCGAGGGGGAAGGTGCGGTCCCAGCCCATGACTTCGCCGGTTGACCGCATTTCCGGGCCAAGCACCGGATCGACGCCGGGGAAGCGGGCGAAGGGGAGGACGGCCTCTTTCACGCTGAACCACGGGGTCTGCGGGTCGGCGAGGGTATTCGGGTCGGCCAGCGGCAAAGGCGTGTCCGGGCCGACACCCTGCGCATAGGCGGTGCGCATCGGGAAGTTCGACAGCGGCTCACCGGCCATCAGGCGGGCGGCGATGGCGGCGATGGCAGAGTCGGTGGCCTTGGCGACGAAAGGCACGGTGCGGGAGGCGCGGGGGTTGACCTCCAGCACATAGATCACCCCGTCCTTGATCGCGAACTGCACGTTCATCAGGCCGACGACGTTGAGCGCAAGCGCCATCTGGACGGTCTGGCGTTTCAGTTCCGCGATGGTGTCGGGCGTCAGCGAATGCGGCGGCAGGCAGCAGGCCGAATCGCCGGAATGGACACCCGCCTCCTCGATATGTTCCATGATTCCAGCGACATGCACCGCTTTACCGTCGCTTAACGCATCGACGTCAACCTCGATGGCACCGGAGAGGTAGCTGTCAAGCAGGACCGGGCTGTCGCCGGAAACCTGCACGGCGGTGCGGATATAACGTTCCAGCTGGGCGTCGTCGTGGATGATCTCCATCGCGCGGCCGCCAAGGACAAAGGAGGGGCGGATGACAAGCGGGTAGCCGACATCTGCGGCAACCTTGAAGGCTTCGTCGCGCGAACGGGCGGTGCCGTTCACCGGCTGCTTCAGGCCTAGCCTGTGGAGGAGCTGCTGGAACCGTTCGCGGTCTTCGGCAAGGTCGATGGCGTCGGGCGTGGTGCCGAGGATCGGGATGCCTTCATCATGCAGCGCGTTGGCGAGTTTCAGCGGCGTCTGGCCTCCAAACTGGACGATGACACCGTGGAGGGTGCCGTTCTCCTGCTCCACCCGCAGGATTTCAAGGACGTGTTCCAGGGTCAGCGGCTCGAAATACAGGCGGTCCGAGGTGTCGTAGTCGGTGGAAACCGTTTCCGGGTTGCAGTTGACCATGATCGTTTCATAGCCCGCAGCGGTCAGCGCATAGCAGGCGTGGCAGCAGCAATAGTCGAACTCGATCCCCTGGCCGATACGGTTCGGGCCACCGCCGAGGATGACGACCTTCTTGGCGGCCGAGGGGCGGGATTCGCATTCCACGTCGCCCATCGCCGGCATCTCGTAGGTGGAATACATGTAAGGCGTCTGCGCCTCGAATTCAGCGGCGCAGGTGTCGATGCGCTTGAAGACGGCGGTGACGCCAAGCCGGTGCCTTGCGCGGCGGACCTGGGCCTCGTCGCGACCGGTGAGTTTGGCAAGCCGGGCGTCGGTGAAGCCCATGATCTTCAGCGCACGCAGGGCGTCCGGGTTGGTGGGCAGGCCGTCATTGCGGATCTGCGCCTCGGTGTCGATGATCTCGCGGATGCGGGCGAGGAACCAGGGATCGAAAGCGGTGATCTGGTTGATCTCGTCATTGGTCAGGCCGTGGCGCATGGCTTCAGCGATGACGCGGAGGCGGTCGGGGGTAGCCTGGCCGAGGGCCTTGACGATGGCGGTTTTTTCCGGGGCACCGGGGATTGCGATTTCGTCGAAACCGGTCAGGCCGGTTTCCAGCGACGCCAGCGCCTTTTGCAGCGACTCGTGGATCGTGCGGCCGATGGCCATCGCCTCGCCGACCGACTTCATCGCGGTGGTGAGGTTGGGCTCTGATCCGGGGAATTTCTCGAACGCAAAGCGCGGGATCTTGGTGACGACATAATCGATCGAGGGTTCGAACGACGCGGGCGTGACCCTGGTGATGTCGTTGTCCAACTCGTCCAGGGTGTAACCGACCGCCAGCTTCGCGGCGATCTTGGCAATCGGAAAGCCGGTGGCCTTTGACGCCAGCGCCGAGGACCGCGACACGCGCGGATTCATCTCGATCACCACCATGCGGCCGTCTGCCGGGTTGATCGCCCATTGCACGTTCGACCCGCCGGTTTCGACGCCAATCTCGCGCAGGACGGCGATGGAGCCGTTGCGCATGATCTGGTATTCCTTGTCGGTCAGCGTCAGCGCCGGAGCGACGGTGATGCTGTCGCCAGTGTGGACGCCCATCGGGTCGACGTTTTCGATCGAGCAGACGATGATGGCGTTGTCGGCTTTGTCGCGGACCACCTCCATCTCGTATTCTTTCCAGCCCAGCAGCGATTCATCGACCAGCACCTGCGCGACGGGCGAGGCCTCGAGCCCCGACTTCACGATGGCCTCATAGTCGTCGCGGTTGTAGGCGACGCCGCCGCCGGTGCCGCCAAGGGTAAAGGCAGGGCGGATGATCGCCGGAAGGCCCACGTATTCGATGGCGGCAATCGCTTCGGCCACGCCGGCGGCAATGTCATACTTGCCCGAGGGCAGTTTCGGGGCGGCGATGATCGTGGCCTTGGGATTTTCCAGACCGATCCGGTCCATCGCCTCGCGGAACAACTTGCGATCTTCTGCCATTTCGATGGCTTCGCGCCTGGCCCCTATCAGCTCGACCTTGTACTTATCCAACACTCCAAGGTCAGCAAGCGCCAGCGCGGTGTTCAGGCCGGTCTGCCCGCCCATCGTCGGCAGGATCGCATCAGGGCGTTCCTTCTCGATGATCTTGGCGACGACTTCGGGGGTGATCGGCTCGATATAGGTCGCGTCCGCCAGCCCCGGATCGGTCATGATCGTCGCGGGGTTGGAGTTCACCAGGATCACCCGGTAGCCTTCCTCACGCAAAGCCTTGCAGGCCTGGGCGCCAGAGTAGTCGAACTCGCAGGCCTGGCCGATGACGATGGGCCCCGCGCCGATGATCATGATCGAGTGGATATCTGTCCGCTTCGGCATGGTCGGCCCCATCTATTGCGCAAAATTGTGCGGGTTATAGACAGAAGCCGCAGGGGCGCAAGGGGCAAACACTGGCGCGGATGGGGCGGATTTCCCCCTCGGTCGGTCTGAAATCACTCGCCAAGCCCGGCGGCGGACGAGTCGCAATCTTGAGGGGTCATGTCGGGAAAGCCACTGGCGCGACAGGCCGGATCGGCCTATTTCGGGGCCGAAGGCTTGGGGGTGTGCGGTGATCCTTCTGGAACATGGACCTGACGGGGAACCGGCGCTGTTTCAGGCCCCGCAAGCCGTGCTGGTCGCCAACCGTCCTGGCGAGGTGCAGACGGTGCTGGCGGCGGCGGAAAAGGCCCGGGCCGCAGGTGCCTGGGTCGCGGGCTATGTCGCCTATGAAGCAGGCTATGCGCTGGAGCCGAAGCTGCGGTCCCTGATGCCGCGCCGCCGGGCGGGGCCGCTGGTTGCGCTGGGGATCTACGGCGCGCCGACCCCGGGCAAGGCGACCCTGGCGCGCGCGCATGCCGAGGGCCGGATGACGGCGATGACGGCACCCAAGCCGATGATCACCCGCCGCGCCTATGGTTATGCGGCCCGCAAGGTGTTTGACTGGATCGCGGCGGGTGACTGCTATCAGGTCAACATGACCTTTCCGATGTCGGCGAACCTGGTCACGGGCACGCCGCTTGGGCTTTACGGCGCGTTTCGGCGGACGGGGGCGGTGGGACACGGCGCCTATGTCGATCTGGGGGTGGGGCCTGTGGTCGTGTCACGCTCGCCCGAGCTTTTCTTCCGGCTGGAGGCCGGGGGACGGATCGTGGCACGCCCGATGAAGGGGACGGCCCCCCGCGACGCGGACCCTGCGCGGGATGCGGCGATTGCGGCAGCCCTGCAGGCAAGCGTAAAGGATCGCGCGGAAAACCTGATGATCGTTGATCTCTTGCGCAACGATATCAGTCGGATAGCAAAGATCGGCAGCGTGAAGGTGCCAGAACTTTTCGCGATGGAACGCTATTCGACGGTCCACCAGATGACCTCGACAGTTGAAGGGATGCTTGACGGCAAACCTGGCCTGCCCGCGCTGATGGCAGCTCTTTTCCCTTGCGGCTCTGTCACCGGCGCGCCCAAAATCCGCGCGATGCAGATCATCCGTGAGGTCGAGACACATCCGCGCGGGGTCTATTGTGGTGCCGTGGGCTGGATGTCCCCGGACGGCAGGGCGGATTTCTCGGTTGCGATCCGGACCCTGTCGGTGTTCGGCTCGCAGATCGTGATGAATGTGGGTGGCGGGCTGACGCATGGCTCGACCGCCTCAGGCGAATGGGAGGAAGCGTTGTGGAAAGCGCGCTTCGTGAAGGCGGCCGTCAGCCGGGGCTGAAGCTGATCGAGACATTGCTCTGGGACGGGCGGACCGCGCCGCGCTGGCCGCTGCATCTGGCACGGCTGCAAAAGAGCGCTGCGCGGCTGGGCTGGGACTGCCCCGAGATCACGGTGACAGGCCCCGATCATCCGGCGCGGCTGCGGCTGACGCTGGATGGCGCGGGCGTTGTGGTCTGGGAGACCGCCCCACTGCCGCCTGCCAAGGCCGAATGGCGGCTGGGCCTTGCTGCGGCGCGGCTTGCCTCGCGGGATCCCTGGCTTTCGCTGAAATCCACACATCGCGCGGTCTACGATCACGCGCGGTCGATGCTGCCGGCGGGTTTGGACGAAGCGCTGTTGCTGAACGAACGCGGCGAGGTTTGCGACGGCACGATCACGACGGTCTTTTTCGACCGGGGGCAGGGGATGCGGACGCCGCCGCTGTCCTCCGGTCTGCTGCCGGGGGTGTTGCGCGCCGAGATGGCCTGCCCGGAAGAGGTGCTGCTGGCCGAAGACCTGCCCCGCGTGCGGCTTTGGGTCGGCAATTCGCTGCGGGGGCTGATCCCGGCTTTCTTCTGTTCCTAAGTATCCCCGCCGGAGGCACCCTGGGCGGGCCGCAAGAGCCTCCGGCGGGGATATTTGGAAACAGAAGAATGGGGCGCGGGGTTGACTTGGGGGCCTTGGCAAGGTGTATCGGCGCGATCACCTGAAAAGCCCTCGGAAGGGGAACGGAAATGCACGCCTACCGCAGCCACACTTGCGCAGACCTGATTAGTGCCCATGTCGGGCAGGAGGTGCGCCTTGCGGGCTGGGTGCATCGGGTGCGCGATCATGGCGGGGTTCTGTTCATCGATTTGCGCGACCATTACGGGATCACGCAGGTCATCGCGGACAGCGACAGTCCGGCCTTTGCCGATCTGGAGCAGGTCCGGGCCGAATGGGTGGTGCGGATCGACGGGCGGGTGAAAGGGCGGGACGCGTCCTTGATGAACCCCAAGCTGCCGACCGGCGCGATCGAGGTTTATGCGACCGGGGTCACCGTGCTGGGTGCGTCGGAAGAACTGCCGATGCCGGTCTTCGGCGAGGTCGATTACCCCGAGGAAACCCGCCTGACCTACCGCTTCCTCGACCTGCGCCGCGAAAAGCTGCACCGCAACATGATGCTGCGGTCAAACGTGGTGCGGTCGATCCGCAACCGGATGTGGGATCAGGGCTTCAACGAGTTCCAGACGCCGATCATCACCGCCTCGTCGCCCGAAGGCGCGCGGGATTTTCTGGTGCCGTCGCGCCTGCATCCCGGCAAGTTCTACGCTCTGCCGCAGGCGCCGCAGCAGTTCAAGCAGCTGATCATGGTGGCGGGGTTCGACCGCTATTTCCAGATCGCCCCCTGTTTCCGCGATGAAGACCCGCGTGCAGACCGCAGCCCCACCGACTTCTACCAGCTTGATATCGAGATGAGCTTTGTCGAGCAGGACGACGTCTTTGCCGCCGTGCAGCCGGTGGTGCAGGGGATTTTCGAGGAATTCGCGCCGGGCAAGAAAGTCTATTCCGACTGGAAGAAGATCGCCTACCGCGACGCGCTGAAATGGTACGGGTCGGACAAGCCGGACCTGCGCAACCCGATCCGGATGCAGGACGTCTCTGACCATTTCCGCGGTTCGGGCTTTGCGATCTTCGCCAGGCTTCTGGAGCAGGACGGCAACGAAGTCCGCGCCATTCCGGCGCCGAAGGGGCCGTCTGGCGAACCCGTGGGCCGCAAGTTCTGCGACCGGATGAACGCCTTTGCCCAGCAGCAGGGGCTGCCGGGGATGGGGTACATCTTCTGGCGCGAGGCCGAGGATGGGTCCGGCATGGAGGCCGCAGGCCCCCTTGCCAAGAACATCGGGCCGGAGCGGACCGAGGCGATCCGGGTGCAGCTGGGTCTGGAAAAGGGCGATGCGGCCTTCTTCCTTGGCGGGAAACCCGAGGCGTTCGAGGCCATCGCGGGGCGCGCGCGCAACGTGATTGGCGAGGAACTGGGGCTGACCGAAAAGAACTGCTTCAGGTTCGCCTGGATCGTCGATTTCCCGATGTATGAGAAGACCGACGACGGCAAGATCGACTTTTCCCACAACCCCTTCTCGATGCCGCAGGGGGGGCTTGAGGCTCTGAACGGCGATCCGCTCAACGTCTACGCCTACCAGTATGACCTGGCCTGCAACGGCTATGAGCTGATCTCGGGCGGCATCCGCAACCACAAGCCCGCGATCATGTACAAGGCGTTTGAACTTGCGGGGTATCCCAATACCGAAGTCGACAAGCGCTTTGGCGGCATGGTCAAGGCGTTCAAGTATGGCGCCCCTCCGCACGGTGGCTGCGCGGCGGGGATCGACCGGATCGTGATGCTTCTGGCCGATGAGCCGAACATCCGCGAGGTTATCATGTTCCCGATGAACCAGCGCGCCGAGGATATGCTGATGAACGCACCTTCGGAGCCCACGAACGAACAGTTGCGCGAATTGCGGCTGCGCGTGGTGCCGAAGGACAGCTGATGTATCAGGCCTCGGTCCCCGTCTTCCGCCACTACCTTGCCCGCGTCGCGGACATGGTCGAGCGGGCGGGGGCGGAGGCCTTGACCGCCCAAGTTGCCGATGCCTTTCCTGCAGGCCGGCAGTTTGCCACGGCGGCGGGTTTTTCCTTGCGCATTGCCTGCCCGCTTGCCGGGCGCGAGGTGCCGGACCTGCCGCAGGCGCTGGGGCCGCGGCTGGCCGTGGCGCGGGCGATGCTGGGGGCAATGTCGCCTGCCGACTTTGACGGTGCAGAAGGGCGGACTATCCGCCATAGGGCAGGTTTTGCTGAACTGGAGCAGACCGGGGCCGATTTCCTGTATCTTTACGGCCTGCCGAATTTCTTCTTTCACCTGACGATGGGCTATGCGGCCCTGCGCGCGGCCGGAGTGCCATTGGGCAAGGCGGATTTCGACGGGTTCCACAGCTATCCGGACGGGTTCCGTTTCTGACCGCGTTTCCGCGCTGTCATCGCCCTTGCGTGGCTTGATCCGGAGGGCATAGCCTTTGGCCGGAGAGCAGGAGGAAGCGATGTCAGACACCAGACTGGGAGAGCCGGTACCCAACTGGACGCCACCACCAAGTCCGGACCGGGCGCCGATGGAGGGTCGTCACGTCAGGCTGGAGCCGCTGGAGGCCGATCACCACGCACATGATCTGCATGAGGCTTTCCAGGGGCATGACGGGCTTTGGGACTACATGCCCTATGGCCCCTTCGCCTCGGCGTCGGCCTATCACCGCTGGGCGCGGCAGCGGGAAGCGGGCGACGACCCGCAGTTCTTCGTCCTGCGCGATCTTGCAACCGGCCATGCGGGCGGCATCGCAAGCTATCTGCGCATCAAGCCTGCGGCCGGGTCGATCGAGGTCGGGCATATCTGCATCTCTCCGGCACTGCAGCGCGGGGTCGCGGCGACCGAAGCGATGGTCCTGATGATGGACCGGGCGTTTCGGGCAGGGTACCGGCGCTATGAATGGAAGTGCAATGCGCTGAACCTGCCTTCGCGCCGGGCGGCGCAGCGGCTGGGTTTCAGCTTTGAAGGCGTGTTTCGCAACCACATGGTCGTCAAGGGCCGCAACCGCGATTCGGCGTGGTTTTCGGTCATCGACAGTGAATGGCCGGGCCTGCGCGAGGCGTTTTCGGTCTGGCTGGCACCGGGGAACTTCGACGGCAAGGGACGGCAACGAGAGCGGCTGTCCGATCTGACCCGGCTGGTCAGGGCGAACGGCGATCCGGCGCTGGATATGGCGGGGCGATCCGGGGGATAGGCCTGGCGCGTGGGCCGATCAGCCCGCCGCTCTGCCCCGGCTGGCGTCATGCCACCGGATCGGGTTGGGCCAGACGGTCGGCCACCAGCCGGGCCAGTGCCGCGAGGCCTGCCTCGGATGCGGCACCGGCGGCGGCCGCCTCCAGCGCCGGGTCCCCGGTGGCGCGGCCAAGGCTGCGCAGGAAATCGGCGGCGTAGCCCCGTTTCACCCCTTCAAGGCCCAGCCCTTCAAGCTCCGCCGCCTCGATCAGTGCTGCTGCGCGCGCCAGATCGTCCCGCAACGCCAGCGGATCGCCGGGCAACGGTTCCTGGGGCGCGTCCGTTGCCGTGGCTTCGTTGCCTCCGACCAGCGCAAGGATCTGGCGCTGGAACGCGGCCGTGCTGCCGATCGGCTTGTCGAGGAACCCTGCCGCCCCCGCCGCCAGTGCCGGGGCGCGGCCGTCGGGGTCGCCGCTGATCCCAAGGACAGGCAGGCCCATTGCGGCAAGATCGGCGATCAGCGCTTCGCCCCGGCCATCGGGCAATCCCAGATCGACGATCACCACATCCGGCCGGTAGCAGGCCAGATGCGCCCGCGCCGCCGCCAGGGTTTCCGCCCGCTTCAGCCGCCCGCCCGCGCGCAGGCAGATCAGCCGGATCGCGTCGCAGGTAAAGCGGCTGTCTTCCACCAGCAAAAGCGTGATCCCCCGGAACGGCAGTGCATCGGGAGCGGCCTTGCCGGAAAACAGGGTCGGGGCATCGGGGGGGAAGGGCATGGCCAACTCCGTCATTGCCGGGCCAGCCTGCACCATATCCGGTAAACAGCCGGTAAACCCGGCTGCGACGGCCCGACCTGCGACGGCCCGACCTGCGACGGCCCGACCTGCGACGGCCCGACCTGCGACGGCCCGACCTGCGACGGCCCGACCTGCGACTGCCTGACCTGCGACTGCCTGACGCTTGCGCTGCACGCGCCCCGCGCCCATAAGCCTGCACATCAGACCCAGCAGGGAGCCCAACCGATGATCGGCCGCTTGAACCATGTCGCCATCGCCGTGCCAGACCTTGATGCCGCCGCCGCGCAATACCGCAATGCACTGGGAGCCAGGGTCGGCCAACCGCAGCCCGAACCCGACCACGGTGTCACGGTGATCTTCATCGAACTGCCGAACACCAAGATCGAGCTTTTGCAACCTCTTGGCGAGAACTCCCCCATCCTGGGGTTTCTGGAAAAGAACCCTTCGGGCGGCATCCACCACATCTGCTATGAAGTTGATGACATCCTTGCCGCGCGCGACCATCTGAAGTCTACTGGCGCGCGGGTGCTGGGATCGGGCGAGCCGAAGATCGGCGCGCATGGCAAGCCGGTGCTGTTCCTGCACCCGAAGGATTTCAACGGCTGCCTTGTGGAACTGGAGCAAGCATGACCATCACCGCCGCCTTCATCCTTTATGCCGTGACCTGGTTCATGACCTTCTTCATCGTGCTTCAGGTCCGCAACGTGGCGCAGTCCGACACCGGCCATGTTGAACCCGGCACCCCGCCCGGCGCTCCGGCGGAAGAGATCGTGGGCAAGAAGGCCAAGCTGACTTTTCTGATCGCGACGCCGATCTGGGCGGTGATTTCCGGGGTGATCCTTTCGGGCTGGATCACCGTGGCCGATCTGGACTGGTTCGGCCGCATGAACCCCTGAGAGGGGGGGCGTTGCCGGGCCTCAGCGCCCGTCGGCGGCAAGCCGGTGAAAAAGATGGGTGAAGGTTGCCACCCCCAGCACCGGGACGACCAGATTGACCACCGGCACGGACAGCGGCGCGGCCATGAGCGTGCCCGCCAGCCACAGCCGCCAGCGGTTACGCCGGCGCATCGCCTTTGCCTCGTCCGGGGGCAGACGGCGCAGCGCGACAAGGGTGAAATATTCCCGCCCCAAGAGGAACCCGTTCACCGTCCAGAAGACCAGCGGCACTGCCGGACCGACGAAGGGATAAAGCAGCAGGGCCACCGCGTTCACCACCAGCACAAGACCAAGGAAATTGACCGACTGGCGCAGCGCCTCGACCATCGGCAGGGCGCGCGCGGGGGGCAGGTCCGGATAGTGTCGCGCCTCGACCGCCCGGGCCACGTCCTCCAGGAAGAACCCGGTGAAGACCGAGGCGACGGGAACCATCAGGAAGAACGAAAGCCCCAGCATGACCAGAAGCGAGGCCCAGCCGAGCAGGGTCTCAACCCCGGTCACCGGCCCCACGATCGGGATGTCGATGCTGTCGGGCGTCAGCCACCACACAAGCTGCAGGAAACCCGCGTAGACCGCGAAAAGCAGGGCAAGCGCAAGAAGCACGCCCAGGATCACCACCCGGCGAAAGCGGCGGTCACCCAACTGGCCCAGCGCCTTGAGGAAAGCCGCGAAGATCACTGGTCGACCCAGGTCGTCAGGCGGCCAAGGTCCGGGCGCGGGCGGTCTGGCGCATCTTCGGGTGGCGTGCCGATATGGACGATGCCTGCCACTGTTTCACCGGCTGCACAGCCGAAGGCCTGCGCCGCGAAAACCGGGTCGTGCGCGGGCCAGCCGGTCAGCCAGCAGGCGCCCCAGCCCGCCGCCTCGGCCGCGTTGACGATGCCGAAGCACAGGGCGGCTGCGGACATCACCTGCTCCACCTCCGGCACCTTTTGCGCCGCTTTCGGCGCCGAAATCACCACCACCGCCAGCTTGCCAAGGTCATACTGGCCGCGCCCTTTGGCTACCGTTTCGGCGTCGCCGCCAAGGTCATGCGCCCGCGCCTCGGCCAGTTCGGCCAGCCGCGCGAAGGCTGGGCCCTCCAGGACCACCAGCCGCCAGGGTTCAAGCTTGCCATGGTCAGGCACCCGCAGGGCGGCGGTCAGGATCTCCTCCAGCTGCGCGCGGTCGGGAACGGGATGGGTGAACAGCTTCGCCGGACGCGACCGGCGGGTCAGAAGGAAGTCAAGCGCGGCTTGGTTGCGGGCGGGCATCGGGCATCCTGATCGGGTGGGTCGGCCCGAATGTAGGGGTTTCGCGAGGCCGCCGCCAGACGCCGACTGTCCCCAATGCGCAAAGCGCGACTCCGGGCGTGTTTCGTGCTACGGTTGCGTCATTTCCGATCCCGAGATTTCAGCCATAGGGATGCGCTCCATGACCGACAATTCCAGCCTGCTGACCGTCTCAGCCCCCATCGCGCATTTTCTCGAGTTCTTCTGCCTCTTCGGCCCGCCGACGAATTCCCCTGCCAATCCGCCGCTCAGCATCATCGTCAACCACGGCTACGCGCTGGGCTTTTCGCCCGACCGGGGCCAGCCGCTCTGGGCTGCCTATCAGGTGGCCGCCGCCACCCGCGACCTCGATTTCCAGCGGCCCGAGTTCTTCTACGACGACCTTCGCCTGCCCGGGGCCTGGCGGATCGGCACCACCGGCTATGCCAGGCTGGACGGGCAAAGCTATGACCGGGGTCACCTGGTGCCGAATTTCGCCATCAACACCCAGTTCGGCCGGATCGCCCAGTTCGAGACCTTCTTCATGTCGAACATCGTGCCGCAGCGCAGTGCGATGAACCGGGGCATCTGGAAGAACCTGGAGCACGGGATCGTCAAGGCCTACGCCCCGATGCGCAAGCATGTCTGGGTGCTGACCGGACCGATCTTCGCGGCCGATCCCCCCAGGATCAAGCGCCGGAACGGCAAGCTCATTCCGGTGCCCGAGGCGATGTTCCTGATCCTCGCCGACCCGGAACGCTATCCCTATGACTTGGCCGGGAACCTGAGCATCCTGGCGCTGGTGGTGCCGCAGACCATGGGCTACGCCAAGCCGGAAACCGCCCCGGTCTCGACCCTTCCGGAGATTGAGGCGCGGACCGGGCTGACCTTCTTTCCAAGGCTGTCGGCGAAGGACAAGGCCAAGCTGGTGAACCAGACCAGCCCCACCGTCTGGCCGTTCGAGGCGATGACCCCGGAAAACAACGACCAGCCACCGCCAGAGGGTTAGAGACCAAGAGTGGTGGCCGCGTCCTCGATCCAGCCAGTCACGAAAGCGTCGAACCGCGCGTCGGGCTGGCGTTTCGCCAGGGTCTCGGCCAGCGGGTCGGGGGCGGTGACGGGGGCCCCTGACAGTTCCTCCAGCACGGCATGGCCGCAGAAAGGGACGTATACCTCGGAATAGCCGCCCTCGTGGACCAGCACCAACCGCCCGTCGCACAGCCGGTCGGCTGCCTGCATCACCCGGGCCGTCAATGTGCGGAAGGTTTCAGCCGTCGCCAGCATCCGGCCCAGAGGATCAACCGCCGCAGCATCGAAGCCGCAGGCGACGATGATCGCCTGCGGCTGGAAGCGGTCCAGCGCGGGCAGCACGACCCGGTCCATCGCGTGCAGATAGCCCTGGTGGCCGGTGCCGGGCGGCAGCGGCAGGTTCAGATTGAAGCCAAGCCCCGCGCCCGCGCCCCGCGCCTCGATCCCGCCGGTGTCCAGGGGATAGTTCCGCTCCTGATGCAAGGAGATGGTCAGGACATCGGGGTCTTGCCAGAACACCGCCTCGGTCCCGTTGCCGTGGTGCACGTCCCAGTCAATGACCGCCACCCGTCGCGCCAGCCCCTCGGCCTGAGCGGCGCGGACGGCGATGCCGATGTTGTTCAAAAGGCAAAAGCCGTTCGGGAAATCGGGCAGGCAGTGGTGGCCCGGCGGACGCGTCAGGGCATAGGCGTTCCGCACCCCGCCCTTCAGGACCGCCCGCAGTGCCGCAGTGGCCAGACCGGCGGACAATGCGGCAATCTCGTACCCGCCCCGGCCAAATGGGGCGCGCAGGCCAAGCTCGCCCCCGCCCGCATCCGCCATCGCCTTGAAGGCCGAGAGGTAACTTTCGGGATGGACCCGGGCGAGGTCGGCATGGCTTGCCGCCTCGGCCGCGCGCATGTCGAGATGGCGGGAAAGGCCCGTCACCTCGATCAGATTCCGCAGCCGCCGCTTGGTTTCCGGGTTCTCCGGCAGGCCAGCGGGCATCGGCTGCACAAGCCCGCCCACCGGCAGCGTGAAGGCGTAGTTGCCGCCACCATGCCAAAAGCAGCGTTCGTCGGAAAAGAAGGCGGTGGTCATGACCTGGCTCCCCTCCGCCAAAGGCTAGGCGGGCTGGCGCACAAAGGCCAGAGGCGCGACCGAGGGACGGGAGCCAAATTCCTTGAACAAGGAATTTGCAAATTTCTTTCTCAAGAAATTTGGTGCTTGCCGGACCGCTGGCCCAGGAGAAGTGCCGCATGGCAGGATCCAGCTGTCCCATCCTGCCCTTCCCTGCGCCGAAATGGCCATCCGGGTCCGGAGTTGGTCGAGGGCAGGATCCGCATCGCGGTCACCGGGCTTCCCGAAGCCTTCAAGGCCAGGGGGACGGCGCGCGGCCTTGGCCGCGGCTCCGGGGTGGCCAAATCCGGATGACCTTGATCCGCAGTGACAAGTCGCGCGAAAAGGTTTTCCGACTGGATGCGCCGCGCCAGGCACCAACCTATTCCGGCGAGCGGTCCAGCCGATAGCTCCCCTCGGGCAGGTTCAGGGCCGCCGCCAGATCGCGCAACTGGCCCATGGACAGGGTAATGCGCAGCACCTCTTCGGTCCGGGGATCGACCTGATCAATGGTCACGCAATCCTCGAAGGCGTTGATGATCACGTCTTCGATCAGCGGCAGATCCTCACCCTCGTCGACAAGGGTGATCACGGTGGCGTCGAACTCGTGCTCGATGGTGAACATGGCCGCAGGTTAGCCGCGACGACCCGGCATGGCAACGCCCGGCTTATGCCCGCGCTTCAACATGACACCTGCGTGAAGCGCCCTTTCGCCCGGCCCGCGATTTGCTAGGCTGACCCCGTCCCGGTTCGAGGTTCAAGATGCGTTTCCCCCTGATTGCCGCCCTGGTGCTTTTGCTTGGCGGCTGCGTCACGACCTTTCCGGCCCCGCCCGATGCGGCCCCTGCGCAACCCTCTGGCCAGCAGCCCGCGCACACGGCGGCGCTGACCTTCCTTCAGGTCGTAGCCGCGGTCGAGCCGGTGGCGGAAGATGTCTGCCGCAGGCGCGGTGTGGCACGGACCTGCGATTTCCGCATCGTGGTCGATGATCGCCCCGGCCAACCGCCGAACGCATTCCAGACCGTGGACAGCAGGGGGCGGCCGGTGGTCGGCTTCACGCTGGCCCTGATCGCCGATGCGCGCAATGCCGACGAACTGGCCTTCGTGCTGGGCCACGAGGCGGCGCACCATATCGCCGGCCACATCCCTCGCCGGCATGATCAGGCGAAGGCCGGCGCGCTTCTGGCCGGGGTTCTGGCGCAGGTGAACGGGCTTTCCCCCGAGGAGGTGCGCGAAGCCCAGAATCTGGGGGCAGAGGTTGCCGCCCGGAGCTATTCCAAGGAATTCGAGCTGGAGGCGGATGCCCTTGGCGCCGAAATCGCGTTGATCGCGGGCTACGATCCGATCCTTGGCACGGGCTTTTTCGATCGCCTGCCTGACCCCGGCGACCGCTTCCTTGGCAGCCACCCGCCGAACGCACAGCGCAAGGCGCAGGTCGTCGCGACCGTGCGGCGGCTGCGCGGCGGTTGATCTGGGTCAAGGCAGGCATCTTCGCGCGAAGGCAGATTTATAGCTGGATGACCAGGAGGTCTTGGCGATGTTCGGATATCCGGAAGCACCAAAGGCCTGGTGGCTGACCCGGGGCATGGCGCGGATCAGCGGGGTGAACCTGCCGCGCGCCGTGGTCGAGGGCTGGCTCCAGCGCGAGGAACTTGAAGACCTTATCGCCCGCTGCGCCTCCTGTCGGCGCAAGGCGGATTGCGAGGCCTGGCTGATGCGGTCAGGTCCGGCGCAGACCATGCCGGACTTCTGCCCGAACAAGCCCGGGATCGAGGCACTGGTCGCCTGACCCCGGATCGCCTGGCTTGGCCCTGATGATCGTTCTGGAAGACATCCTGCGTGACCGGGGCTCGCGTTACGCAGCCTCTTTCGGCGAGGTCCGTGACCGCGCCGCCATCGACAGCTTTCTGTCCGGGCTGCGCAGCCGCCGCAAGTTCGCCCGCGCCACGCACCACAGCTGGGCCGCGATCCTGTCCGACGGCGGCCCGCTGAAAGCCGATGACGGCGAGGCAGGGGCAGGCGCGGTGATCCTGAAGATGCTGGAACGTGAAGGCCTGACCGACCGCATCATCGTGGTCACCCGCTGGTATGGCGGGGTGCATCTGGGCGGCGACCGTTTCGCCAATGTCGTCACCTGCACCCGGGCCGCCCTGACCGCGCTGCGCGCCGGGCCAGGCGATTGATATTCCAGATTGGAATGTTTGCGTGAAATATATCCGAAACGCCGCCGATTTGCTAATCTGGCTATGCGGGCGAATAGACCCGTTAATCCCAAGGGACGGACATGAACATCTCACGCAGCTTTCTGATTGCCGGCTCGGTCTATCTGATCGTCGGCATCCTGTTCGGTGCCTATATGGGCGGAAGCGGTGACAGCACGCTTACGCCGGTCCATGCCCATATCAACCTTCTGGGCTTCACGCTGATGACTCTTTTCGGCCTGGCCTACCGGCTGATCCCCGGTCTGGACGAGGGGCTTCTGCCCCGCCTGCACTTCTGGCTGCATCAGGTCGGCGTGCTGCTTCTGCTGCTTGGATTGTGGCTGATGATTACCGGCAAGGTTGCCGAGACTACCATCGGCCCGGTTTTCCCGGTTCTTGAAGGAGCAATCCTTCTGGGTGTGGTTCTGTGGCTGGTGAACCTGGTGCGCCGCGCGTAAGGCACGGCCGACAAATCGAAAGCCCTGGACACTCGACGCGTCCCTTGTCCGGGGCTACCCTTTCCACCGGGAGGAGGGGGAGAGGGACAATGCGCAACTTGCTTGCCGCCGAGGCGAAGCGGCTGGCCAATACGGTGATCTGGTCCTGGGACGGCTTTCGCGCCGCCTGGGCCACGGAAAAGACCCGGCGGCAATGGACGCTCGCCAATGTCCTCTCCGCCATGCGGGCTTTTTCGCTGGATCTGACGCCGGCCGAACGCGCGCTCATCCTGGCGCTGGGGTTGCTAATCCTGGCAGCCGAACTGATCAACACCGCGATTGAAGAGGTGGTTGACCACATCTTGCCCGGCCCAGACCCTCGGTCCAAGAAGGCCAAGGACTGCGGGTCCGCCTGCGTGGCGCTGACGGCCATCGCGGCGGGGGTGGCCTGGGTCGTGGTGCTGGTGGGGTAGGCGGGGCCGCCGCCGCATCCGCTGCCGGGGCTGATCAGACCTGCCGCCCCCACAGGTCATACTCCCCGGCCTCGTCCACCATCACCTTGACGATGTCGCCGGGGGCGAGCCCCTCGAAGCCCTCATCGATGAAAAGGTTGCCGTCAATTTCCGGAGCATCGGCCTTGGTGCGGCAGGTGGCGCCGTCCTCGTCGACTTCATCGACGATCACCTCCAGCACTTTTCCAACCTTTGCGGCCAGTTTCGCCTCGGAAATGGCCTGGGCCTTTTCCATAAAGCGATCAAAGCGGTCCTGCTTGACCTCAGCCGGCACATGATCGGGCAGCGCATTCGACCGCGCCCCGGCGACGTTTTCGTATTGGAAGCAGCCGACGCGGTCCAGTTGCGCCTCGTCCAGCCAGTCCAGCAGGGTCTGGAACTCGGCCTCGGTCTCGCCGGGATAGCCGACGATGAAGGTCGAGCGCAGCGTGAGGTCGGGGCAGACCGACCGCCAGGCGGCGATCTCGTCCAGCGTCCTTGCCGCCGCCGCCGGGCGCGCCATGCGGCGCAGGACATCCGGGTGGGCGTGCTGGAACGGGATGTCGAGATAGGGCAGAACCAGCCCGCCAGAGTCAGAATGGGCCGCCATCAGCGGGATCAGCTGGCGGACATGCGGGTAGGGGTAGACATAGTGCAGCCGCACCCAGGCGCCAAGCTTGCCCAGTTCGCGGGCGAGGTCGGTGATGTGGGACCGCACTTCGCCGCCCTTCCAGGGCGACAGGTCGTGCTTGCGGTCTACCCCATAGGCAGAGGTGTCCTGGGAAATCACCAGCAATTCCTTCACCCCGGCCTCGACAAGCTTTTCCGCCTCGCGCAGCACGGCATGGGCGGGGCGGCTGACCAGCTTGCCGCGCATGTCGGGGATGATGCAGAACTTGCAGGCGTGGTTGCAGCCTTCGGAGATCTTCAGATAGCTGTAGTGGCGCGGCGTCAGGGAAACCCCGGTCGCGGGCAGAAGGTCGATGAACGGATCCGGCGAGGGGGGCACAGCGCCGTGGACGGCGTCCAGCACCGCCTCGTACTGGTGCGGGCCGGTCACCGCCAGAACCTTCGGATGCGCGCCGGTGATATACTCCGGTTCCGCCCCAAGGCAGCCGGTCACGATCACCCGGCCGTTTTCGGCCAGCGCCTCGCCGATCGCCTCAAGGCTTTCGGCCTTGGCGCTGTCCAGAAACCCGCAGGTGTTCACGATCACCGCATCGGCGCCCTTGTAGTCGGGACTGATCGCATAGCCCTCGGCCCGAAGCCGGGTCAGGATGCGTTCGCTGTCGACCAGCGCTTTCGGGCAGCCAAGCGACACCATGCCGATGGTCGGCTGACCGGCACGACGTGTATCGGGGACCAGCGCGCGGGCAAGGTCGGGGCGAAGGAGGGGCGGGTTTTCGGACATTCCCGCCCTATACAGGCCCCGGGCGCGGCTGGGAAGGGGCGCGCCAATCGGCCATTTGATGCCACGGAGGGCGGGTTGACTTGCGACACCGGGGGGTGCGGCATAGACTCGGGCCAACGCCATGATTTGCCGGGGGATTGCATGCGCTGGATCATCGGTTTTGCGGTGGGGCTGGCGGTTCTGGTCCTGCTGGCCCTTGGACTTCTGGCGATGGTGCCCGCCGATCGGGTGGCCAGCGTCGTCTCGGACCAGTTCCAGGGCATGACCGGCCGCAAGCTTGATCTCCAGGGCGAGGTCAAACCGCGCCTCTGGCCCAATCTGGGGGTGAGCACCGGCCCTGTCAGCATTGCAAACGCCGATTGGGCGGAAGGCGAGGCGCCGCTCTTCAAGGCCGAAGGTCTGGTCATCGACATCAACCTCGGCGCGCTTCTGGGGGGCGAGGTGAAGATTCTTGGCCTTTCTGCCGATGCGCCGGAGATCAATCTGGAACGCGCCGCCGACGGGCGCGAGAACTGGGATTTCGGCGCAGGCGCGACGGGTGCCAATGCTGGCGTCGTTCCCGCCGCCGCCACTGCATTCACGCTGGACGAGGGCCGGATCACCGGCGGCAGCATCCGCTTTGCCGACCGTCAGTCGGGCCGGGTCTTCGCGCTGGATGATGTCGACGGAACCCTGTCGATCCCGGATTACTCGGGCCCGTTCACCTTGTCGGCTACCGGCCTTTCCGGCGGCGAGCCAGTGACGCTGGACCTGTCGGGCGGGGTCTATTCCGCTTTCGCAGGCGGCCGCGTGGTGCCCCTTGCTGCCCGCTTCACCACAGGCGGCTCCACGGTGTCCTTCGACGGGCGCGGCGGCTTTGCGCCCCTTGCCGCCGAAGGCGCGCTGGAGGCCGACCTTTCCGACCTGCCCGCGCTTGGCGCTCTGATCGGGTCGGCTCTTGGCGAACCCGGCCCTGGCCTTGGCAAGGACCGGCTCGCACTGTCGGGGCAGCTGACGCTGGATGGCTCGGGGACCGCATTCCTTCGCGGGGCGAAGATCGTGGCCGATGACAATACGCTGACCGGCGATCTGGACCTGCGGCCGGGCGAGGCGCGACCGAAGCTCTTGGCGCAACTGGTGGCGGGACCGATCAGGATCGGCACTGGACCGCAGGGCGGGATGGGCGGCGGCACCGCGGGCGGCATGCGGGCCGAGGGCTGGCCCGAAGGCGTGATCGACGTATCCGGCCTTTGGGCGATGGATGCCGAGGTGACTCTGGCCGCCCCGTCGCTTGACCTCGGGGTGCTGCGCCTTGGCGAGACCCGCGTCCTGATCACGCTGGACCGGGCCCGCGCGGTGACCAGCATCCGCCAGATGGCGGCCTATGGCGGTCAGATCGGCGGCGAGTTCGTGGTGAACGGGCGTGGCGGGCTGTCGGTCGGCGGCAAGCTGGTCTTCGCCGGTCTCGACATGCAGGCATTGCTCAAAGACCTTGCGGGCTATGACCGGCTGGTGTCGACCGGCGATCTTGACCTGCAATTCCTGGGCATCGGCGATTCGGTTGCCGCCATCATGCAGGGGCTGAAGGGCGAAGGTGCGCTGGAACTGGGGCAGGGCGAGCTGCGCGGTCTGGACATCGCCGGAATGCTGCGGACGCTGGATCCGGGTTTCGTGGGCGAGGGGCAGAAGACCGTCTTCGAAGGGCTGGCAGGCACTTTCGCCATCGACGAAGGCGTGCTGTCGAACAGCGACCTGAAGCTGATCGCCCCCTACATGACTGCCTCGGGCGCGGGTCAGGTGGACCTTGGCCGCCGCACGCTGGATTACCGCATCCGCCCCACGGCCCTTGCGGCCGAGGACGGCACCGGGGGCGTGATGGTCCCGCTGCTGATCACCGGGCCCTGGGCCGAACCCCGCTTCCGGCTGGACCTTGAAGGCATCGCCCGCGAAAAGATGGAGGCCGAGGCCAAAGCCGCCGAGGCGCGCGTCAAAGAGGTCGCGAAGGCTGCCGAAGCCGCAGCCAAGGCGGAACTGGAACAGCGGCTGAAGGAAGAGCTTGGCGCCGAGGTCACGCCCGAGGAATCCCTTGGCGATGCAGCCGCAAAGGGCGCCGAAGAGGCGCTGGAAGAAGAGGCCCGCAAGGCGCTTGAGGCAATCCTTGGCGGGGACTGACCGGACGGGCAGGGACCGCCTGGCGCAGCGCGCTTAACAGGTTGGCGTGATCGTCGGTCCAGAACGGGACGCTCGGCTCGGGCAGGGGCACTCAGCGCGGGTCCTGCCCGATCTCGGCCAGCAGTTGCGCGCCATGGATCGTGGTTCCGTTGGAATAGCGGCGCAATTCCTCACCGTCCTTGACGATGTGCGGCCCGAAGGAACTGCGGTCCTCCAGCACGGTCGCCACGCGCCCGAACTCGCCCCAGATGCCAATGACGAAGACCGTCGCCACCACCGTGACAAGCCGCTGCCGGTAAAGTGTGACATAGGCAACGGCCAGCGACGCGAGGGTCCCGATCCCCCGCCATTCCGCCGACAGCCCGGTCTGAAACGGCAGGAAGCCCGGCATAGGCAGCAGCTGCACCGGCGTCAGCACCAACCCCAGCGCCAGTTCGTGCGGCAGGTTCCGGCTGCGCTCGGCCAGCAGCAAGAGCACGGCCAGGGCAACTGTTACCGGGTATTCGGACGGCCGGTCGAAGGCCAGCGGCGCCACGATCGAGTTGAAGACCCCGCCCAGCGCCCCGCCGATCGACATGGTCAGGTAGAAGACGGTCAGATGCCGGGCATCGGGCCGCGCATCGAACAGCAGCCGGTGCGTCGCCGGCCCCAACAGCAGCATCGGCCCCAGGATCACGAAGCCCACCGACCAGAGGACCGAGATGGCAGTGACGCCGAACAGCGGCTCGGCCACCAGCGCAAAGGCCAGAAGCGCGACCAGCGATCCAAGGTTGCTTGCCGCATAAAGGAAATGGGGGTCATCGGCGCTTGGCCCTCCGCTGCGCCGGTACCAGGACGAAGAACAACGGCAGCGCACTGGTGAAGATCGTGGCGGTGAACAGCAGGACCAGCACGCCGCGGCTTTGCCGCGACAGGATTACTTTGGCCGAATCCGTCATGCGAAACACCGCCACCAGTGCCCGGTCAGGGGCAATGAAGAAGAATGTGGCAGAAGACGGAGCGCAAATCGCGCAATTTGCGCGACCACCGCTGTTCGTGCTGCTCAGCGGCGGCGGTCGCGCCGTGCGCTCATCGGCTGGAAGGCCACGCCGACATGCGCCTCGCAATAGGGTTTGCCGGGCAGGCTGGGCAGGCCGCAGAACCAGAAATCATCC
>PNJK01000019.1 GCA_013821825.1 Rhodobacter sp.
GTCTCGTCCCCCGGGATCGACCGGCCGCTGACCCGGCTGAAGGATTTCGAGATGTGGAAGGGCTGGGAGGCCCGGGTCGAGACGTCGGAACTGATCGACGGCCGCCGCCGCTTCAAGGGCGCGCTGGCCGGGGTCGAAGGCGACGAAGTGCTGATCACCATCGAGGAAGCGGGCGAAGAGCTGACCATCGGGCTGAAGTTCGACTGGCTGTCCGACGCCAAGCTGATCCTTACCGAAGAGCTGATTTCGGAAATGCTGCGCCAGAAGAAGGTGCAGGAACCGGCTGAAGGCGAATTCGACGAAATCGAAGAAACCGACGGGGACGAGGACGACGAGCCCACCCCCGAGACGAAACACTAAGGCGGGAGAGAGACCCATGGCAATCACATCGGCCAACCAGCTGGAGCTTCTGCAGACCGCCGAGGCTGTCGCGCGCGAAAAGATGATCGAACCTGAACTGGTGATTCAGGCGATGGAAGACAGCCTCGCCCGGGCCGCCAAGTCGCGTTACGGCGCGGAAATGGATATCCGCGTGAAGATCGACCGCAAGACCGGTCGTGCCAGCTTTACCCGCGTCCGCACCGTGGTCGAGGACGAGGCAGTGGAAAACCACCATGCCCAGGTGACTGTCAAGCAGGCCAAGACCTGGCTGGCCGACCCGGCAGTAGGTGACGAGATTGTTGACGAGGTTCCCCCGGTCGATCTGGGCCGCATCGCCGCGCAATCGGCCAAGCAGGTGATCCTGCAGAAGGTCCGCGAAGCCGAGCGGGATCGTCAGTTCGAGGAATTCAAGGACCGCAAGGGCACGATCATCAACGGCGCCGTCAAGCGCGAGGAATACGGCAACGTCATCGTCGATATCGGCCGGGGTGAAGCGATCCTGCGCCGGAACGAAAAGATCGGCCGCGAAAGCTATCGCATCGGCGACCGGATTCGTTGCTACATCAAGGATGTGCGCCGCGAACCGCGCGGGCCGCAGGTCTTCCTGTCACGCACCGACCCGCAGTTCATGGCGGAACTCTTCAAGATGGAAGTGCCCGAAATCTATGACGGCATCATCGAGATCAAGGCCGTTGCCCGCGACCCCGGCAGCCGCGCCAAGATCGCCGTGATCAGCTATGACAACTCCATCGACCCCGTCGGCGCCTGTGTCGGTATGCGCGGCAGCCGTGTGCAGGCCGTGGTGAACGAACTTCAGGGCGAAAAGATCGACATCATCCCGTGGAACCAGGATCAGGCGACGTTCCTTGTGAACGCTTTGCAGCCTGCCGAGGTCTCCAAGGTCGTGATCGACGAAGAGGCCGGCAAGATCGAGGTCGTGGTGCCGGATGAACAGCTGTCGCTGGCCATCGGCCGCCGTGGCCAGAACGTCCGTCTGGCCAGCCAGCTCACCGGGCTGGACATCGACATCATGACCGAAGCCGAAGAATCGCAGCGCCGTCAGGCCGAATTCGCCGAACGCACCAAGCTGTTCATGGAAACGCTGGACGTGGACGAGATGATGGCGCAGCTGCTGGTCTCGGAAGGCTTCACCAATCTGGAAGAAGTGGCTTACGTCGAACTGGACGAACTTCTGTCCATCGACGGCTTCGATGAAGATACCGCCGCCGAACTTCAGGCCCGCGCGCGTGACTATCTTGAGGCCGCCAATGCCAAGGCCATGGAAAATGCTCGCGCTCTGGGCGTGGAAGACAGTCTTGTCGGCTTCGAAGGCCTGACGCCGCAGATGCTGGAAGCGCTGGGCCAGGATGGCATCAAGACGCTGGAAGATTTCGCCACTTGCGCGGACTGGGAACTTGCCGGCGGCTGGACCACTGAGAACGGCGTCCGCAAGAAGGACGAAGGCGTGCTTGAGAAATTCGACATGTCGCTTGAGGAAGCGCAACACCTCGTCATGACCGCCCGGGTCATGCTTGGCTGGGTCGACCCCGCCGATCTGGAGCAGCCTCAGGATGGGACTGCCGAAGAAGAGGAGGCCGAGGTCTGATCTCAGACCTCGGAAACCCAAGCGTTGACGCGCGGCGGCCGGGAAAAAGATCAGGACGAACCGGAACGCAAGTGCATTGCGACCGGGGAAAGCCAGCCAAAAGCCGGGTTGATCCGCTTTTGCGTTGGCCCTGATGGCATGGTCGTGCCCGATGTGCTGGGCAAGCTGCCCGGACGGGGAGTCTATGTCACGGCCGACCGGGCGCTGATCGACAGGGCGGCGAAGAAGGGCCTGTTCTCTCGCGCCGCCCGTCAGCCGGTCAAGGTGCCGGACGGACTGGCCGATCTGGTGGAACGCCTGACAACCCAACGGGTGATCGACCTGCTTAGCCTGGCCCGCAAGGCCGGTGACGCGGTCATGGGTTATGAGAAGGTGAAGGACTGGCTGGTCAAGGGCACGGCGGCAACGCTGATCCAGGCCAGCGACGGGTCGGAACGCGGCAAGACCAAGCTGCACCCGCCGGAAGGCAAGAACGGGTTCATCGGGGTCTTGAGCGCAGGGGAAATCGGTTTGGCATTCGGGCGCGAACGTGCGATACACGCCGCGCTTGCCGCTGGTGGACTCAGAACGCGTGTTGTAGAGGAAGCGGCAAAGCTTGCCGGTCTGCGTGGGCAGATGGGCGGGCATGACGGCGGTGACACCGCCATGAAGGATACGTAGGACGCATGAGCGATACAGACGGCAAGAAGCCTCTTGGCCTTGGTGGTGGTGCACCCCGTTCCGGACAGGTGAAGCAAAGCTTCAGCCATGGCCGGACCAAGAGTGTCGTGGTCGAAACGAAACGGAAGCGCGTTGTGGTTCCGACGACAACCAAGCCCGGTGCCCCGGGCTCGGGTGCTGCTGTGCCAACAACCACCTATGGGGATCCGTCGAAGCGGCCCGCCGGCATTTCCGATGCCGAGATGGAGCGCCGGATGACCGCGCTGCGTGCCGCCAAGGCGCGTGAGGCGGAAGACACCTTGCGCCGCGCCGAGGATGACCGCCTGCGCGAAGAAGACCGCGCCCGCCGCCGCGAAGAGATCGAGACGAGAGAGCGCGAGGACCGTGAGCGCGCCGAAGCCATTCGTGCAAAGGCCGAGGAAGAGGAACGTGCCGCCAAGGCCGAAGCTGCCGCCAAGCTGGCTGCTGCCGATGCGCGTCGCGCCGATGTGCTGGGCACCCGTCCGCGCTCGGCAACTCCGCCGGCGGCTACCGAAGCTCCGGCAAAGGCTGCGCCAACCCCGGCAACTCCGGGCGGCGATCCGCGCGGTCCGGCCTCGGCCAAGCCCGGCCTTGCCCCGCGCAAGACCGAACGTGAGCGCGATGCCGAGCGTGACCGCGGTGCCAAGCGCACCACGGGTGAAGACGCGCGCCGCACCGGCAAGCTGACACTGAACGATGCGCTGGCAGGCGAAGGAGGGCGGCAACGCAGCCTTGCCGCGATGAAGCGCAAGCAGGAAAAGGCCCGTGCCAAAGCACTGGGTCTGGGCCAGAAGGCCGAAAAGCAGGTGCGCGACGTGCAGCTGCCGGAAACCATCGTGGTCAGCGAACTGGCCAACCGGATGGCGGAACGCGCTGCCGACGTGGTCAAAAGCCTGATGAAAATGGGCATGATGGTCACGATGAACCAGGCCATTGACGCCGACACCGCCGAACTGGTGATCGAGGAATTCGGCCACAAGGCCGTCCGCGTGTCGGATGCCGACGTGGAGCAGGTCATCGACACGGTCAAGGACTCGGACGAGAGCCTGCTGCCACGTCCGCCGATCGTCACCATCATGGGCCACGTCGACCACGGCAAGACCAGCCTTCTGGACGCGATCCGCAAGGCCAATGTCGTCTCGGGCGAAGCCGGCGGGATCACGCAGCACATCGGCGCCTATCAGGTGACGACCGACAAGGGTCAGCTGCTGACCTTTCTCGACACGCCCGGCCACGCAGCATTCACCTCGATGCGCTCTCGTGGCGCGCATGTGACGGATATCGTGGTTCTGGTCGTGGCGGCGGATGACGCCGTGATGCCGCAGACGGTCGAGGCGATTGCCCATGCAAAGGCCGCCAAGGTGCCGATGATCGTGGCGATCAACAAGATCGACAAGCATGACGCCGATCCGCAGAAGGTCCGCACGGACCTCTTGCAGCATGAAATCGTGGTCGAAGCGATGTCGGGCGACGTGCAGGATGTCGAAGTTTCGGCCAAGACCGGCAAGGGCCTCGATAACCTGCTGGAGGCGATTGCGCTTCAGGCCGAACTTCTGGAACTGCGCGCCAACCCGAAACGGGCGGCAAGCGGTGCCGTGATCGAAGCCAAGCTTGACGTGGGCCGCGGCCCGGTCGCGACGGTTCTGGTGCAGAACGGCACGCTGCGCAAAGGCGACATCTTCGTCGTCGGCGAACAGTGGGGCAAGGTGCGCGCCCTCATCAACGACCAGGGCGAAACCGTCATGGAAGCCGGGCCGTCGGTTCCGGTGGAAGTGCTTGGTCTGTCCGGCACGCCCTCGGCCGGTGACACGCTGAACGTGGTGGAAACCGAAGCCCAGGCCCGTGAAATCGCTGATTATCGCGAGAAGGCGGCCAAGGACAAGCGCGCCGCTGCCGGCGCCGCGACCACGCTGGAACAGCTGATGGCCAAGGCGAAGGCCGACCTTTCGGTCGCCGAGCTGCCGATCATCATCAAGGCCGACGTGCAGGGTTCCGCCGAAGCCATCGTCCAGGCGATGGAAAAGATCGGCAACGAAGAGGTGCGTGTCCGCGTGCTGCATTCCGGCGTCGGTGCGATCACCGATACGGATGTCGGTCTGGCCGAAGCCTCGAAGGCCCCGATCATCGGCTTCAACGTCCGCGCCAATGCTTCGGCGCGGCAGTCCGCCAACCAGAAAGGGGTCGAGATTCGCTATTACTCGATCATCTATGATCTGGTGGACGACATCAAAGCCGCAGCCTCGGGTCTGCTCAAAGCCGAGGTGCGCGAGCACTTCATCGGCTATGCGACGATCAAGGAAGTCTTCAAGGTCACCGGTGTCGGTCAGGTTGCCGGCTGTCTGGTCACCGAAGGCGTCGCCCGGCGTTCGGCGGGTGTTCGCCTGCTGCGCGATTCTGTCGTGATCCACGAGGGTACGCTGAAAACGCTGAAGCGCTTCAAGGACGAAGTGAAGGAAGTGCAGTCCGGTCAGGAATGCGGCATGGCCTTCGAGCGCTACGAAGATATCCGTCCGGGCGATGTGATCGAGATCTTCGAGCGGGAAGAGGTTCAGCGCACGCTGGCCTGATCATTGCCGCAAGAAACCGAAAAGGCCGGGCAATGCCCGGCCTTTTTCATTTGGTACACGGCCTCAGCGGCGTGCGCTTCCGGAACAGCCCCTCTGACTTGCCGGCGCGCGCGACTTGAGGCCGGTCCTAAAGCCAGTCGCGGAGGATAGGGATCAGGGGCAGGTCAGCGGGGGGCATCGGATAATCCCGCAAGGCACCGGGCTTCACCCAGGCCAGTCTCTGCCCCTCGGTCGGGCGGGCGGTGCCTTGCCACCGGCGGCAGGCAAAGAGCGGCATCAGCAGGTGGAAGTCTTCATAGCTGTGGCTGGCAAAGGTCAGCGGGGCCAGGCAACTGGACCAGGTGTCGATGTCCAGCTCTTCCTTTAGCTCGCGGATCAGGGCGGTTTCCGGAGATTCGCCGGCTTCGACCTTGCCACCGGGAAATTCCCAGAGACCCGCAAGCGACTTGCCTTCGGGGCGCTGGGCCAGCAGCACGCGACCGTCGGGGTCAATCAGGGCGACAGCGGAGACGAGGACAATCTTCATGTGTGGCCTTTGCTGAGCCCCCCGGGGGGTTCACACCCCCCGGACCCCCTGTGGGATATTTGAGAACAGAAGAATCAGGAGCGGTAGTCGGCGTTGATTTCGATGTAGCGGGCAGTCAGATCGCAGGTCCAGACCGAACGACTTGCCTTGCCAAGACCAAGGTCGACATGAATGAGGAGTTCGGGCTGACGCATATAGGCGGCGCCGTCCTCTTCCTTGTAGTCGGGATTCCGCCAGCCTTTTTCGGCCACCAGAATATCGCCGAAACGGATGGTCAGCAGATCTCGTTCCGCAGCAGCGCCTGATTTGCCGATCGCGGCGACGATTCGGCCCCAGTTCGGGTCCTGTCCGGCCACGGCGGTCTTGACGAGGGGCGAATTGGCGATGGCGAAAGCTGCTTTCGCAGCATCTTCGTCGGTCGCAGCTCCGGCTACCCGCACTTCGACCAGCTTGGTCGCGCCCTCGCCGTCGCGCACCACTTGCAGCGCGAGGTCGCGCATCACGCCGTGCAGGGCGATTTCGAACGCCCTGGCGACCGGGCCTTTCACGGGGGCGGCATCCGACTGGCCGGTGGCTGCCAGAAGCAGGGTGTCGGAGGTGGAGGTGTCGCTGTCCACGGTGATCGAATTGAAGGTGGCATCGACGTTGCGCGACAGCATCCTTTGCAGCGCGTTTGGTGCAATTTTCGCATCGGTGAAGATATAGACCAACATCGTCGCCATGTCGGGCGCGATCATGCCCGAGCCCTTCGCGATCCCGGCGATCTGGATCAGGCCACCATCACCCTGCACCGTTGCTGCGGCACCCTTGGGGAAGGTGTCGGTCGTCATCATCGCATGGGCGGCCATTTCGATGGCATCCCCGCGCAGGGCGGCCATAAGGTCGGGGACCTTGGCGGTAATCCTGTCGTGTGGAAGCGGCTCGCCGATGACGCCGGTTGAGGATGAAAACACCCGCGCGACCGGCAGGCCAAGCGCTTCGGCCACTGCGCCGGTCACGGCGGCGACGGCCTCATCGCCGATCTTGCCGGTGAAAGCGTTCGAGTTACCGGAATTGACGATGATCGCGGCGCCCGCACCGTTGGCCTTTGTTGCCAGCTTGGCCTGACAATCGCGCACGCAGGCCGACCGCGTGGTCGAGCGGGTGAAGACCCCCGCCATCGCCGTGCCGGGGGCCAGACGGACCAGCATCACATCCTTGCGGTTCTGGTAGCGGACACCCGCCTCGATAGCGGCAAATTCGACCCCCCTAATGATGGGGAGCGCGGGAAAGCCGGCAGGCGCAAGCGGCGAGACCGGTTTCATCGCCTTTTTGGCGGCAGCGACCACCTCGCCCACTGCTTCACCTACTGCTTCGGCGACGGGGCTGGCAGCCGCCGCAAAGCGGTCCTTGAGCTTGCGAACCTTCTTCTTCAGCGCCTTCGCTTCGGTCTTCCAGTCGGTCTTGCTCATGTCAGCCCCCTGTTTGAGAGTCCGTCAGTCGATCAGCGCAGAGTTCTTCAGGATCGTGGGATCGATCGCTTCACCTTCGCGGGTAACCGACGCGGCATCGGTCAGTTCCTTCAGCCTGGCTTCGATCGCGGCGTTTTCGATCTCGGCGGCAAGCTCGTCGCGGATCTGGTCCAGCGGCGGGTTTTCCGCCACGCGGGTTTCCTTGACCTGGATCAGGTGAAAGCCGAATTCGGACTGCACCGGACCCGTCACCTCGCCGACCTTCGCAGCGACGACGGCCTCTTCGAAGGGTTTCACCATCGTACCCAGCCCGAACCATCCAAGATCGCCGCCGTTGGCGCCCGATCCGGTGTCGATCGAGTTGCTCTTTGCGAGTTCGGCGAAATCGGCACCGGCGGCCAGATCGGCCTTCAGTTTTTCGGCGGTTTCCAGCGTTTCCACCAAAATATGCGCGGCGCTGTATTCGGTTTGCGGGGCGGAATCCTTGAACCGGGCCTCATAGGCGGCCTGCAGCGCCTCGTCAGTCACGGCGGTCAAGGCAATCGCCTCGATCGCAAGACCCGACATGTAGCCTCGGCTGTCGTTTTCCAGCGCTGCAGACTGGCGCGGCGACAGGTCCGTGACCGACTGGCGGAGGACTTCCTGCTGGATCAGCTGTTCCAGAATGCCGTTGTAAAGCACGTCATCGGGCAGCGACTGGTATTGCTCGGGCAGGGTTTCGCGCAGGGCAATCATCTGGCCCAGGGTGATGGTAACTCCGTTCACGGTCGACACAACGGTCTCTGCCGTCTCGCCTTCGGCCCAGACCGGGCTGGCAAGCGCGGCCACCAGTGCCAGCCCCGACCAAACTTGCGCACGCTTCAGCATTTCACTGTCTCCTAATCGGGCTGGACTGGCCTGCCACGTTGACTATGCCCGGCCCAGCCCTTACATCGCGACAGTTGCGTGAGGCGGGGCCTTCCGGTCTTCTTCTTGGCTCTTCTATGGAAGGCGATGGGGGCGGGCAAGTCTGACTGCCACACGATGCTGTCAAGAACGTCGCCCCACGGAGAAAACATGCTGGGAATTGGTGCACTATCGCGGAAGGTGTTCGGCAGCCCGAACGACCGCAAGGTGAAATCCGTCCGTCCGCTGGTGGCAGACATCTCTGCGCTCGAGTCAGAGTTCCAGAAGCTGACCGATGACGAGATCATCGCCCGGACCCGTGTTCTGCAAAAGCGGGTGCAGGAAGGCGGCGAAAGCCTGGAGGCCGTGCTGCCCGAGGCCTTCGCCAACTGCCGCGAGGCCGCGCGTCGTGCGCTGGGCCTGCGGGCCTTCGATGTGCAGCTGATGGGCGGGATCTTCCTGCATCAGGGCAATATCAGTGAGATGAAGACAGGCGAGGGCAAGACACTGGTGGCGACCTTTGCCGCCTATCTCAACGCGTTGACGGGCAAGGGTGTGCATGTCGTTACGGTGAACGACTACCTGGCCAAGCGCGACTCGGAATGGATGGGGAAGGTCTATGCGCATCTCGGGATGACCACCGGGGTGGTCTATGCCCACCAGCCTGACGAGGAAAAGCGTGCCGCCTATCGCGCCGACATCACCTATGCGACCAACAACGAACTCGGCTTCGACTATCTGCGCGACAACATGAAATCGTCGATCGAGGATATGTCCCAGCGCGGCCATTTCTACGCCATCGTGGACGAAGTCGACAGCATCCTGATCGACGAGGCGCGGACGCCGCTGATCATTTCCGGCCCAAGCCAGGACCGCAGCCCGCTGTATCAGTCGGTTGATGCGGTGATCCCGAACCTGCTGCCGGACCACTACAAACTGGACGAAAAGGCCCGCAACGTGACCTTCACCGAGGAAGGCAACGAAGCGATCGAGGATATCCTGACCGAGGCCGGGATTCTGCCGGAAGGGCAAAGCCTTTACGCCCCCGAAAGCACCACCATCGTGCATCACGTGAACCAGGCTCTGCGGGCGCACAAGCTGTTCCACAAGGACCAGCAATACATCGTCCGCGACGGCGAGGTGATGCTGATCGACGAATTCACCGGCCGCATGATGAAAGGCCGACGCCTGTCGGACGGGCTGCATCAGGCGATCGAGGCGAAAGAGCGGGTCGCAATCAAGCCCGAGAACGTGACCTACGCCAGCGTGACCTTCCAGAACTACTTCCGGCGTTACGAAAAGCTGGGCGGCATGACCGGCACCGCCTCGACCGAGGCCGAGGAATTTGCCGAAATCTACGGGCTGGGCGTGGTCGAAGTGCCGACCAACCGCCCGGTGCAGCGGATCGACGAGCATGACCAGGTCTACCGCACCGCGCGGGAAAAGTATGACGGCATCCTGAAGTCCATCCAGGAAGCGCATGCCAAGGGTCAGCCGATCCTTGTCGGCACCACCTCGATCGAGAAATCGGAACAGCTGTCGGGGATGCTGACCGCCGCCGGGATCACCCATAACGTGCTGAACGCCCGCCAGCATGAGCAGGAAGCCAAGATCGTCGCCGATGCGGGCAAGCTGGGCGCCGTGACCATCGCCACGAACATGGCGGGCCGGGGCACCGACATCCAGCTTGGTGGCAACGTCGAGATGAAGGTGCTGGAAGCCATCGCCGCCGATCCCACGCTCCATCCCGATGAGGTGCGCGCAAGGATCGAGGCCGAGCATGCCGACGAAAAGGCCGCCGTTCTGGCTGCTGGAGGTCTGTTCGTCCTGGCTACGGAACGGCATGAATCCCGCCGGATCGACAACCAGTTGCGCGGCCGGTCCGGCCGTCAGGGTGACCCCGGCCGGTCGGCCTTCTTCCTTTCGCTGGAAGATGACCTGATGCGCATTTTCGGGTCGGAACGGCTGGACAAGGTCCTGTCCACGCTGGGCATGAAGGAAGGCGAGGCGATTGTTCACCCTTGGGTCAACAAGAGCCTTGAAAAGGCGCAAGCCAAGGTCGAAGGCCGCAACTTCGACATCCGCAAGCAGCTTTTGAAGTTCGACGACGTGATGAACGACCAGCGCAAGGCCATCTTTGGCCAGCGGATGGAGATCATGCTGGCCGAGCATGTGTCCGACATCGCCACCGACATGCGACACCAGCTTGTCGAAGACCTCGTCGATCTGAACATGCCACTGAAAAGCTATCCCGATCAGTGGGATGTGACCGGACTGGCCACGGCTTGCCGTGAGATGCTGAACCTTGACCTGCCGATTGCCGACTGGGCGGCGGAAGAGGGTGTCGATCAGGCTGGCGTGTTGGGGCGGATCATCGAAGCGTCAGACAAGATGATGCAGGAAAAGGCCGAAGCCTTCGGCCTGCCGACCATGGAGACGATCGAAAAGCAGGTCCTTCTGCAGGCGATCGACGGCAAGTGGCGTGAACACCTGCTGCGGCTGGAGCATCTGCGGTCAGTCGTCGGCTTCCGGGGTTATGCCCAGCGCGACCCGCTGAACGAATACAAAACCGAGGCGTTCCAGCTGTTCGAGACGCTGCTGAATTCGCTGCGGGAACAGGTCACGCAGCAGTTGTCGCGCATCCGCCCGATCACCAAGGAAGAACAAGAAACCATGATGCGGCAGATGCTGGCGCAACAACAGGCGCCGCAGGCCAGGGTCGCGGCCACTGCGCCTGCCGATGCCCCTGCGCCAGCCGCCGTCGCACCAGCGCTGAAGCGGACCCCGGTCCTGGCCGGGTTTGATGAGGCGGACCCTTCGACCTGGGGCAATCCGGGCCGGAACGACGCCTGCCCGTGCGGATCTGGCGAAAAGTTCAAGCATTGCCACGGCCGCGTGGTGTAACCCTTCAGGGACTGGCACGACGGGCCGCGTGACGGGGAAATGGGCGGGCCATGGCGGCTTGGTCGGTCTGTGTCAATTTGGTGGCATTAATGGGAATCTCTCCTCACAAAAGCCACCGCCTTGCCCGCTTTGCTGATTAACGCAGATGGTAACGATTCGAGTTGGGGTGGTTCGATGTTCGGCCATAAGCGGATTCTGCGGGTTGCTGCCGTCTTATTTGTTGCGCTGGCTGCTGGTCAACTGGTGGAAACGCTGCGCCCTACCGCTGCGGCAGGGCGCAGCGCCGCCAAACCGCCGGGCAACGTCGCCAGCTTGACCGCAGCCGGCCCGGTCGTGGGGACGGTCTTGCCCGAATCGGCCTCGCTGGTTGATGGGTCTGGCGTGGGCCTGCCAAAGCTGACCGGGATCACCTCTGTTGCCGCCGTTGCCGAAGCGCGCGGGCCGACGGGCTGCGATATCGCGCTTGATCTTGCCCCGGCACCCGGCGCGATGATCGAGCTTTCACTATCGGCACCTTGCAACCGGAGCGAACGCGTCGTGATCCGCCATTCCGGGCTGTCCTTTACCGCCTTGACAGCTGCCGACGGCACCCTTGACCTGCAACTGCCGGCGCTTGAACCGGACGCCCTGGTCGCAACCTATTTCGGCGGATCGGGCATCGCGCTTGCCAAGGTCGAGGTGCCCGAGGCCACGTCTTATGTCCGGTTTGCCGTGCAAATTCCGTTTCCGGCACAGTTTGACCTGCGCGCCGACGAGGGGGGGCAGGTGTTCGTCGGGAGCAGCTTTGCGTCCAATGAAGGCAGCCTTCGCAGGATCGCGCCCCTGGGTACGGTCAAAGTCGCCGAGCCGCTTCTGGCGCAGGTCTATACTTTTCCCACGGATGGCGTCGCCACCCCGGATCTGACGGTCGAACTGCGGATCACGCCGGATACCTGCGGGCGGACCCTGCCGGTCGAAACCCTGTTGGCCCGGGGCGGGGATGTTACCGTGTCGAAGTTTTCGGTGTCTGTGCCGCTTTGCGGCACCTCGGGCGACATTCTGCTGTTGAAGAATCTTCTGCGTGACCTGACACTCGCCGCTCCAAGATAGGGGCCAGTCTGGCAGACAATGCGAGTGAAGGCGGCGGTTGCGGCGATGTGCGCCGCCATTTTGTATTTCAGCCCGGCCCTTGCGCAGGACGTCACGCTCGTGGCGCGCGAAGGGGGCATTGTCCTGACTGGCTCGCTGCAGGGCTATGATGGAGCGTTTTATCGGATCGAAACCTCGTACGGCATGCTGACGGTCGATGGGCAGGGGGTGATCTGCGAAGGTCCGGCCTGCCCCGATCTTACTGCGCCAAAGGCCGTGATCCGTATTGTCGGGACCAGCGATGCCGCTGGCGCGCTGCTTCCCGGGCTGTTCCGCGCTTTTGCCGAAGGGCGGGGGCTGGTGTTCGAAGCGTCGGACGCCAAAGCCTTCGAGGCCCGAATCCTGGACCCCGAAAGCCGTGCGGAACTTGCCGAGATCAGTTTTGTGCCCATGTCGCCCGCAGCGGCCACCGTCGCCCTGTCCAACGGCGACGCCGATCTGAAGCTGTCTTTCCTTGCCGAACCCGGCTTTGGCAGTCACAGCCTTGCCATGGACGCGCTTGTCGCCATCGTGGCGCCCGACAATCCGACGCCCGAGATTTCGACGACAAATCTGGCGCGGGTTCTGGTGGGCGAGATCGACAACTGGTCCGCCGTCGGAGGTCCGGACATGCCGATCGTCCTGCATGCCCTGCGCCCGGAGGCGGACCTGCAACTTGCGCTGACCAAGCGGCTTGGCGCCCCGATTGCCGCCGAGGTTCTGCACGCGGATCAGCAAAGCCTTGCCGCGGCGGTTGCAATGGACCCCTGGGCCATCGGCATTACCGGGCGCTCCGCCGTTCCGCCCGCGCGGCGCATTCCCCTGACTGACAGCTGCGGCTTTCCGCTGATGCCGACGCCACTTGCCGTCAAGGCCGAAGACTACCCGCTTGCGCTGCCGGTTATCCTGTTGGTGCCGCAGCGCCGGCTTCCGCTGATGGCACGGGAGTTCCTTGATTTCCTGCGCACCCCGGTCGCCCAATCAGTTATCGCCGGCGGCGGCTATGTCGACCGGTCAGCTACGCGCCAGCCGATGACAGCCGACGGGCTGCGACTGATCAATGCGATCCAGGGTGCGGGGGATGACGTGACCCTTGCCGACTTGAAGCGGCTGGTGAACCTGATGGATGGGGCGGACCGGCTGTCGCTGACGTTCCGGTTCGAGGACGGCTCATCGACGCTTGATGCGCAGTCGCGCGACAACCTTGCCGATCTGGCGCAGCTGATCGCCTCGGGCCAGTTCCGCGATCAGCGGCTTGTGCTCGCGGGCTTTTCGGACGGCTCGGGTGCGGCACCCGCAAATCTCGCGCTGTCGGTCGAGCGGGCCGCGCGCGTGGTGCAGGAATTGGCAGCCATCGCTCCGGACCTTGCGCCCGAAGCGCTGCCCGTTATCGACGGTTTTGGCGAGGCGCTGCCCATGGCTTGCGACGAAACCGCCATCGGCCGCCAACTGAACCGCCGGGTCGAGCTTTGGCTTGTGCCGGATTTCGCTGGCCCGGCCCCCGGGGCTGACCCGCTCTAGAGATACCCTTGCGCGCGAAAGCTGAGCTCGCGCTGTTTGCCGATGATCAGGTGATCATGCAGCACCAGACCCAAGGCAGCGCAGGCATCCTGCACCTGACGGGTCATCGACAGGTCAGCCTCTGACGGGGTGGGGTCGCCGGAGGGGTGGTTGTGCACAAGGATCAGCGCGCTGGTATTCAGTTCCAGGGCACGCTTCACCACTTCGCGCGGATAGACGGGGACATGATCTACCGTGCCCTTGGACTGTTCTTCATCCGCGATCAGCACGTTCTTGCGGTCAAGGTAAAGCACGCGGAACTGTTCGGTTTCGCGGTGCGCCATCGCGGTGTGGCAATAGTCCAGCAGCGCATCCCAGCTGGACAGGATGGGCCGGTGGATCACCCGCGCGCGCGCCATCCGCTGGGCCGCAGCCTCGACCAGTTTCAGTTCCTGCACTACGGCGGGACCGGCCCCCTTGATCATCTGCAACCGCGCAGGCGAGGCGGTGATGACCCGGTTGAAATCGCCGAACGTTTCCAGAAGCAGCCGGGCAAGAGGCTTGACGTCCTGCCGGGGTATGGCGCGGAACAGGACCAGTTCCAGCAATTCATAATCCGGCAGGGCCTGGCCCCCTGCCTGCATGAACCGCTCGCGCAGCCGTTGCCGGTGATCCGAGATGTAGGACGGCAGCCGCCCGGTCAGCGCAACCGGTGCGGCCTCGTCATCGTCGCCATCGGGGGCAACCAGCGGCAGGAAGGGTTCGTTGAAGGACTGTGCCATGCCCCGATGCTGCCGGGACATGGTTGAGGAAAGGTTAAGGGATCAGCCCTTCATCCCGTCCCAGAAGCCCTTCACCTTGGAAAAGAACGACGAGGATTCCGGGTTGTTCTCTTCCGACAGGTTCTCGAACTCGCGCAGAAGCTCGCGCTGGCGGCTGGTCAGGTTGACCGGCGTTTCGACCGCAAGCTCGATCACCATATCGCCGGTGTTGCCGCTGCGCAGGGCGGGCATGCCTTTCATCCGCAGCCGCATCTGCTTGCCGGTCTGGGCGCCTGCGGGCACCTTGACGCGGGCCTTGCCACCGTCGATCGTCGGCACCTCGACCTCGCCACCGAGAGCGGCCGTGAGCATCGAGACCGGGACACGACAGAACAGGTGCACGCCGTCGCGCTGGAAGATCGCGTGCTCTTTCACCTCGATGAAGATGTAGAGATCGCCATTCGGGCCGCCGCGCATGCCGGCCTCACCCTCGCCTGCCAGTCGAATGCGGGTGCCGGTTTCCACCCCTTGCGGGATGTTGACCGACAGGGAGCGTTCCTTCTCCACCCGACCATGCCCGCCGCAGTTCCGGCAGGGGTTCTTGATGATCTGGCCCATGCCGTTGCATTGCGGGCAGGTGCGTTCGACGGTGAAGAAGCCTTGCTGGGCGCGGACCTTGCCCATGCCGGAGCAGGTCGGGCAGGTGGCCGGTTCGGCCCCGCCTTCCGCTCCAGTGCCGCTGCAGATTTCGCAGGTGACGGCGGTGGGCACGGAAATCGTCTTCTGGATGCCGCTATAGGCCTCTTCCAGCGATACGCGCAGGTTATAGCGCAGGTCCGACCCGCGTTGGGCGCGCGACCGACCACCGCCACCGCCGCCACCGCGACCACCCATGAAATCACCGAACAGGTCTTCGAACACGTCCGAGAAGGCGCTGGCGAAGTCGCCCTGCTGGCCATAGCTGCCGCCGGGACGCGGTCCGCCGCCCATGCCGCCTTCGAAGGCAGCGTGGCCAAAGCGGTCATAGGCCGCCTTCTTCTGGTCGTCCTTCAAGACCTCGTAAGCCTCGTTCACTTCCTTGAACTGGGCCTCGGCCTGCGGATTGTCCGAGTTGCGGTCAGGGTGCAGCTCTTTCGCCTTCTGGCGGTAAGCTTTCTTCAGCTCTTCAGCCGAAGCGCCCTTCTTTGCCCCCAGAACCTCGTAGTAGTCGCGCTTTGCCACGGCAAAATCCCCAAGTCGAACCGCAGAGGGGCGGACCGTTGCCGGACCGCCCCCTTTTCCAGTTCACGCGGCGTTACTTCCGCTTGCTGTTGCCCAGATCCTCGAAGTCGGCGTCGACGATGTCGTCATCGTCCACCGGGCGCGGTTCGTCATCGGCGCTGCCGCCGCCTTCGGACTGGCTGGCCTTGTAGATGGCCTCGCCCAGCCGCATCGCGGCTTCGGTCAGGTTCTGGATGCCAGAGCGGATCTTGCCGGCGTCTTCGCCTTTCAGCGCCTCTTCCAGCGGGCCCATGGCCAGTTCGATCGACTCGACGGTGGACGGGTCCACCTTGTCGCTGTGATCGGCCAGCGACTTCCGGGTCGAATGCAGCAGGCTTTCGCCCTGGTTTCGGGTTTCCACCAGCTCACGGCGCTCCTTGTCGGCTTCGGCATTCGCCTCGGCGTCGCGGACCATCTTCTCGATCTCTTCGTCCGACAGACCGCCGGAAGCCTGAATCGTGATCGCCTGTTCCTTGTTGGTGCCCTTGTCCTTGGCTTTCACCGACACGATGCCGTTGGCGTCAATGTCGAAGGTCACCTCGATCTGCGGCACACCGCGCGGGGCGGGCGGGATCTGTTCCAGATTGAACTGGCCCAGCATCTTGTTGTCGGCGGCCATCTCGCGTTCGCCCTGGAACACGCGGATCGTCACCGCGTTCTGGTTGTCCTCGGCGGTAGAGAAGACCTGGGACTTCTTCGTCGGGATCGTCGTATTGCGGTCGATCAGGCGGGTGAACACGCCACCCAGAGTCTCGATGCCCAAGGACAGCGGCGTCACGTCCAGCAGCACCACGTCCTTGACGTCGCCCTGCAGCACGCCGGCCTGGATCGCGGCGCCCAGCGCCACGACCTCATCGGGGTTTACGCCCTTGTGGGGTTCCTTCCCGAAGAACTTGGTCACTTCCTCGATCACGCGGGGCATCCGGGTCATGCCGCCGACCAGCACCACCTCGTCGATGTCTTCCTTCGAGACTCCGGCGTCCTTCAGCGCGGCCTGGCAAGGCTTGATCGACTTCTTGATCAGGTCTTCGACCAGGTTTTCCAGCTTGGCGCGGGTCAGCTTCATCACCATGTGCAGGGGCTGACCGGTGTTGCGGTCCATGCTGATGAACGGCTGGTTGATTTCGGTCTGGCTGGCCGAGGAAAGTTCGATCTTGGCCTTTTCGGCGGCTTCCTTCAGACGCTGCAGCGCCATCTTGTCCAGCGACAGATCAACGCCATGCTCTTTCTTGAACTCATCCGCCAGATAGTTGACGATGCGCATGTCGAAGTCTTCACCGCCAAGGAACGTGTCGCCGTTGGTGGATTTCACTTCGAAGAGGCCGTCGTCGATCTCCAGGATGGTGATGTCGAAGGTGCCGCCACCAAGGTCATAGACCGCGATCGTCTTGGTTTCTTTCTTGTCGAGGCCGTAGGCAAGCGCCGCCGCCGTCGGTTCGTTGATGATGCGCAGCACCTCAAGACCGGCGATCTTGCCGGCATCCTTGGTCGCTTGACGCTGGGCGTCGTTGAAATAGGCCGGCACGGTGATGACGGCTTGCGTCACGGCTTCGCCAAGGTAGGACTCGGCAGTTTCCTTCATCTTCTGCAGGATGAAAGCCGAGACCTGGCTGGGCGAATACTTCTCGCCCCGGGCTTCGACCCAGGCGTCGCCGTTACCGCCGTTGACGATCTTGTACGGCATGTTCTTCTGGTCCTTGACGATCACCGGATCGTCATACCGGCGGCCGATCAGCCGCTTGACCGCGAAGATGGTGTTCGAGGCGTTGGTGACGGCCTGCCGTTTGGCAGCCTGCCCGACCAGACGCTCAGAGTCGGTGAAGCCGACGATCGACGGCGTCGTGCGCGCGCCTTCCGAGTTCTCGAGGACGCGGGGTTGCGAACCATCCATGATGGCAACGCAAGAGTTCGTCGTCCCGAGGTCAATACCGATGACTTTGGCCATGTGCGTATCCCTTTACTTCAGGCGATGTTCCGGCAAGGACCCTTGCAAGCAGGCATCCCCACCTCGAATGAGGCGACAGGTCTGGCGTCCTGCCGTGGTGCCAGCCGTATATAGGGGGGTGCCTAAGCCCCTGCAACGTCTGCATCACACAGTCTGCGGTGAATCTTCATCGATTGCGCCGGAAACCCTGCAATGTGGCCCCGAGTTGTGCCCGCACTGCCGAAATGCAGGCGCGGAGCAACCAGTAGGCCGATCAGCAAGGCGCGCTGCATGGATCAGCGGCGCTTGTTCCAGCTTGCCGAGGCGTGCTGCCGGGTGAAGAATTCGGTCATCAGGCCGATCGTCACGCAAGCCAGCATGACATACACCACATATTCGATCGAGGTGTAGCGCGGCTGATAATTCAGGAACATGAACCCCCGCCCCTGGTCGATGGTGTGAAACAGCGGGTTCCAGTCGAACATCGCCCGAACCTCGGGCCTGGTGTTGTTGGCCAACACCATCTTGCCCGAGGCGATCACGTTCACCCGGGTGATGATGGTGGTCAGGATCGACACGAGTTCGGGCTGCCAGGGGCGTGCCGAAAGCAGCACCATGCCGATCCCGACGCCCGTCATCCAGGACAGCAGGAACATGCCCATGACGCCTACCGGCTCGTCGATGGTGATCGGGGTAACCAGCGCGTGATAGGCGAAAAGGATGACGGCCGCCGCCAGCACCTGTTGGTAAAGCGATGCAAGCGCCGCTGCCGCGATCGAGATGATCGGATTCATCGGCGCATGCATCATCATCGACGACGTCGGCCCATCCGCGCCGGAGACCGCGCTGATGGCTTTCACATGCGTCATGAACATGAAGACACCGGACATCACGTAAAGCATGAAGTCGCCGCGCACTGCGATCTTGCGCAAGCCCAGAAACGAAAACAGGAAATACATGATGAGGATCAGCAGCAGCGCCTGCACGATGGACATCACCATGCCCAGCACGGCATTGCCGTTTGTCTTCCGCAAGTTGCGCACCGAAACGTGAAAGATCAGCTCCAGCGTCTGAAAGCCGGAGCCAAGCGCGGAACGAGGGCGTCCTTGATAGCGGAACATCTGCTTCAACCCCGACAGGTCCGGCACCCTGTTCAGGGAGAACTTGCCGTTCCGTTACCGTAGCAGGATAAGGGCGCGCAAACACATGTTCAATTGCCGTTTGGACTGACAGGAGAAGCGATGAACCAGGACCGGCTTGTGCCCCTTATGCGTCACCTTGCGCTGGAGGCGGGCGACCGCATCATGCAGGTCTACGAGCGCCCGGACTTCGAGGTGCGATCGAAGGGCGATGCCAGCCCGGTGACCGAGGCGGACGAGGCTGCCGATGCCGTGATCTCGGCCGGACTGCGGTCGGCTTTCCCGGATGTGCCGCTGATCACCGAAGAGCAGGGCGAAAGCCATGCGCTTTCCGCCCGCAGTTTCCTGATCGTCGACCCGCTGGACGGCACCAAGGAATTCGTCCAGCGACGGGGGGATTTCACGGTGAACATCGCCTATGTGCAGGACGGGATCCCGGTCAGTGGCGTGGTCTATGCGCCGGCGCAGGGCCGGCTGTTCTATACGCTGCCCGATGGCACCTCGGTCGAGGAAGCCGGCCCCTTCGACAAGACGGCCCCGGGACCTGTGCGTCCGATCCGTGTCTCGCGCCCGGACAATGCGGCGCTGATGGTCGTGGCGTCAAAGTCGCACCGGGATCAGGCGACGGATGACTATATCTCGCGCTATGCCGTGCGGGACATGAAGTCCGCCGGTTCCAGCCTCAAGTTCTGCCTTGTGGCCACGGGAGAGGCCGACCTTTACCCCAGGCTCGGCCGGACGATGGAATGGGACACCGCCGCTGGCGATGCCGTCCTGCGCGGCGCGGGCGGGCATGTGGTGCGGTTTGACGACCATACGCCGCTGGCTTACGGCAAACCGGGCTGGGACAACCCGTTCTTCATCGCCTATGCCCCGGGGACAGAGCTGCGCAAATGAAGACGCTGATCGCCATTCCGGCCCGCTATGCCAGCACGCGCTATCCCGGCAAGCCTCTGGTTTCCCTGCGTGGGCCGGACGGGGCCAAGACCCTCATCCGACGCAGCTGGGAGGCGGCGATGGCTGTCGGAGGCATCGACCGGGTCGTCGTGGCCACGGACGATGACCGCATTGCCGACCATGCAACGGCCTTTGGGGCCGACGTGGTGATGACCTCGTCCGACGCTCGAAACGGCACCGAGCGTTGCGCCGAAGTGGCTGCGAAATTGCCAGGTTTCGACGTGATCGTGAACCTGCAGGGCGATGCGCCGCTGACGCCCGCATGGTTCGTCGAGGGGCTGGTCAAGGGCCTTGCCGCCGACCCTGCCGCCGATATCGCCACCCCGGTCCTGCGCTGCGACGGCCGCGTTGTCGCGGGGTTCCTGGCCGACCGACGGGCCGGGCGTGTCGGGGGCACGACCGCTGTTTTCGGGGCGTCCGGCCGCGCGCTCTACTTTTCCAAGGAGGTCATTCCCTATACCGGGCACGACTATGAACCGGACGAACCCACCCCGGTGTTCCACCACGTCGGCGTCTATGCTTACCGCCCGGCCGCCCTTGCGGCATATCCAGGCTGGCCCATCGGTCCGCTTGAACTGCTGGAAGGTCTGGAACAGCTGCGCTTTCTGGAAAACGGCCGCGCCGTGCTGTGTGTCGAGGTCGAAGCGCGGGGCCAGCAGTTCTGGGAGTTGAACAACCCGTCTGACGTGCCAATTATCGAAGCGATGTTGGCCGGCGGGGCGAATTCAGCGCGGTAGCACAAATCGCTAACAAGTGTTCACGGATAGGCGACTTTCCGCGTGCATCAAGGCCCAGCGATGTGCATCTTGCTAAGAATGCCGCGCGTCTGCCCGGATAACGACAGATTCAGGTGAGAAAGGTGGCGTTCAGGCTGCGGCTGTGGCCAGGGGCGTCAGGGGAACAGATCAAAGATGAAGACCAGGAAGATCACGAAGGCAGTCTTTCCCGTGGCTGGCCTTGGTACACGATTCCTGCCTGCGACCAAGTCGATCCCCAAAGAGATCATGACCCTCGTTGACCGGCCCTTGATCCAATATGCCATCGACGAGGCCCGAGCCGCCGGGATCAAGGAATTCATCTTCGTGACCTCGCGCGGGAAGTCCGCGCTTGAGGACTATTTCGACCACGCGCCCGAACTGGAAAGCGCGCTGCGGAAATCCGGCAAGGACGACCTGCTGGAAATCCTGAAGGACACCAACATGGACAGTGGCGCCATCGCCTATGTCCGGCAAAACCGCCCGATGGGTCTTGGCCATGCCGTCTGGTGCGCCCGCCGCCTGATCGGGAACGAACCTTTCGCCGTGCTTCTGCCCGATGACGTCATCGCTGCCGAACGCCCGTGCCTGCAACAGATGGTCGAGGCGCATGCCGAAACTGGCGGCTGCATGGTCGCCGCAATGGAGGTGACGCCCGCGCGCACCTCGTCCTACGGGATTCTGGACATCGGCGAGGACGGGGGGGCCATCGTCAAGGTCAAGGGTATGGTGGAAAAGCCGAAGCCGCAGGATGCGCCCTCGAATCTGGCGGTGATTGGCCGCTATATCCTGACGCCCAAGGTGTTGACCAACCTGAACCGGATGAAACAGGGTGCCGGGGGCGAGATCCAGCTTACCGACGCCATCGCCGAGGAGACCGGCAGCAAGTCGGGGGTTTACGGGCTGCGCTTCCGCGGCCAGCGGTACGACTGCGGATCGAAGATCGGGTTCCTGCAGGCGACGGTGGCTTTCGGCCTGTCTCGCCCGGAGTTCGGGGCCGAATTCGCATCCTTTCTGCAGGAGACGATGGCCATGCAGAAGGCGGCGCAGTAGGTTTGGAAACGGCGGCCGTGCGGCAGGGGCGCCAGCCCCACGCCTTCCCGATCGGAGACTTGTCAAAGCCAGACCGGGGTCCGTCGGGAGCATGGCGGGCCTTTCAGTTGCGTCTGCGACGGAGGGGCCTGCTGTGGCGTGCGCTGCGCCGTCGCGGTCAGCTTGCCCCGGTGGCGGACCGCTCCGCCGCGATTGCACGGGGTGACATCCTTTGCTTCATGTGCCTCCGGAACGAAGCGGCACGCCTGCCCTTCCTGCTTGCCCACAACCGCCGCCTTGGCGTGCGCCACTTCCTAATCGTCGACAACGCCAGCACCGACGGCACCGCCGCCCTTCTGGCCGACCAGCCCGACGTGTCACTGTGGCGCACGGCGGCCAGCTACAAGGCCTCGCGCTTCGGGATGGACTGGCTGACCTGGCTGATGCTGCGGCATGGTCATGGCCATTGGTGCCTGACTCTGGATGCCGATGAGGTCCTGATCTACCCCTATTGGCAGACCCGCCCGCTCGCCGCGCTGACCGAGTGGCTTGACCGGCAGGGCCAGGCGTCATTCGGCGCATTGACTGTGGATATGTATCCCGAAGGCCCGGTGTCGCAGGGCAGCCACGCGCCGGGTGACGACCCCATTGACCACCTGAAATGGTTCGACGGCGGCAATTATCAGGTGCAGGTCCAGCCCCGGATGCGCAACCTGTGGATTCAAGGTGGCGCCCGGGCCCGCGCCTTCTTTTCCGGCCAGCCGCGCCGCGCACCGACCTTGAACAAGACGCCGCTGGTGCGCTGGCATTGGCGCTACGCCTATGTGAACTCGACCCATACCTTGCTGCCGCCGCATCTGAACGAGGTCTATGACCTCGAAGGGGGAGAGTTGACCTCGGGAGTGCTTTTGCACACCAAGTTCCTGCCCGGGATCGTTGACCGATCGGCCGAGGAAAAAGCTCGGGGTGAGCATTTTGGCGATGGGGCGCAATACGCAGCCTATTACGACCGCCTTACTGCCGACCCGGTCTTGCACTGCTCCGCCTCGACCCGTTACACCGGATGGCGGCAGATGGAGGCGCTTGGCCTGATGTCACGCGGTGGCTGGATATGAGCGGGGCGGAATGGGCCTGATCTCGATCTATCGCCTGCGGCTTCGGCGGAAGTATCTGCTGGCCCGCGCTTTTCGTCGGCGTCGTCAGATAAGGCCGGTCACGAACCGGATGTCCGGGCTGCGACCGCAGCCGATCCTGCTGTTTGCGACCATGCGGAACGAACGTATCCGGCTGCCGTTTTTCCTGGACTACTACCGCAACCTTGGGGTCGATCACTTCCTCATCGTCGACAATGCGTCGGACGACGGTACCCGCGAATATCTGGCCGAGCAGCCGGATGTCACGCTGTGGACCGCCTCGGCCGGCTACAAGCAATCCCGCTTCGGGATGGACTGGATGATGCATCTTCTGCGGCGGCACGGCCAGGGCAAGTGGTGCCTGACCGTCGACGTCGATGAGTTCCTGGTTTATCCGTTTTGCGAAACGCGCCCGCTGCGCGCCCTGACCGACTGGCTGGACAGCGCCGGGTCCCGCGCCTTTTCGGCGATGCTGCTGGACATGTATCCGAAAGGCGCGATGCACGAGCAGCCTTACAGCGAGGGTCAGAACCCGTTCGAGATCGCCCAGTATTTCGACAGCGGCAACTACACCGTGCGCCGTAACTGGCCCTATCTGAACCTCTGGATCCAGGGCGGACCGCGCGCGCGGGTGTTCTTCCAGGACCTCCCGAAGCGGTCCCCCGCGTTGAACAAGATCCCTCTGGTCAAGTGGGACCGCAGCTATGCCTATGTCAGCTCCACCCACATGATGCTGCCGCGCGGCCTTAACCTGACCTACGAAGACAGCGGCGGGGAAAAGCCCTCGGGCTGCCTGCTGCACGCGAAGTTTCTTGATAGATTCGCCATCAAGGCCGAGGAAGAGCTGCGCCGTGGCCAGCATTACGCCGAAAGCCACGAATACCGCGCCTACCGCGAAGGCATCGCCAACGAACGCGATCTTTGGTGCATGTGGAGCGAGAAGTATATCAACTGGCGCCAGCTTGAAATCCTGGGCCTGATGTCGAAAGGAAACTGGGCGTGACGGTTGGTATAGTCATGCTGTGTCACACCGCGCTGGACCGCGCGGCACAGGTGGCCCGGCACTGGGCGGTCCATGGTTGCCCGGTCGTCATCCATCTGGATCGGCGGGTCGGCAATGCTGACCGCGACCGGTTGACTGCCGCGCTGGCTGATCTTCCGGATGTCCGCTTTTCGGCCCGCGTCGCCTGCGAATGGGGAACCTTCGGGCTGGTCGAAGCGACGATCGAGGCCGCTGTCCAGATGCTGCATGATTTCCCGCAGGCCCGGCATATCTACCTTGCCTCCGGCTCTTGTCTGCCGATCCGCCCGGTAGCCGAGTTGCAGGCCCATCTCGCCGCGCACCCGCATACCGACTTCATCGAAAGCGTCACCACCGCCGATGTCGGCTGGACCACCGGCGGGTTGAACAAGGAGCGCTTTACCCTGCGATTTCCCTTCTCGTGGAAAAGGCAGCGCCGACTGTTCGATACTTATGTCCAACTGCAACGCCGCCTTGGGATTCAGCGCCGGATCCCCGCAGGTATCGTGCCGCATCTTGGCAGCCAGTGGTGGTGCCTGACCCGCTCCACGCTTGAGGCGATCCTCAAGCATCCCGACCGCGCGCGGCATGACCGCTATTTCCGCAGGGTCTGGATTCCGGACGAAAGCTATTTCCAGACGCTGGTCCGGCAGGTTTCGGCGCGGGTCGAAAGCCGATCGCTGACGCTGTCGAAGTTCGACTTTCAGGGCCGGCCCCACGTCTTTTACGACGATCACCTGCATCTGTTGCGCCGGACCGAGGCGTTTGTCGCGCGCAAGATCTGGCCGCAGGCCGATCTGCTTTATGACACCTATCTTTCTGCGAACGCGGACACGGCAAGCCGGCTGGAACCCAACCCCGGCAAGATAGACCGGCTTTTTGCCAAGGCCGTCGAGAGGCGCACGCGTGGACGTCCCGGTCTCTTCATGCAAAGCCGCTTTCCAACCAAGACCCATGGCGGCAACCGGTCAGCCGCGCCATATGGCGTCTTCGAAGGCTTTGGCGACCTCTTCCACGACTTCCACCCATGGCTGGCACGCGCGACCGGTGTCCGCGTTCACGGGCATCTTTTCGCTCCCGACCGGGTGCAGTTCGCCGATGCCGAGGCGGTCTTCAAGGGAGGCCTGTCCGACAGCGCCAGCCTGCGCGACTACAATCCCCGCAGTTTTCTGACCAGTCTGGTCTGGAACACCCGCGGTGAACGCCAGTGCTTTCAGTTCGGACCGGGCGATGCGCAGGAGATCACCTCCTTCCTGGCCGGTGATCCCAATGCCAGCATCATGGTCGTCTCTGGCGCCTTTGCCATTCCGCTATGGCGGTCAGGCCGGACCGTCCCCGAAATCCGGGCCGAGGCTGCGCGCCTTCAGAAGATCGAGGCCGACTTCATCGCCTTGCTCAACACGCAAGAGACGAAGGCCCGCGCCCGTGTCTGGACACTTGCCGATTTCGTCGAGGACCCGGTCGAACCTCTGCACCAGATCGTTGATGATCTGAATCCGCGCGCGCCCCACCGTTTGACCGAATTGCCGCGCATGGTCGATCTTTCGGGTTTCGCTGAATTCCTGCAAGAGCTGCGCAACCAGGGCATGCAGCCGGTGCTGATGGGGGATTTCCCAGCCTCGATCGACATGGACCGCATCGGTAAGGGCCTGTCGCGCCCGCAAGTGGCGAACTGATCGCATGGCTGGCCCGTTCCACAGCTTTGTCCTATTCGCCGAAATGCGCACAGGATCGAATTTTCTTGAGGCCAACCTGAACGCGCTTCCCGGCGTCACCAGCCATGGCGAGGTGTTCAACCCGCATTTTATCGGCAAGCGGGACCAGCTGGAGCTGTTCGGGATCACTTTGGCTGATCGTGAGGCGAACCCCAAGCCCATGCTGCGCAAGTTGAGGGCAGAGGCCGAAGGTCTTGCCGGGTTCCGCTTTTTCCATGACCACGATCCGCGTGTGCTTGATCTGGTCATGGAAGATCCCGGCTACGCCAAGATCATCCTCACCCGCAATCCGCTGGAAAGCTATGTCAGCTGGAAGATCGCCAATGTGACCGGTCAGTGGAAACTGACCAATGCCAAGGGTTTGAAATCCGCCAAGGCGCATTTTGACGCCGGTGAGTTCCGACGCCATCTTGCCACGCTGCAAGAGTTCCAGCTGCAGCTTCTGAACCGGTTGCAGACCACGGGCCAGACGGCATTCTACATCGACTATGAAGACCTGTCGTCGGTCGAGGTACTGAACGGCCTTGCCGCGTTTCTTGGGGTCGAGGGACGGCTGAAGGCGATCGATGACACGCTGAAGAAGCAGAACCCGGAGCCGGTCGAAGCAAAGCTGGAAAACCCCGAGGCTCTGGCTGACATCCTGCCCGGGCTGGATGTCTTTGCCCTTGCGCGCCCCCCGAATTTCGAACCCCGCCGCGCGGGGGCGATTCCGACTGCGGTGGCCTCAGAGACTGCGCCATTGCTGTTCTTCCCCATCCGCTCGGCCCCGGATGGCATCATCCGCGATTGGCTTGGCAGTCTTGGCGGGCTGAGTGAGGGGTTCGAGCAGAAGGCATTGCGCCATTGGAAACGGACCAATCCCGGCCATCGCAGCTTTACCGTGATCCGCCATCCCCTGCTGCGCGCGCATGTGGCGTTTCGCGAGATGATCGTTTCGGGCAGGCTGGCAGAGCATCGCCGCACTTTGATCCGGGCGTACAAGGCGGTGTTGCCGGACCCAGGAGAGCTTTTTCCCGACGTCGCATCGGAACGGGCCGCATTCAATGTGTTCCTGCGCTATGCCCGTCTGGCAACTGCCGGACAGACCGGCCAGCGGGTGAATCCGAACTGGGCCAGCCAGACGGCGGTCCTGCAGGGATTCGCGGCCTTCCAGCCGCTTGATCTGGTGATACGGGAGGATCGGCTGGCGGAAGGTCTTGCCTTCCTTGCGGCAGAGATCGGCCATGCGGCCCCGCCGGTACTGCTGCCGGATACTTCGGCTTTGGCGCTTGAAGCCATCTACGACAACAGCCTGGAGGCCGCCGCAGCCGAAGCTTATTCCCGTGACTACACGGGGTTCGGCTTTGACCGCTGGCGCCCTTAGGCCGCCTGCGGTGCGCGGCTTTCGGTTAGAATCGCGTGCAGCTTTGCCGTATCACTGTTGGCCCGCAGCTTTGCCACCACGGCGGGATCGCGCATTGTGCGGCTGACCAGCGCCAGGGCCTTCAGATGGTCCACGCCGGAATCCTTCGGGGCAAACAGACCGAAAACCAGATCGACCGGCTGACGGTCAACGCTGTCGTAATCAAGTGGCTTTTCCAGCCGCACGAACACGCCGACGATGCCCGTCAAGTCCTCCAGCCGCGCGTGCGGCAAGGCCACGCCATGGCCCACGCCCGTCGGGCCCAGCGTTTCGCGCTCTTGCAGCCCGTCGATGGCGACCGCCGCGCTTAGCCCGTAGGCTTGCGCGGCGATCTCGCCCAGCTCCTGGAAGAGCCGCTTCTTCGAGGTGAACTGCCCGACAACCCGAACGGCGGCTGGCGTCAATAGCTTGGAAAGTTCCATGAGACGGCGATGTTCCTACGCCACGCGGGGCGCCTTACTGACTGTTGCGGGGATCGATCCAGCCGATGTTCCCGTCTTCCCGACGGTACACGACATTCACGCCCCCATGGCCTTCATTCCGAAACACCAGCATGCGTTGCCCTGCCAGTTCCAGCTGCATCACGGCCTCGCCGACGGTGATCGAAGGGATCTTCGTCTCCATCTCGGCGATTACGATCGGCTGCAGCGTATCGGGCTCGACATCCTCGGCTTCTCCAGACGAGGCGAGGATATACGAGGACGCTCCGCCGAATTCAACTGGCGCCGTGCGGTGGTTGTGATGGTTGCGGATGCGGCGTTTGTAGCGGCGCAGCTGCTTGTCCATCTTTTCGCGGCAGGATTCGAAGGCGGCATAGATTTCGGGCGCGTGGCCCTTGGCCTGGGCGGTCAGGCCGGTGGACAGGTGGATCACTGTTTCACAGACAAACTCATGCGCCATACGGGAAAAAACCACGACACATTCAGTCGGGCGCTGGGCATATTTCTCGACCACCTCGCCCAATTCCGCCTTCACGTGGGTCTGCAGGGCCTCACCGACGTCGATCTGTTTTCCACTGATCTGATAGCGCATGGCCTCTCCTCTTCTCATGCCGCCGGCAAAGCCGGGTCATCCCGGGCTGTCCGGGTCTTCCAGTTTGGTACGGAAAAAACGTTGCGTCAGTGCAGGTTTGCCGGCTGGGGTCACCGCGGCGGACCGGAACAGAGCAAGGGCATCGAACGCACGCATTATGGGCATTTGGCGTCACGCCATGCCCCCTTGTCAACCGAATCGATGGGGTCGCGCGCGAAGATGCGTCAGATGATCCGGAAGTTTTCGCCCAAGTAGACGCGGCGCACGGTTTCGTCCCGCACGACCTCGTCCGTGGTGCCGGACATGAGCACCCTGCCATCGTGCAGAATATAGGCGCGATCGACGATTTCCAGCGTCTCGCGCACGTTGTGGTCGGTGATCAGAACGCCGATCCCGCGCGACTTCAGGTCGTGGACCAGGTGGCGGATTTCGCCCACGGCAATCGGGTCCACCCCGGCAAAAGGTTCATCCAGCAGCAGATACTTCGGGTCTGCGGCCAGGCAGCGCGCAATCTCCACGCGCCGCCGTTCGCCGCCCGAAAGCGCCATTGCCGGCGTGTGCCGCAGATGGGTGATCGAGAATTCGGACAACAGCTCTTCGAGCCGTTCGCGCCGTTTGTGCGTGTCGTCGACCGCGATTTCCAGCACGGCAAGTATGTTATCTTCCACGCTAAGCCCCCGGAAGATCGACACTTCCTGCGGCAGATAGCCGATCCCCAGCCGCGCACGGCGGTACATTGGCAGAGCGGTTACGTCCTTGCCGTCGATCAGCACCTGCCCGCCTTCCGGTGTAACCAGCCCCGCGATGGAATAAAAGCAGGTCGTCTTGCCCGACCCGTTGGGCCCCAGAAGCGCCACGACTTCACCCCGGCGCAGGTCAAGCGACACATCCCGGATCACCGGACGTTTATTGTAGCTTTTGCGCAAGGAGCGGACCTGAAGTCCGACAGCGCCCTCGGTGATCGTCAGGTCGGGGCGCGAGGCGGCCATCAGTTGCCGCCCGGCACGAAGGTCGTGGTGACGCGGCCTTCCATCACGCCGGTCCCGGCCTTCAGGTCGATGGTCAGCTTTTGCCCCGCCATGGCCGAGGGGCCCTGGGTCAGCAGCACATCGCCGGAAAGTACGATCACGCCGCTGTCGATGGTGTAGACGGCTTCCTTCGCTTCCGCCGCATCGCCGAGGTTGGTGATCGTCACCCCGCCCGAGGCGACCAACTGGTCGATCGACTTCTGGTCGGTGCCGTACTTCACCAGCACTTCACCGGCAGCCATCACCATTTCGCCCTGTACCACACGAACATTGCCGCTGAAAATCGCGGTTCCATCGGCGTTGTTGACGGCAAGCTGGTCGGCCTGCACCTCGACCGGAAGGGTGGTGTCCTGGTTAAGGTCGCCAAAAGCGATCTCCGCGTTCTGCGCAGAGGCGTGCGCCGCGAAAAGCGACAGGCTGGCTGCCAGACCCAATGACCAATACTTGAAAGACATTCGTTGAACCTCTCGGCGTTCAGCCGCCCGGTTGATATACCAGCCGGACCCCATCCTTGAAAACCAGAACATAGGCGCCCGGGGTCTGGTTGTCCTGACTGAGAATCATTCCCCCCGCCCTCAGGTCGCCAGCAGGGCCTGTCGCCGTCACCGCCACGCGGCTTTCCAGTCCGGACCGGTCCAGCCTTGCCGCCACTTCCTCTGTCATCAGCCGGTAGCCGGTGGAGGTGGTGACCGTCACCCCGCCGGAAAGCACGATCTGGCGCTGGGCCTGGTCCATGACCGCCGTCGCCGCCAGCAGTTCTGTTCGCCCGCCATCCGGAGTATCCAGTTGCAGCCGCAAGCCTTTTGCCCCAGCCGGGGTGCCTTCGGCCTCTGGCCGCGCCTCTTCGGCCGAAAGGGTCAGCGCGGCGCCGTCCGAGGTGGTGCCGGCATAGGTCGGCGCGGTCATCCGCGGTTCGCGGGCGCGTTCCTCGACGTCAACCTCGGCGTAGGGCAGAGCGTCTTCAGGGTCGATCCGGTCGGACAGCAGGAACAGGGTCGACAGGATTGCCAGAGCCGTCAGGGGCAGGGCGAGCTTCAGCCACCCGACCACGCGCGTATGCCTGTCGGCCCGGGCCACGGTTATACCACGCCCGCCCGCAGGCAGTCATGCACATGCAGGATGCCGACGGCACGCGTCCGGTCTTCGCCGGTGACCAGAAGGCAGGTGATCTTGCGATCGTTCATCACTGCCAGAGCCTCGCCCGCCAGGGCATCGGTGCCGATCGTCCGGGGGCTTCGGGTCATGACCTCGCCTGCCGAGTGGGACATGAGGCCATCCAGGTGCCGCCGCAGGTCACCGTCGGTGATGATTCCCTGCAGCTGCCCCGCGGCATCGGTAACGCCAACCACGCCAAAGCCGCTGCGGGTGATCGCCAGAAGAACCTCGCCCATGGCCAGGTCCGCGGACACGAGGGGAGGGTGGTCATGCATCAGGTCGCGCACCCGCAACAGCCGCGCGCCCAGCTTGCCGCCGGGGTGGAACATGCGGAAATGATCCGGCGTGAAGGCGCGGTGTTCCATCAGCGCGATCGCCAGCGCATCGCCCAGCGCCAGCGTCATGGTGGTCGAGGTGGTGGGCACGATCCCCGTCTCGCAGGCTTCGGGAACCTCGGGCAGCAGGATTGCCACATCTGCTTGCCGCAAAAGGGTGGAACCCGCTCGCCCTGCGACCGCAACCAAGGGAATGCCGAACCTCTTGGCATGGGCGACGATATCGGCCAGCTCCGGCGTCTCGCCCGAGTTGGACAGCACGATCAGCACGTCGCCTTCCGCCACCATGCCAAGATCGCCATGGCTTGCCTCGGCCGGGTGGACGAAATGGGCCGGGGTGCCGGTGCTGGCGAAGGTCGCCGCGATCTTGCGGGCGATATGGCCGGATTTCCCCATGCCCGAGACGATCACCCGCCCCTTTGCCACCATCAGCAAGCCGACAGCAGCGGAGAAGCTTTCGCCCAGCGCCGCGGCCAGGGCCTCAAGCGCACCGGCCTCGCGCAGGATCACGCGGCGGCCGGTCTTCAGGAAATCGGTGGCAAGGGGGTCAGTGGAGGAAGATGTCATTTGCATCGCCCCAGCCCAGAAGATCCATCTCGGCCCGCGTCGGCAGGAAATCGAAGCAGCGCTGCGCCAGATCCAGCCGCCCTTCGCGCGCAAGCCGCGCCTCGAGTTCCGCTTTCAGCGCGTGCAGGTAAAGCACGTCGGAAGCCGCATATTCTTTCTGCGCCTCGGTCAGCACTTCCGCGCCCCAGTCGCTGGTCTGCTGCTGCTTGGACACATCGACCCCGACCAGGTCGGTAAGCAGATACTTCAGCCCGTGCCGGTCGGTGAAGGTCCGCACCAGCTTGGATGCGATCTTGGTGCACCAGACTGGAGATGTCGTCACCCCGAAGGCCTGCTTCATCACCGCAATGTCGAACCGGCCGAAGTGGAACAATTTCAGCGTGTCCGGGTCCGCCAGCAACCGTTCAAGATTCGGCGCCCGATCCTGCCCCTTGGCAATCTGCACCAGATGCGCGTCGCCCGACCCGTCCGACAACTGCACCACGCAAAGCCGGTCGCGCCTTGGGTCCAGTCCCATCGTCTCGGTGTCGATCGCCACTACCGGGCCAAGGGTCAGCCCATCGGGAAGGTCGGTCTCGTGCAGGTGAATGGCCAAGGTGTCGCCTCTTGTGAATGCGTTCCCCGATTACGCCCCGCACCCAGTCTGGTCAACTGCGGCACTCCCGCTTGCGCGGAGTTGCCCTGTCGACACGGTCAAGGCAGGCGGTTCCGGCGGCTCAGGAGCTTTGGTGGCAAGACCTCCGCAAACCTCTGGCTGGCCACCCGCTAAGTCTTGCTGCCTTCCCGCTCCGGTATGGCGCGCTTCTGGACCGGGTCCGGGCGCCCGACGCGCGATGGACATATGTTGCGCAAAAACCTGTGCAATGGGTCTTGGTCGCGACCCAACGGCTTGCCACCCAGGCCGAGCTGTGCGGCGGGATGCAGGCGATCCGTCCGGGGCCGAAGACCAGATCCGGCAAGATGTAGCGTCAGGCCGGTCCCGGGCCGATGCAGGACGCCATCAGATCATGTCCAGATTCGCCCATCCACCTTGAATCTTCACCGAGTCACGGGGCATCCTGGGTCCGATCCTGAGGAAAATGAGAGACCCGCTGTTCGTCCGGGTTCATTGCGCGGGCCTTCCGGTGGGCCTATCTCCCCCAGAGCCCATTCACCGACCGTCGAGGCACCTCCGATGTCCACAGCATCCGCACCCGTTGAAATCTCCCATGTCGCGCTGACTGTCCATGACCTTGAAGGCATGGCCAGGTTCTACACCGAGGCGCTTGGGCTGAACGAGCTTTCCGCCAGCACCGGTGCGCGGCGCTTGGGGGCCGACGGACACACTCTTGTCGAACTGCGCGAGGATCGCGCTGCCCGGCAGGCGACCGGACGTGAGGCGGGGCTGTTTCACACCGCGTTTCTGATGCCCGACCGGCCCGCGCTTGCTCGCTGGCTTCGCCATGCGACCGACGGCGGTCTGCAGTTGCAGGGCGCCTCGGACCATTTCGTCAGTGAAGCTCTCTATCTTGCAGACCCGGAAGGCAACGGGATTGAGGTCTATGCTGACCGTCCCCGTGCGGCGTGGCGGGCCCCGGATGGCAGCCTGCGGATGGGGACGGAGCGGCTGGATCTGAATGCACTTGTCAAGGCGGCCGATGCGCCCTGGATTGGCGCGCCGGAGGGGATGGTCGTCGGCCATGTCCATCTTCAGGTCGGCGATGTTCCGCAGGCCGAGGCCTTCTACACCTCCACACTGGGATTGCCGGTAATGGCGCGCTATCCCGGGGCGGCGTTCTACGGATCGGGCGGCTATCACCACCACATCGCGACAAATGTCTGGAACAGCCGGGGGGCCGAGGTTCGGTCCTATCCCTCGACCGGCCTTGCCGAACTGGCCCTTGCCGTCGATGCCGAAGCCCGCGCAGCGATCTTGGCGGCGGGCGGGGCGGACCGGATGTCCGACCCTTGGGGGACTGTTGTCAGCCTGCGGCCCAAGGCGGAGCAGCCCAGGGCGGTGTAGGCAGCGGGTCAGTTCACCAGAAACTCGGCATGCAGCGCCCCTGCGGCATTGATGCTCTTGAGAATGTTGATCATGTCATACGGAGCCACGCCAAGGGCGTTGAGGCCGGCAACCACTTCTGCCAGGTCGGTGCCGCCCCGCACTTCAGCCAGACCGGCGCCGTCCTTGCCGATCTGGGCGGTGCTGCGTGGCACGACCACCGTCTCGCCTTCGCTGAACGGGTTCGGTTGCACGACCATCGGGCTTTCCTCGACCCGAAGGGTCAGGTTGCCTTGCGCCACTGCAACCCGGCTGATCCGCACATCCGCGCCCATCACGATGGTTCCCGACCGCTGATCGACCACGACCCGCGCCCGGGTTTCGGGTTCCACCAGGATCCCCTCGATCCGGCTAAGGACGTGGGCCGGCGATTGCATCCCCGCAGCCGCGATATCAATGGCTACGGTGCCGGAGTCCTGCATCAGCGCAATCCGGGTGCCGAATTCGGCGTTCACCGCGCGCTCGATCCGTTCGGCGGTGGTGAAATCCGCCGATTTCAGCGCCAGGCGCAAGACCGGCAGACTGGCGAAATCGAACTCGACCTCACGCTCGATCCGCGCGCCTGAGGGGATAACCCCGGCGGTGGGCACGCCCTGCACGACACTGGCGGCATCCCCCTCGGCCGAGATGCCTCCGGCGATGATCGTGCCTTGTGACACTGCGTAGATCTGCCCATCCGCCCCGTTCAGCGGCGTCATGATCAAGGTGCCGCCCAGCAGGCTTTTGGCATCGCCTATTGCCGACACCGTCACGTCTATCCGCCCCCCGGCACGGGCGAAGGGCGGCAGTGCCGCGGTGACGAAGACGGCGGCGACGTTCCTCGGGCGAAACTCCTCGCCGGTGACGTTGGCCCCCAGACGTTCCAGCAGGTTGGCCATGATCTCTTCGGTAAAGGGGGCGTTGCGGATGCCATCGCCGGTGCCGTTCAGGCCTACCACAAGACCGTAGCCCACCAGGTCGTTGCCGCGGACCCCGTCGAATTCGACCAGATCCTTGATGCGGACTGGTTCGGCCAGAGCGGTGGTTGCGGTGAGAAGAAGGGCAAGAACATAGCTGATCATCGAAGGAATTCCACAAGGCTGAGCCGCGATACGCGGGCGGTGACAAGGTAAAGCGATTCAAGCTGGGCGCGGGCGGTTTCAAGCCGCGCCGCAGCCTCGTAAGGGTCGACCGATCCGACCTCGGACCGCATGATGCCAAGGGCGGTTTCCTCTGCGCTGTTGCGGGTCCGGGCAGCTTCGATCCGCGCCTCGACCGTGCCGATCCGCGCGGACAGGGTAATGCGGGCTTCCTCGCTGGTCAGAAGGCGCTGGCCGGCGGTCTGGGCGAGGGTGGCGCGTTCCTCTGGTTTGCCGGACAGGATGCCGCGGTCGATCAGCGCGGCCATGGCGAAGCCCGCCAAGGTATCCCGGATCGCCGGGTCCGTCGCGGTGGTGGAGAGGTCCGCCGTCTCACCCGGCGCGATGGGCGGGGGTGCCAACGGAGCGCCGCCCTGATAGAAGGCGCCGAAACCGAGGGGGTCGGCAAACCAGGTCGCCACGGCGGCCGAGACCTCCCCAGCAGTGGTGGCCCCGGCCGCCACCGTCTCCAGCGCGGTCAGCAGGTCGTCGGACGTGCCCAACGGCAGGGTATCCGTGGCCACGCCGGAGAACACCGCACGTCCGGAAGCTTGGGTGTTCAGCAGGCCGATGACACTGGCCAACCGGCCCCGCGCATCGGCGGCAACCGTGTTAACCTGCGCCGGGGTCGGAAAATCGCGCGAGTTGAGCAAGGTCGTCGTGATCCCCTTCGCCAGCGACGACAGCCCGCTGATCGCCGCTTGCTGGGTTGCGGTCTGAAAAGCCGCATCCGCTGCCGTGGTGTTGAAGGCGGCAAGCCGCGTCAGGCTGGCATCGATGGCCAGAAGGGGCGAGACATCGCCGCGCAAGGTCGCCGCGATGTCGGACCGGCGGCCGGTTGTCACCTCGGCCGAAGCGCGCTGGACCTGGGCGCGCAACTCGGCCCCTTGCCGGGAGAGGATGTTGGTCAGGCTGGCATCGCCGACGGAAATCCGGGTCATGCGCCAAGCCTGATCAGAATGTCGATCATGTCGTTCACCGTCTGGATGACCTTTGCATTGGCGGCATAGTTCTTTTCGATGACCAGCAGCGCCTGCATCTCCTGATCGGTGTCGATACCGTTCTGCGCCTCAAGATCGGTTAGCGCGGTCAGGCGGGCGGCGGCGAAGGACTGTTCCGACTGCCCCGTCAACCGCAGGGACGAGCTGTCGGACGTGAGGTCACCGGTCAGCGCGGCAAAGCTGCGGCTGCCCGGCGTGAATCCGGTCGAGCTGAGCGGGCGGGTCCCGGTCAGCGCGCCATGCAGGGCCGTGAGCAGGGTGCCATTGCCGGGGGGGCCTTCGGTCGCGGTCCCAAGCCCGTCGCGCAGTCGGAACAGCGCACCACCCTGCGCGGGGTCAGCGGCGGCATTCAGGGTCAGCCGACCGGCAAGCCCAACCTCATTCGCGGGCAGGAAGGCGGCGCCTGCATCGGTGAAGAGGCCCGGAGCGCCGGAGGCCAGGCTGGGGTCAAGCCCGGCGGCCGAGAACCGCTCGACCAGATCGCGGGCGACGGCATCAAGCTTGCCCTGGGCCGCGGTGGCCAACTCATCCCGCACCGCGAACAACGCGCCAAGCGTGCCGCCAAGAATGGGGCTTGCCGTGCCGGTCGAGGCAAAAGGCTGGCCGTTGATCGTGATGCCGGACAGCCCGCCAAGGGCTTGCGTCATCTCGGGTGTGACAGTGTTCGTCGGGGTGAAGCCGAAGACCGAAGGAGACCCCTCCAGCAAGGTCGCCCCCCCGGCGGTGAACAGCGCTATCTGGTTGAAATCACGGGCAACCTCTCGCACTGGGATGATTGTCGAAATCGTGTCGATCAGTTGCTGGCGCTGATCCAGCAGCGCCGAGACATCGCGGCCCGCGCTGGAGAACGACCGCAGTTCGACGTTCAGTTCTTGCAGTCTGCCAAGGGTGGAGTTGAGCTTGCCCACCTCTTCGCCGATGCGGCGGTCGGCGGTGGCGCGGGCGGTCTGGATATCGTCGGCGGCCGAAGCCAGACCGGTGGCTAGGTTGCGTGCGGTTGTCACGATGCCCTGCAGTCGCGCCTGTTGCTCTGGCCGACCGGCAGCTTCGAGCAGGGCCTGATCAAAAGCCGCCAGCCGTGCGGCCAGCGACCCCGTGCTGTCGGGCATGCCGATGGCGTTTTCCACCCGCTTCAGGAAATCGCTGCGGATGCCCCGGTCGCCGTCGCCGGATTGGGCAAGGCGGCGCTCTGCCAGGAGCCGCCGGTCCACATCGCGGGTGACGCCGGTCACGGCGACCCCTTGGCCAGTGCCGGCAAGGACGGCAGCACTCAGGCTGACCTCGCGCCGGGCATAGCCGGGAGTGCGGGCGTTGGCCACGTTCGAAGACAGGATCTCTGCCTGCCGCGAAGTCGCTGACAGGCCGGACAGGGCCGAACCAAGGGCAGAGGTGATGCTCATCGCCTATCACCGCTTGATGTTGGTGGTTTCCTGAAGCATCTCGTCCACGGTCTGGATGACCTTGGCGTTGGAGGAATAGGCGCGCTGGGTCTGGATCAGGTTGGTCAGCTCTGCCGCAACGTCGGTCTTGGACCCTTCGCGCGAATAGCCCTGAACCGATCCGACCGCCCCGGTGCCCGCATCCCACAGGAAGAACGACCCGGAATCCGGCGACACCTGGTAGGACTGGTTCGACATCGACACCAGACCGTTTGGGTTCGGCACATCGACGATCGGAACCTGATACAGGCGGCGGGTAAAGCCGGTGTCGTAGGTGGCGTTCACGTAGCCGGACTCGTCAATCTCGACCGTGGTCAGGTTGCCGACGGGCGAGCCGTTCTTGCTGATCGAAATCGGGGCAAAGCTGTCGGAAAGCTGGGTCAGCCCGTTGGGCGCGCCAAGGCGACCAACGCCAATCGTCAGCGGCCCGCCCGCCGCGTTGACCGTAACCGTCCCGTCCGCCGAGCTGTAAGCCCCGCCGGAGGTGACGACAACCGAGGCCAGCGTGCCGCCCGCGCCGCGGGTGTCATCGAAAGTCAGGGTGTATTCGCCGATCACCGCCCCGCCCGAGGCCGAATCGCGCAGCTGCATGGTCCACTGGTTTGACGAACCGGTCGCCGGGACAACCGGGACGAAGTTGATCTGCAGCGCTTCCGACGTGCCGAGGTTGCCGAAGTATTCCACCGACAAGGGCGGCGGGACAGCGGTGGACCCCGCTGTCGTGTAAGTGGCGGGCAGGTTGACCCCAAGGTTCATCTGCGTCGTGGGATCGGCGGCGGTCTGGTTCGGGCTGATCACGATCGGCACCAGCCCGGCCAGCGTGTCACGCGGGAAGGGGGGGATGGTCCCGTCAGCCTCAGCCGGCCAACCGAGCAGGACCAGACCCGAATCTGTTCGCAGCACGCCGTCTGCATCGGTGCGGAAGCTGCCCGTGCGGGTCATCGTCATCGGCATGTCGCTGATCGGATTGCCCATGGAAACCAGCGGGATGACCGGAAGCATCCCGCGCCCGGCAATTGCCAGATCCAGCGCGCTGCCCGTGCTGATCAGATCGCCGCGTTCTTCGATCAGCCGCACGGTCGAGGCCCGCACTCCCCCCGCGGAATAGCTTCCCGCCCCTCGGGTATTGCCGACCACCACGCTGGCGAATTCGGTCGAGGCCCGTTTGTAGCCATATGTGCCGGAGTTGGCGATGTTGTCGGAAATCGAGGCAAGCCGCGTTGCATTCGCATTCAGGCCGGCCACACCCGCGCTGAGCGAGGAGGATATAGTCATGGGAAAGCGCCTTTCTGCTGCTTCGGACCCTTATGGGGCAAAGCTGCACTCAGGCGGCTTAACATCAGCCTAACAGATAAAATGCGACCTATTCACCTATCGGTCGCGCCGCAGCAGAATGATTTCGATCCGGTTGTTGCGAAGGGCCGCCGGGTCCGACGTTGCGGGCTTGCGATCGGCAAAGCCACCGATCCGCTGCATCCTTTCCGGGGCGATCCCTGCCGTTTCCAGCATCACCCGGGCCGACTGCGCGCGATCAGCCGAAAGGTCCCAGACCGGGTTGTTGATCAGCGTGACAGGATAGGCGCGCACATGGCCGTTCACCGCGATCTGGTTGGTGGTCAGGTTCAGCACTTCGGCCAGCAGATCGGCTACGGCCAGTGTCACGGGCAGCGCCTCGGCAGTCTCTCCCTTGAAAAGCGGAGCGTCGGGCAGATCGAAAATCTCGATCACCAGGCCTTCATCGGTTACCTTGGTGACGACGTGGCGCAAGAGCCGTTCCATCGTGTTGCTTTCGCCGCCTCGCGCAAGAAGCGCCTTTTCCACATCCTCAAGTTCGGACTGGGCGCGGCCTTCGCCGGCCGCGCCACGACCGGCGTCATCGCCAGCGGCATTAGACGACGCGGCGGCTTCCTTGCGGTCCATCGCGCCGGTTCCCGTATTGGCCATCGTATCTTCGGCAAAGACGCTGTCGCCGCCAAAGGCTCCATCGCCCCCGCCCGAGACGCGACTCACCGGGATCGTCGGACTGAAGTAATCCGAGATCCCCTTTCGCTGCTTTTCCGTTGTCGCGTTCAGAAGCCACATCAAGAGGAAAAACGCCATCATTGCAGTCACGAAGTCAGCGTAGGCCACTTTCCATGCCCCGCCGTGGTGACCGCCACCCTGAACGACCTTCTTGCGCTTGATGATGACCGGCGCGGCGTTGCCCTGCGCTGCCATCCCATACACCCGTATTCACACCCGGGATCAGGGATAGCCTCCACAGGCTTTACACTCGCTTAACCGATTGAGTTTTAGGGAAAGGCCGCAGGGTGGCCACAGTCTGGCGCACTCTCTGGCGTCACAATATCCGCTGCCCGGCGCGCCAGACGCCGCGCAAACTGCTGTCTGGGGCAAGATGCACCATGTCGGCCACCCGACCGGGGGTCAGGTGGCCAAGCTGGCCGTCTCGGCCAAGGCAGGCAGCCGGGCGCGAGGTAGCCATGGCAAGCGCCACTGCGGGCGGTGTGCCAAGGCCGATCATCACGCCCACGGCGCGGGGAAGGGAAAGGTCTGCGCCGGCAAGTGTGCCATCCTCCAGCGTCAGCCGTCCGTCCCGCCGCAGGATGCGGCGACCGTTCAGGGCGAATTCGGTCAGGTCGCTGCCCGCAGTGGCCATGGCGTCGGACACCAGAAACAGTCGATCCGGGCAGGCGGCCATGCCAATGCGGATGGTTTCGGGGGCCACATGGATGCCGTCGGCGATCAGTCCGGCATGGACCGGCTGGGTCAGCGCCGCGCCCACAAGGCCGGGTTCACGGTTGCCAAGCTGGCTCATCGCGTTGAAGAGATGCGTCACGCATCGCGCCCCGGCGGCAATGGCGGCGGTGGCGGCTGCGTGGGTGCAGTCACTATGGCCAAGGCTGACGATGACCCCTGCCCCGGCAAGCCGCGTTATCTGGTCAGGCGAAGCACCCTCCGGGGCCAGCGTGACCATCAGCGAGGGCAGCTTCCCGGCTGCATCCAGCAGCCGGACAAGGTCGTCTTCGGTCATCGGCCGGATGAGCGAGACGTCGTGTGCACCTTTTCGCTGCGGGTCAAGGTGCGGACCTTCCAGATGCAGGCCAAGAAAGCCAGGCGTCCGCCGTTGGGCAGCCTTGATCCCCGCAGCGATTACGCGGCCGGTCGCCTCGGCTGTTTCGGTGATCAGGGTCGGCAGGATGCCGGTCGAACCCAAACCTGCATGGATGGCGCACATCTCGGCCAGCATCGCGGCATCGCAACTGCCGTCAACCATCCGGCCCCCGGCTCCGTTGACTTGCAGGTCGAGGAAACCGGGCGCAAGGATGCCTCCGTCCAGCTGCACCACCTCGCCCGGCCCCGGTCCGGTCACCAGACCATCTTCGACCCGCAGGGTTGCATCCGGAACAAGGTTTGTGCCGTCGAAGACCGCGGCGCCGGAGTAGATATGGGCCATCACAGGGTCTCCGTCACCTTGCGCAGGTGGGGGGGAACGTCGGGGTCAAAGCCGCGGCGGCGGGCGAGGGCCTCGATGAAGGCGTAGAACGACACCGACAGAACCAGCGGGGCGCACAGCGGATGCAGACCGGACACCGACGGGAGCCGCGTGGCCCCTGTCACATCGGCCCCGGTGACGAAGACATGCGCCCCTTGTGCGGCCAGCCGGGCGGCGGTTTCGGTCAGCTTCGGCAATGCCGCGTCCTCGACCCCCAGCGCCAGCACCGGAAACTGCGCCTGCACGATGGCGGAGGGGCCGTGCAACACCTCGGCAGCCGAGAAGCTTTCCGCGTGCAGCCCGCAGGTTTCCTTGAACTTGAGCGCGGCCTCGTTCGCAATGGCGAAGGCCGGACCACGCCCCAGCACATAAAGCGACTGCGCCCGCGACAGCCGCGCGGCAAGGGGGGACCAGTCCACAGCCAGTGCCTGCGCGAAGGCGTCCGGAAGGGCCGCGACAGCCTTGCGAAGACCGTCATCCTCCTGCCATTCGGCCAGCAGGGCCAGACCGGCAAGGACAGAGCTTACAAAGGTCTTGGTCGCGGCGACGCTTTGCTCCGGCCCGGCCTGCAGGGCAAGGCAATGGGCCGAAGCCGTGGCCATCGGGCTGGCGGCATGATTGGTGATCGCAACCGTGAGCGCACCACCCTCGCCCGCTGCCCGGATCATTTCCACGATGTCAGGGCTTTGGCCAGACTGCGAGATTCCGATGCAGGCTGCGCGCCCCAGCCGCAAGGGGCGCTGGTATATCGACGCGATGGACGGCCCGACCGAGGCTACGGGAACCCCTGCCAACAGTTCCACCGCATACTTCAGATAGGTCGCGGCATGGTCGGACGACCCCCGCGCGACGGTCACGACCAACGCAGGGTCGGTCTTGCGCATCGCCTCGGCCGCCTTTGCCGTGGCCGCTGCGGACAGGGTAAGGAACCGGCGCGCAGCATCCGGGATTTCCGCCACCTCGCGGGCCATGTGGGACGGTGTGTGGTCCGGGCTGGTCATGCTGGGGACCTTCCGTGCTCTGGGGCAAGCTTCAGTTCGACCGCGAAGTCATAGGCATCGCCACGGTAAAGCGACCGGGTGAATTCAACCACGCGGCCCGAGGCGAGATAGCCGATCCTCTCGATCCTGAGACCGGCGGCGCCGGGCGGCACTCCCAGAAGTTCCGCATCCCGCGGGCCAAGATTGGCGGCCGAAATGCGCTGAACGGCACGGACCGGGCGGTGGTGAGACGTCTCTAACAAGGCATAAAGCGAGGTTTCCACGGCTTCGGGATCGGGCAGCACACGGGCCGAGAGCGACGCGCGCTCAATGGCCAGGGGGACACCATCCGACCGCCGAACGCGTTCCAGGCGTGCGACCCTGTCGCCGGCGCCAAGGCCAAGGGCCATCACCTCTTCGGGCGTCGGCGACTGGATGCTGCGTGAAATCCAGACCGATTCCACCGTCTTGCCGCGCCGCGCCATGTCTTCGGTGAAAGACGTCAGGAGGGACAGGGCCTGTTCCAGGCGTTCGACCCTGGGTGCGACGAATGTACCGGAACCGCGCCGTTGCACCAGTTGGCCCGAAGCCACCAGCGCCTCGATCGCCTTGCGCACCGTGACGCGGCTAAGTCCGGTCATTGCCGCAATGTCGCGTTCGGCCGGAAGGCTGGACCCCGGAAGCAGGACGCCGACTGCCATCGCATCGGCGATCCGGCGTTGCAGTTGCAGGTAAAGCGGCCCGGCCCCGGTGGCGAATCCTTCGGGTGAGAACAGCCCGTCCATCACGCGGCCTCCCGCGCAAGGAGAAGGGCGCCGTCAAGGGCAGAACCAAGGGCGGGGGCGATGGGCCAGCGCCCGGCAAGGCGGCTGGCGTAGGCCGGACCAAGCCCGCCGATGAAGGTCACCGGCAGCGGATGACCGGACTGAAGCACAGCGATCGAGGCGGTCACCTCCTCCGCAGCCTTTGCCAGAAGCGTCTGGGCAGCTGGATCGTCCGCCCCAAGGATACGGGGCGCAAGGGCAGCGAAATCGGCGGGATTGGCGGACAAGGAAAAGGCGATGACCCCTTCGGTCCCGCCGAAGTCTTCATGCAGTTGCCGCAGGAATGGGGTCTGCGCGATGAACCCCTCCGCCGCGCGCAGGGCCATGCGCAGCGCAGCACGGCCAAGCCACGCGCCGCTGCCCTCATCGCCCAGAACCAGCCCCCAACCGCCGATCTGGCGAATCACGCCGCCCGTTTGCCGCGCAAAGACCGATCCGGTTCCCAATGCCGCAACGATCCCGTCGCGGTCGCGCAGCGCACCTTTCACCGCAGCAATCGCATCTGTCTCCACCCGTAGCCGCGCGAAGGGCAGGGTTGCCCGCAGCCGATCCGGGACCCCCGCCGCGTTCGCTCCGGCAAGGCCAAGCCCGGCAGACAGGGTTGGCAAGGTCCGCGCGACCTGCGCGCTGCCAAGGGCCATGGTCAGCGCCTCTGTAGTGGCTGCAAGGATGTTGGCCCGTGCGGCGTCAAGATCGCTGGCGATGTTGGCCGGGCCAGCATGGCCTTCGCCAAGGATACGGCCCGATGCCTCGGCAACCGCAGCGCGGCAGCCGGTCCCCCCGCCGTCGATCCCCAGGTAAAGCGTCATCCGAATCCTCCGGGCAAGAGAATACCAAAACAAGACCATTTTGAAAGTGGTATCTCTTTTCGGCCGATTTTGACCTGATAATCCCGGAATGTCAGTTACATCTTTACAAGTGGTATTGTTTTGGCATTGTTTGGAGGTAGGGAGAATCACATGGCTGATCGTCCGACTGAGGCGCTGCATCCATTGTCTGCCGGGCTGCATCTCGTCCCGGCGGGCCAGGTGTTGGCGCGGGCGCTGACGGCGCAGGAAGGCGCCTTTGCGGCCGTCCGGCCCGTGCTTGCCGCGGTTGAGGTGGCAGCGGACCTGGCTTTCACGGCCCTGCGTGATGGCGGCAAGCTGGCCTATGCCGGCGCCGGGTCGTCCGGCCTGATGGCGCTTGCCGATTGCCTGGAGATGCTGGGCACTTTCGGCATCCCTCCGTCGCGAACGCCGATGCTGTTTGCCGGGGGAGCAGATGCCTTGCTGAAGATGACCGGTGGGGTCGAGGATGACCCGGCGCTGGCTGCTGCTGATCTGGTCAGGGCGGAACTGGGGGACGGGGACGTTGTGATCTGCGTTTCAGCCTCGGGTTCGACCCCTTACACGCTTGCCGTGGCCGAAGGGGCTGCGCGCCTTGGCGCCCGGGTGGTTGGGGTGGCGAATGTGCCGGGGGCTGCCCTTCTGCGCATGGCCGACGCCCCGGTGCTGCTGGAGACGGGGGCCGAGATCGTGGCCGGATCGACCCGCCTTGGCGCGGCCACGGCGCAGAAGGTGGCGCTGAACCTGATTTCGGTTCTGGTTGGCGTGCGTCTGGGTCATGTGCATGATGGCCATATGGTCAACGTGATCGCCGACAACGCCAAGCTGCGGGACCGCGCGGCGCGGATCGTGGCGCAGGTGGCAGGGGTGGATGTCGCCAGCGCCCGCGCAGCGCTTGACCAAACGGAAGGCGCGGTGAAACCTGCTGTCCTGGTGGCCCGGGGCGCGACACCAGAAGCGGCGCTATCGCGACTCGCAATGTCTGGCGGTCATCTGACCGCTGCCATGGAGAAATGACTGATACCAACCGGGCAAGCGCCCGCAACAGGGAGACTGCAATGAAGAAGACCATTCGCCTTGCCCTTCTCGCCAGCGCCTTGCTGGGTGGAGCGGCCCATGCGCAGGACGTGACCTTGACCATCGAAAGCTGGCGCAACGATGACCTGACGATATGGCAGGACAGCATCATCCCGGCTTTCGAGGCGCAGAATCCCGGCATCAAGGTCGTGTTCGCCCCCACCGCCCCGGCGGAATACAACGCCGCGCTGAATTCCAAACTGTCGGCAGGTTCTGCGGGCGATCTGATCACCTGCCGCCCCTTCGACGCATCCCTTGAGCTTTACAACCAGGGCTACCTCGCAGACCTTTCCGGCCTTGCCAGCATGGCCAACTTCTCGCCGGTTGCGAAATCGGCCTGGCAGACCGACGACGGCAGCGCCACTTTCTGCGTGCCGATGGCATCGGTGATTCACGGCTTCATCTACAACGCAGATGCGTTCGAAGCGCTGGGCATCGCCGTGCCGGCGACCAGGGATGAGTTCTTTGCCGCACTCGACACCATCAAGGCCGATGGCACCTATATTCCGATGGCGATGGGCACCAACGACCAGTGGGAAGCGGCCACGATGGGCTATAACAACATCGGGCCGAACTACTGGAAGGGCGAGGAAGGGCGTCTGGCGCTGATTGCGGGGACCCAGAAGCTGACCGACCCGCAATGGGTGGCCCCGCTTACCGAACTGGCGAAGTGGAAGGATTATCTGGGCGACGGGTTCGAAGCACAGACCTACCCGGACAGCCAGAACCTGTTCACCCTGGGCCGCGCGGCAATCTATCCGGCCGGATCGTGGGAGATCAGCGGCTTCAACGCTCAGGCCACGTTCAAGATGGGCGCCTTCCCGCCGCCGGTCGGCGCTGCCGGGGATACCTGCTATATCAGCGACCACACTGACATCGCCATTGGCCTGAACTCGAAATCGCCAAATGCCGAGGCGGCGAAAGTGTTCCTCGACTGGGTGGGCAGCCCCGAGTTCGCGACGCTTTACGCCAACGCCCTCCCCGGCTTCTTCAGCCTGAATTCAACCCCGGTGGAAATGGCCGATCCGCTGGCGCAGGAGTTCGTGTCCTGGCGCGGCAAGTGCCAGTCGACGATCCGGTCGACCTACCAGATCCTTTCGCGCGGCACGCCGAACCTGGAGAACGAGACCTGGAACGCATCCGCCAACGTGATCCGTGGGTCCGAGACCCCGGAAGACGCGGCCAAGCGCCTGCAGGACGGTCTGGCCAGCTGGTACGAGCCGCAAAAGTAACCCGAACCGTCGGACCCCGGGGGGCTTCGCGCCCCCCGGACTCCCGCCAGGTATTTCCGAAAAGATCAAAGTGGAAGGGTAGGTCATGGCTTCGGGCAAGCCCGTGCGCTGGCACATCGCGGTTTTTCTTGCCCCGGCGGTGCTGGTCTATTCCGCATTGATGATCATTCCGCTGTTCGGGACCCTGCTGCAGTCCTTGTTCAACAAAGGCGAGGCGGGCGCGCGGATGTTCGTTGGCCTGGGCAACTTTGCCAAGCTGTTCGGAGATGCGCTGTGGTCGGATGCGTTCTGGAACGCGCTGGGCAACAATACCTGGTTCTTCGTGATTCACATGCTGGTGCAGAATCCGATCGGGATTGCACTGGCGGCGATCCTGTCGACCCCACGTCTTCGCATGGCGGTCTTCTACCGCACGGCGATCTTCATCCCGACGATCCTGTCCTTCGTGATCGTCGGATTTGTCTGGAAGCTGATCCTGTCCCCGATCTGGGGGATAGCGCCCGGAATGCTGGATGCGGTGGGCCTCAAGTTCCTGTTCACGCCCTGGCTTGGCAAAGAGGAATACGCGCTGACGGCTCTGGCACTGGTCAGTGTCTGGCAGTTTGTCGGCATCCCGATGATGCTGATCTATGCAGCGCTTCTGTCGATCCCCGATGAGGTGCTGGAGGCGGCCGAGATGGACGGCATCACCGGCTGGTCGCAGTTCTGGAAGATCAAGCTGCCGTTGATCCTGCCTTCGATCGGGATCATCTCGATCCTGACCTTCGTCGGCAACTTCAACGCCTTCGACCTGATCTATGTGGCCCAGGGCGCGTTGGCGGGTCCGGATTTCAGCACTGATATCCTGGGCACCTTCCTGTATCGCACCTTCTTCGGCTTTCAGTTGCAGCTGGGCGATCCCTACATGGGGTCGGCCATCGCCGGGTCGATGTTCGGCATCATCCTGATCGGGGTCTGCGTGTACCTGTTCGGCATCCAGACCCGGCTGCGGAGGTATCAGTTCTGATGAGCGCGCGCATGTCTACCGGGCGGACCGTGGCGGCACATGCGGTTCTGCTGACCTATACCCTGATCGCCCTGTTTCCGGTCTTTGTCATCGTCATCAACAGCTTCAAAAGCCGGAAGGCGATCTTTGCCGACCCTTTGGCGCTACCCTTGCCGGGGAACTTCGATCTGATCGGCTATCAGACGGTGATGAAGCAGGGGGACTTCTTCCTGTATTTCCAGAACAGCCTGATCGTCACAGCGGCCAGCCTGTTCTTCGTTCTTCTGTTTGGCGCCATGGCCGCCTTCGCGCTAAGCGAATACCGCTTTCGCGGCAATACCCTGATGGGTCTCTATCTTGCGCTGGGGATCATGATTCCGATCCGGCTTGGAACGGTGGCAATCCTTGAGATCATGGTCGCATCCGGACTTGTGAACACGCTGACCGCGCTGATCCTGGTCTACACGGCACAGGGCCTGCCGCTTGCGGTCTTCATCCTGTCGGAGTTCATGAAATCCGTTTCGAACGACCTGAAGAACGCCGGCCGCATCGACGGGCTTTCGGAATACCGCATCTTCTTCAGCCTGGTCCTGCCGCTGGTGCGGCCGGCGATGGCGACAGTGGCGGTCTTCACCATGATCCCGATCTGGAATGACCTTTGGTTCCCGTTGATCCTTGCGCCAAGCGAAGAGGTGAAGACGGTCACTCTGGGCGCGCAGGTCTTCATCGGGCAGTTCGTGACCAACTGGAACGCAGTGCTGGCGGCCCTGTCTCTGGCGATCGTGCCGGTTCTGGTCCTCTATCTCATCTTCTCGCGTCAGCTGATCCGCGGGATCACCGCAGGAGCTGTCAAATGAAAGACGGGCAGATGATCCGTGTTCTTGTCGCAGGTCTGGGCAACATGGGGCGCAGCCATGCGCTGGCCTATCACCGCAATCGGGCCTTCGATCTGGTTGGTCTGGTCAACCGCAGCACCCCGCGGCTGGACCCGTCGCTGGCGGACTATGCAGTCGAGCCGGATTTCAAGACGGCTCTGGCACGGCTGAAACCGGACCTTGTGAACGTGTCGACCTATTCGGACAGCCACGCCGATTTCGCCGTCGCCGCAATGGAGGCCGGGGCACATGTCTTCGTCGAAAAACCTCTGGCGACGACGGCAGCCGATGCCCGCCGCGTGGTGGACTGCGCCAAGGCCAACGGCAAGAAGCTGGTCGTCGGTTACATCCTGCGGCACCACCCCAGCTGGATGCGCCTGATCGCCGAAGCGCGCGGCCTGGGCGGGCCCTATGTGTTCCGGCTGAACCTCAACCAGCAATCGTCGGGCCCGACCTGGGAGGTCCACAAGCAGCTGATGCAGACCACAAGTCCCATCGTTGACTGTGGGGTCCATTACGTCGACGTGATGTGCCAGATCACCGATGCCAAGCCGGTCGAAGTGCGGGGCATGGGTCTGCGGCTGTCGAACGAAATCGCACCGGACATGTACAACTACGGCCATTTTCAGGTGCTTTTCGACGATGGCTCGATCGGCTGGTATGAGGCTGGCTGGGGTCCGATGATGTCTGACACGGCCTTTTTCGTGAAGGACGTGGTCAGCCCGAACGGTGCGGTGTCGATCAAGATGCCGGAGGGCGCGAAATCGGATGACCATGACACCCATACCAAGACCTCGAAGCTGCGCATCCATCGGGTCGGCCAGCCGGATCAGGACCTGAACATGGCGGATGAGCCCGGCCATCAGGAACTTTGTGAACGCGAGCAGGCCTTCGTGGCGCGGGCGATTGCCGAGAACCTCGACCTGACGCGGCATATGGAAGATGCCGTTCAGTCGCTTGCCATCTGTCTTGCCGCGGACGAAAGCGTCCGGTCCGGCAAGCCCGTGAAATTGTGAGGACCGGATGGGCGCGCTGGAACTGAAATCCATAAGCAAGAGCTTCGGATCGACCGAGGTGATCAAGGCTGTTGATCTGAAGGTGGAGGACGGCGAGTTCTGCGTTTTCGTCGGGCCTTCGGGCTGCGGAAAATCCACGCTCCTGCGCATCATCGCAGGGCTGGAGGATGCAACCGATGGCGACATCCTGCTGGATGGCAAGCGCGTCAATGATGTGGCCCCGGCCAAGCGCGAACTGGCAATGGTGTTCCAGACTTATGCGCTTTATCCGCACCTGACAGTGCGCGACAACATGGCCTTGGCCCTGAAACAGGCTGGCAAGCCAAGGGCCGAAATCACGGCCTCTACCGACAAGGCCGCCGCCATGCTGGAACTTGGCCCACTGCTTGACCGCCGCCCGGCCGAACTTTCCGGTGGCCAGCGCCAGCGTGTCGCCATCGGCCGGGCCATAGTGCGGACGCCAAAGCTGTTCCTGTTCGACGAACCGCTCTCCAACCTGGATGCAGCCCTGCGGGTCGCCACCCGGATCGAGATCGCACGCCTGCACCGCGACCTGAAGGCGACCATGATCTATGTGACCCACGATCAGGTGGAGGCGATGACCCTGGCCGACCGGATCGTCGTCCTTCGTTCAGGCCGCGTGGAACAGGTCGGCACCCCGATGGAGCTTTACAACAACCCCGCCAACACTTTCGTAGCAGGGTTCATCGGCAGTCCGCAGATGAATTTCCTCGATGCCGCAAGCCTTGGCTTTGCACCGGGACAGGTCGGGGTCCGGCCTGAACACCTGACCATTTCCCGCGAAGATGGAGAGATTGCCGCCGAAGTAAGCCATGTCGAAAAGCTGGGGGGTGAAACGCTGGTCTATGCCCGCCACCCGCAGCACGGCCTGCTGACGGTTCGGCTGTTCGGCGAACATGAATACGCGGTGTCGGAACAGGTTCACCTGACGCTATTGCTTGACCGCATCTTTCAGTTCGACACCGAAGGCCAGCGGCGTCACTGACCGCTAGGCCAGCGCAGCAGCCCAGGCGCGCATCAGGGTCTGGGTGCCGTCGCCCTCGATCACGCCCAGAAGGAAACCCTCGCCCGACCGGGCGCAAAGGATGCTGTGACCTTCGGTTAGCGTTGCCCCAAGCTGGATGCAGACCGGCGTGCCGGGCTCGGTGGAGATCTGGTCAAGCTGAAGCGACAGCGCCTCGCCCTCGACTTCCAGAAAGCCCTGAAGATGGGATATCATTTCTTCCGGGCCGTCAGTGGTTCCGTCTTCCTCGCCCCCGACGATAAGCCAGGCAATCAGTGCCGGGCTGCATCCGCGCGCAAATCGGCCCAGCATTGGCCCGGTTGCCAAGCCGGGTCCAGGTTCTGACGCCGCTGGTGGCAACCGTACTTTCGACCTGGGCAGGGCCTTGGGTTCAAGTTCAGGTGGGGGTTCCGGCTCAAGCCCCGGTTCGCTGGCCGCTTCCGGCAGGTTCAGGTCGATCAACAAAAGGTCCGCCAGCAAGGCCACGGGCAGGCCGATGCTGACTTCTTCCCGTTCGCGCCCGATCCTTGACGCGCTTACTCGCAACTCGCAGCGCGGCGCGGCGACGGACTGAAGCAGCTTGATCAGGTCGTCCTTGTGTTCATCTTCAAGGGCTTGAGCGGAAAGGCAGCTGTCCACCCCCGACAAACCATTGGCCGCGGTAAGACGCAGCACGCGCCGACCCGAGACTTCCAGTGTCAGACTGGTGCCGTTGCTCGATTCAAATGCCAGGGCCCGGCCCAACATCGTCTCATTGACCTCGCGCAGAAGCGCGGCCAGCGGGCTTTGATCCGAGATCGAGGCAATCACCCGTGCCCCGCCCGGCGCAACACGGGCGGCTGACTGCAGACTTTGCAGACGGGCAATGATCGGAAGAGTTCCCTTGTTCAACGGCGTGCCCGATCCCGACTAGATCTTACCCCGTTACCCACCAGCAGTGATGTGTTCGAGCGTTTCGCGGATTCTGGCCACAAATCCAGCAAGGTCAATGCCATGATCGCAAATGCAGCACAACGCGTCCGCCGGCTCGCTTTCTGATCGCAGAAAGACGCGCACGCTCTCCAACCCCATCACGATCGCGCCGTGCGGTTCGCCAAACGCTTCGACCGAAAGCGAAAACAGCGGATCGTCGAAGCTGGCACGTGCTTGCTTGCACAGCCGGTCCAGGATTTCCTGCGTGACATCATCCCGGCCCTGACTTGCCAGGATCATGCTGGAAGACAGGTCCGCAAATGCGACGGCGCGCGCTTGCGGATAGGCCTTCACCACGGCACCGAGGCTTTCGATGACTCCCACTGTCGCGTTCCTTCCGGTACTGCTGCCTTATTGGCCCTGCGACCGGTTCATGGCAAGCAGTCCGTCCGAATCGTCCGAGAATGACACCATTGACGGCCCCGCCTCGGCCGTTGGCCTATCAGTGCGCAGAAGCCTTTCCCCTGCCGCAACTCGCCGGGGCATGACCTTGACCACGGGCATGTTCCGGATGGCCGCAAGCCGCTCGAAGGTCCGTCCTATGAAGCTTTGGCCGGTGTCGGAGTTTTCGACAGGCTCTGGCGTGATGGCGGGAGCATCTTCCGCGCCTCTTTCGGGGAAACCCTCGTCGATCAGCCGGTGGATGACCTCGAACAAGGCGGAGGTCAGGTCCTGTGCGCCACTTTCGATCCATTTCTCCTCATCATCGCCGGCCTTCATGGCCTTCAGCAGCGAGATAGGAAGGATATCGGCGAACTGGTCATTGGTTTCCGCAATCACCCGCTTCATAACCTTTGTCCGATCCGACTGGTTCACGATCTTGTCGAACCTGGTAACGAGCAGCAGGCTGTAAGGGCGCATTTCCTCGGGGAAGGTTGACCAGACGCCCGACTCGGATTGCCGCCAGGCTTGCGTTGCATGGGTGCACCACAGGACGCCATCCGCAAGGTGCGCCATCCGCTCCCAGACTTCGGGGGACATGCTGGGGTCGGAAATGCCGGGCATGTCGATCAGGTCGCAATAGCGCAGGATGTCGCTTTTCATGTAGATGCGGACGTGTTCCGTCGTCTCAAGCGATACGGATTCCAGATCGGCCACGTCCAGATCATAGGCCTGACCGTCCAGCCCCATCGTATAGGCGTCGGCCTCGCCGTAGGACAGCCACACCGGTGGCAGCTGGGTGGCGGTCACCTTTTCAAGCAAGGGCCTGGCGCCCATCAAGACATTGCAAAGCGTGCTCTTCCCCGAGCTGAATTCGCCCATGATGGCGATGCGGGGTTTGCGGGTCAAAGGCATAGGTTATTGTCCTTTCCTGCGCGGTACGGCCTTACTCGGCATAGACGCCAAGTTCGTCCATGATCGACGCCAGGCATTCCTGCCGGTCTTCCCAGGCGTTGACGCCGAACAGCTCTTTCATCTCTTCCATCGAGACTTCCGAACTGGCAAGCGCGCTCATCAGTAGTTCGCGTTGTTCCTGCAGGAAGTCCCGCAAGGTATTCTGCGTCCGCTCGCGGAAGAGGCCGATCTGGATGGTCTTGAGATCGTTGATGATCGGATCGGTCTCGGCGCGGATCAGTTTGTAGAAATCCTGCGCAAAGGCCTTGTAGCCGCGGCGCCGCTGCCACCAGCCCTTCCACCAGCCGACCTGAAGGTCGAGAGCGATGGTCTGACCAAGGTTGATCGGCGGCGGGATATAGGACACAACCGGCGTCTCGATCTTGAAGCCCTCGACGGTGATCGAGAAGGTCTTTCCGTAAAGATCGGCAATCCGCACGGCTGTTTCGTTGTTCACGTCCGCGGCGATGCCATGCATCTTCTTCAGCACCACCTGATAGCTGGAACTGAGCAGCATCCGAAGGCCGAGCGGGCTGTAGTGCCAGGTGGCATCCTCGCCGTTGGCCTGCAGATGTTCGATAAGCGAGTTCGTCGCCCGTTCCAGGAAGCGTTCGTAGGACTGGTCGATCCGGTTGGTGAAATCCTTGCAGGCGTTGTCGGTCAGCAGGGTCAGCTTTTCGACGGCAGCCTTCTCGATCTTGAGCAGCTCGCTGTCAAGCTGCTGCGGCGTCATGGTGCGGTCCAGCTGGCCGTCGGATTCAAGGATGCGGACCTGATCGACGACATCAAGGCTCTGCGCCAGGTTCAGCGCCTGACGCGCCGACTTCTGCAGTGCTTCGTGCACCGGGCCTTCGTACATCCGCTGTCCCAGCGCATCCAGAAGGGCGGGCACGCCCGAAGCATGCCAGACCAGCTGTTCGGCAGTCCAGCTGTCCATCTTGTCGGCGAAAGCGGCGCGGGTCCAGTTTATCGCGGACTCCGTGCTGTCGTCGGTCATGTCGTCAATCTGACCCTGAAGCACCGCATTCGCCCACTGGGCCGAGCCGTAGATGATGTCGATATCCTGCGGCGCGTTGTTCTTTTCCAGCGTCTCAAGGATCGACCGGTGGATTTCCGGCACCTGGGTCGCCGGATCGGGCAGTTCGTCGATCCGGTTGACGAAAATGATGATCTCGCGCGACTGGCGGTGCGCGATCAGGCGGATCAGCGCCATGTCCATCGTGGTCAGCGCCTGATGCGCGGATAGAACGACGATACAGGACCGGCTGTCACGCACGGCGTTGATCGTGATCTGCTCGCGCATCATGAACGTGTCGTTCACGCCGGGCGTGTCGCGGACGCAGAGCGAGACGGGAATGTCCTCACGCTCGATATAGAGGTCGGCGGATTTGGTGATGTCGGTGAACCGGCCCTGATCGGCGGAGCCGGCCTCTTCGTCGCCTACGCAGACATAGCGGCGCAACAGCGTATCATCGACCGCGCCATAGCGGTGTTCGGTGCCAAGCAGCATCTCGAACTTGCGGCCAAGGCGGGCCTGCGCCTTTTCGCGCATCGCCACGACCTGCAGTCGCAGCTTTTCCAGTTCGTCATCCGCCCCGGCACGGGCCGCAAGCTGGCCGATCCGACCGCCGTTCGACACCAGCTTGTCCCATTCGGCGCC